>MEYC01000055.1:1962-3572 GCA_001775715.1 Candidatus Aminicenantes bacterium RBG_16_66_30 | reverse complement strand
TGACCAGGCGCGGGCCGCCGCCGATGACGAATTCCGGAGTGAAGCCGGGCCGCGGGTTTAAGCGGACGTCGCTCCTCACTTCAGCCCGGGTCCCTTTTTTCATGGTGCCGCGGACCCAGGCGGCCGAAGCTCCGTGGGCGGAGGCGACCCAACCGTCCGGAGGGATGACCGCATTACCCTCCCCCTCGAGGACGGAGACGACCTGGCCCCCCGCGACGACGGCCTCGACCCCCGAAGGGCCCGAGAGCGTCGTTCGATGGAATTCCGGCGTGAACAATACGAGCTCGTCGTCGAGACGGGGCCGGTTGACGCCGTCGACGCGCCGCCGGGCGCCCCTGGCCGGGACGACCTCGGCCCCGAAGTCGACGTCGACGACGGCCAGCCTCGTTTTTCCGCCGGCGTTCGAAACGGCCAGACCGGGCCGCTTGCGGTACGGCTCGCTGAGGACCTTTCCGGCCAGCGCCAGGATCCCCGCCGGCTCTCCCCGGTAGACTCCCTCTGTCCTGAAATATCCGCCGTTGACCGCGGCCAGCGCGCCGCGGCGGGCGGCGATCGAGCTGGGCGTCTCGGTCCCGACGCCCCGGTCGAGGGCCCGGCCGAGGAAGAGCTTCGTTTTCGACGGGTCGAGGACGAGGACGTTGACCGTCCAGCGGTCGGTGCCGATCCCCCGCCCGAAATCCCCGCGCCGGATCTCAATGTGTTCGATCCCCGGGGCGATGGGCTCGGACCGCCGCGTTTCCGGCAGACTCCGAAGTGTTTCGGGAGTCTGCGTCGCGGCGATGGGAGGGAGCGCGAGAAGGACGAGGGCAATAATAGGACCGATTACGAGATCTAGGGCAAAGCGGCAACCGTCATTTGCCCGAGAAGGCGGCTCGAGGCGACGGTTCCAGCGCTTTGCGGACGACGAGATGGCCTGGCTTCGATCTCCGGCCGGGCCCGGGAGCATCATTTGGGCACGCTCGCGAATCGCGTCCCCCTCACCCCGTGAAATAGAGATAAGCGGCGAGGATGAGGGCCAGGACGATGCCGGAGGCGATGATGTCGGTCGCCGTCCAGCTGGCCCTCGACTCCTTCCGGTGCTCGGCCGTGACCGTGCCGTAGGTCAGCCCGCTGATCTTCTCGTAGGCCGGCGGCTCGGTCAGGTAGCTGACGACGATCATGACGACGACGCTGACGATGAAGATGATCAGACTGTAGTACTGAAAGAAGATGTGGTTGACGATCCACAGGAACGAGCCCTCGGCATAGGAGAAGCCGCTGATGAGCTTGACCGGCGTGTCGACCGCCAGGCGGAAGAGCCCGAGGGCGAAGCCCGTCCCGAGCGCGGCCAGGCAGCCCTTGGCGTTCAGTCGCTTTATGAAGACGCCGAAGAAGAAAACGACGAAGATAGGCGGGGCCAGATAGGACTGGACGCCTTGGAGATAATCGTAGAGGCCACGGCCGCCGCGGATGACGGGGATCCAGAAGAGTCCAATGAGGACCATGACGCCCGTGGCCACGCGGCCGACCCAGACGAGCCGTTCCTGGGTCACCTTCGGCCTCAGCCGCGAGTAGAAGTCCATGGTGAAAAGGGTCGACGCGGCGTTGAAGGCGCCGGCGAGAGAGCTCAT
>MEYC01000055.1:0-1943 GCA_001775715.1 Candidatus Aminicenantes bacterium RBG_16_66_30 | reverse complement strand
GCCACGACCATGCCGCGGACGCCGATGGGCAGGACGTTGGCAACGAGCATGGGGAAGGCCTTTTGGGCGTTGGCCCGGATGAGCTCCGTGCCTGTGCCGAAGAGCTCCTGCCGGAGGGTCTGGCTCTGGCCGCTCTTGGCCAGGGCGAAGGCGATCATGCCGGGGATGATGAAGAGGAAGACGGGCAGAAGCTTGAAGAAACCTGCGGCGATGGAGCCCCGGCGGGCTTGGCGCTCGTTGGGGGCGCCGAGCACGCGCTGGACGATGTACTGGTCGGTGCACCAGTACCATAGGCCGATGATGGGCGCGCAAAAGAGCATGCCGATCCAGGGATAGTTGTCGTTGAAGTACCAGGCCATCCGGCCGGCCTCCTGGACCGGGGCCCACGTCCCCTGGACTCCCGCGGGGACGAGGGGTTTCCACAGGTTGAACATCCCCGAGCCGGCGATCCTCCGGAACTCACCCCAGCCGCCGAGGGCCTTTAGGCCGAAGTAGGTCACCAGGGCCGAGCCGACGATGAAGATGAATGTCTGGATGGCTTCGGTGTAGGCGACGGCCTTGAGCCCGCCCATGACCGTGTAGAGCCCGGTGATGAGGATGACCAGGATGGAACCGATCCAGAAACTGTCGAGGCCCATGAAGTTGAGCTCGGGGAGGAGGACACTGAAGACGATGCCTCCCGCGAAAATCCCGACGGCCATTTTGGTCAGGACGTAGGCGACGAGCGAGATGAGCGAGAGGACCGTCCGGGCCGCCGGAGAGAAGCGCCTCTCCAGGAACTCGGGCATGGTGAAGACCTTCGAGCGCATGTAGAACGGGACCATGACCCAGCCGAGGACGAGCAGGCACCAGGCGTGGAGCTCGTAGTGGGCCATGGCGACGCCGTCGGTCGCGCCCGACCCGGCCAGGCCGACCAGGTGCTCGGCCCCGATGTTCGAGGCGAAGATGGAGGCCCCGACGATGAGCCAGCCCAGGTTGCGTCCGGCCAGGAAGTAGTCCGTCGAGGTCCTCTGCTTCTGGCGCATGACCTTCCAGGCCAGGCCGAGGATGACGCCGAAGTAGATGAGGATGATGATCCAGTCGAGGGGCTTGAGAACGGTCATGGCATCTCCTTTCAATCGTCGTCATCGTCGGGGACCAGGGTCACGGCCCAGGCGGGGTAGGGGGCGGCGCTGCCCTTGACCGCGTGCCAGAGGATGCGGTTGAGCGTGTCCTCCGGGCAGGCGTCTACTCGCTTGAAATTCAGGCGCCCCGATTGGACGGCGTGGCGGCGGAGCAAGGCGTCGGCGATCTTCTCCTTCGGCGGGTTCATCGTGTCGAGCGGGATGGCGTTGGGCACGGCGTCGAACGGCGTGAGGTCCGGCGTCGACGTGAAGCAGTCGAACATCGGCGTCGCCGTGGCGTCGAACTGGTTCATCGGCGGCAGGCCGAGGATCTGCTCGATCGTCCGGAGGAGGCTCGTCGTGTTGTACTGGGTGCTGACGACGGCGCCGCGCTTCGTGTACGGGCTCGCGCAATAGGCCGTCGTCCTGTAGCCGCTGACGTGGTCCCAGCCGTTCTGGGGGTCGTCCTCGATGCCGAAGATCACGGTCTCCTTCCAGAAGGAGCTGTGGCTGAAGGCCTCGACGATACGGCCGAAGGCCAGGTCGTTGTCGGCGACCGAGGCTTCCGGGGTCGGCGAGCCCTCCGACGTCCCGCTGGTGTGGTCGTCGGGGAGGCAGATAAGGATGAGCTGGGGCATCCGCCCCTCTTTCTCCCACGCGGCGACCTGGTTCACGATGTAGCGGGCCCGCCAGGCGTCCGGGACGTCCATGTTCCAGCCGATCGTGTCGGACGGCGAGAAGGGGCGAACCGTCTCGATGGCCTGGACGCTGCCGATCATAACCTCGCCGCGGCCGTTGAGGTATTCGTCCCAGTAGTCCTTCCATTCGGGGTCGCCCTTG
>MEYC01000054.1 GCA_001775715.1 Candidatus Aminicenantes bacterium RBG_16_66_30 | reverse complement strand
GTCGTGTTCGGCAAGGCGTCGGACAAGCAGCGCCGGGTCTGGGACATCGTCAGGAAGGCGCAGAAGGCCGCCCTCAAGGCGGCCCGGCCCGGGGCGACCTGCGAATCGGTTGACCGGGCGGCCCGCAAGGTCGTCGAGGACGCCGGATTCGGACCCGGCTACAAGTTCTTCGCCCACCGCCTCGGCCACGGCATCGGCATGGAAGGCCACGAATACCCCTATCTCGTCAAGGGCAACACGCTCGTGCTCGAACCGGGCATGACCTTCAGCAACGAGCCGGGGATCTATATCTACGGCGAGTTCGGCGTCCGCATCGAGGACTGCATGGTCGTCACCGAGAAGGGCGCCCGCCACCTCGGCGGCCTCGAGGCCGAATCGATCGACCGGCCCATCGGCGCGGACTGAAGCGGGCAGCGGTCCGGAGGCGTTCTCCGGACCGCCGCTGTCAGGCCCCTGCGGGCCGGATTCGCTATCTGCGGCTGAGGGCCAACGCCGGCCCGGGCGCCGTGTCGATGACCCGGCCTTCCGACCTGTAGGAAACGAAACGAAGCGCCCGCATATAGTCGCGGACGGCGTTGTATTCGAAGAGGCCCGTGTCGATCTTGACCAGGCCGCCGCCGACGAGGCTGTTCAGGAACTTGAAGACCTGGTCCGTCATGCCCACGTAATAGATCTTCTGGAGGTTGGCGGCCACGTATTCATCGCCGATCTTGACCGACATCGGGTCGAGCCGGCTGATGTCGCCGAGGCTCGCCGCCGGGGGCTGGCTCGAATCGTAGGCGAAGGTCAGGCCCGACGGTTGAACGCTGAGGGAGTCCGTGTATTCGACGTAGGTGACCGTGTACTCCAGCGCGCCGAGGATGAACTCTCCGGGCAAGGGCGCGATGACGATCTTGAAGCCGAGCCCGGACGCGGGATCGTAGCCGTAGGGGACGGCCCGGAGGATGTCATTGCCGACGACCTTCCCCGCGGGGATCCCGAATTCGGTATATCCCATAGGATCGAGGACGCAGTCGACCGGGGGAAGGCCCGGGCTGGCCAGCAGGGCGCTCTTCATCGCGTCGGCGACAAGGATCCCGAGCGGCGCGTCCCGGTTGGGCCCTTTCGCCGGCCATTCTTGATCGATGTTCCGGAACGCGTAGGCCACGGCTTCTGTGAACACGGGGCCGAACCTCGGGTCCTGGACGACGCCCGCGGTGAGCATATCCAGCTGGGCCTTGAGGGACGGGTCGGGCTTGACCGTCTTGTCGACTTCGTGGGACCGCCAATTCAGCAGCTTGACGCCGCCGCCGGGTTCGACCATGACCTGGAGCTCGCCGAGATACCGGCCGTGGCTCCCGGCCTGGATGATGATCTTCCCGTTGCGGAGGATGGCCCTTCTGAAGAGGTCGTGGCTGTGGCCGCCGACGATGATGTCGACGCCGGGGACCTGGGAGAGGCCCTCGGTGTCGAGCAGGGTCCCCAGATGGGACAGGCAGATGACGACCTGGCACCCCTGGGCCCTCAGCTCGTACGCCTGCATGCCCGCGACGGCGTAGGGATCGTTCGAAAAGCGGGCGATCACCTCGGCGGAAAAGTTGGTCGGGTCTTCGTTGCCGATGCCGAAGATCCCGATCTTGACCCCGTCGACCGTCCGGACGATCGATCTCTGGAGGAGGCCGGCCAGGGCGTGGCCCGTCAGGTTGTAGTTGGCGTTGAGGAGGGGCAGGGTGACGGCCGGGCCGCTGGGGATCACGCCGCTGAGGATCCCCGCCAGGGCGTCCATGCCCAGGTCGAACTCATGGTTTCCCGCGGCCATAGCGTCATAGAGGTTCTCCATGATCTTGAGCTCGGGATAGCCCAGGTACTTGTTGAACATGAAGCTGCCGACGAAGGCGTCGCCGGTGTGGAAGGCCAGGACGTTGTCCTTGGCCTGGCGGATCTTCTTGATGAGCGTCGACATCCGGGCGATCCCGGCGTAGTCCCGGTTGAAGCCGCCGGGCCCGCGGAACTCGTCGACCCAGCCCTGCCTGTGGTCGGGCCAGAGCCAGGTGAAGGGCGTGGGATAGGGCTGGTGGGTGAAAGGCAGAAGGGCCGAGTGCGTGTCGTTCGTGTGAAGGATGGTCAGCGTCTTCGTCTGGGCCAGGCCCATGACGGAGAGTCCCAGGACGAGCCCCAGGATACCCAGGATCCTAACCGCTTTTCTTACCATGAGGTCCTCCTTTTGTAGTGGCATAGTCTCAGATTAAGGGTTCCCCGCCGCCGAGTTGTCAAGAAGATGTTAAGAAATCGCCAAAAGAAAGTCAAGGACCCGGGCGGGCGCCCGGGCCCTCAAACACGGGCGGCCGGCCGGCGCGGCTGGAAGGCGCCGCTCAGGCAGTCGCTACAGAGCCGGTTGAACTCCCCGGTCCGGTACCGCGGAAAGCCGTTGCCGCCGGAATTCAGCAGCTCCCGGACCTCCTCGAGGCACCGCCCGGGATTGATCATGGAGGTCAGGCAGATCTCGAACAGCCGGACGACCTCCTCTCCGGTCTCGGCCCAGTACCATTTTTCGCAGTCGGCGCACTCCATGAGCTCTCCGCCGAAGCTCCGCCTGCGCCCGTCGGTATCCCGGCCGACCGGGCTCACGTGGGTGTTCCAACAGAACGGGCATTTTCCGTCCATGGCTCCTCCTGCCTCCGAAGACGGCCTAGGTTTCATCTTATTTCTCCGACGAGGGATATCGGACCGCCGCGGACTTTCTCCCGAAAATGAACCCGAGCGCCAGGGCGATCAGAATGAGCACCCGCATACGGTTTCTTCTCATGTTCGTCCTCCTCTCGCCGAAGGCGCGTCCGCAGCCGCGCCGGATTCTCCGCTATTAGAAACTCCGGCCCGATCGCCGCTGATGGAATACAAAAAACGTGCCATTTTCGGAGGGGGGGATCTCAGCCGCCTGACGGCTCCTTCCAGGGAGCGCCGGAGCGCGGAGGCCCCGGACTATCCGCTCCGGCGGGAAGGCGTCTTGCCGCGCGGGACAGCCGCCCGGGCCCGGGCGGGTCCTCAGTGCTCGGTCACCAGAACACGCCGGATGGTCTCGGCGATCTCTTTGACCGTGAAGGGCTTCATGATGAACGCCCGGATGCCCAGCGCCAGGGCCTGCGGCTCATCCAGGGTCTCGGTGTAGCCCGTGCAGAGGATGACGGGAAAGCCGGGCCGGGTCCTGAGGATCTCCCGGGCCATCTCATCTCCTGCAAGACGGGGCATGGTCTGGTCCATGATGACGAGATCGAACGCGGCGGGCTCTTCCCGGAACCTCTCGAGCGCCTCCACGGCGTTGGTCATGCCGACGACCCGGTAGCCGAGATGCTCCAGGAGCTTGGTCATCGCCAGGACCTGCATGGCATCGTCGTCCACGACCAGGATCCTCTCCGTTCCTCTCGGGAAGGGCTGCCGGGCCCGCTGGAAGGGATGCCGCGCGGGGGAGCTCCAGCCAGGCCCGGACATCAGGAGGATCCCCCTGGCCCCGCCCCCCTGCCCTTCGCCCTGACCAGCTTCTCGAGCACGGACAGGATCTCGGTGTGGCCATCATCGACGTAGGCGATGAAAGCCGGCAGGAGGTCGTGGGCCAGCGCGATCGTCTCCGCCTCCTGGTCGGCGAGGGAGAGCAACGTGCGGCCTCCGCGAAGGATGTCCTTCATCGCGCCAAGCGCCCGGAGGTCCTCGCGCGACGGATTCCAGATTACGGCGATCGAATCGGGGTCCCTCCGCCTCCGGATGCGTTCGGAGAAGCTCGTGAGGTCAGAGACCGTATTCAGGCGGTCCCCGGGCACGAAGCCCGTCAGGGAACGAAGAAGCTCGTCCGCGCCGCCGTTGGGACCCGCCTTGTAGAAAATGACGTTCATAGCCCTCTTCAGCCCTTCCGAGCAAAAACTATCCAAGAAACGTGCCAAAACCGTCATTAACGGGGGAAAATCGTCTAAAGGGACGACGCCGTTCCGGCTCAGGAAGCCGGGATGCGGTGCCTTTTGAGCAGGGCGTAGAGGCGCGACCGGGAGAGCCCCGAGACGCGGCAGGCCTCGGCGATGTCCCCGCTTGTCTTCCTCATCAACGATTCCAGGTAGTCCGCCTCGAGCTTGGCCAGCCCGGCCTCCCGGAATGCCGCCAGACTGCCCGTGGCGATGTCATCGGGGGCCTTGGCGGGTGAGGACGGTGTCCGCTTCCGGAGGATCGAAGCCCGGGCGAGATGGACCCGGATATGCTCCGGAAGATGGCGGGGAAAGAGGACGGGCTCGTCCTTGGCGCTCACGATGGCCTTCTCCAGGGCTTGGATCAACTCCCGGACGTTCCCCGGCCAGTCATAAGCCATGAGAACGTCGTGGAACTCGGGGGAGAAGCTCTTCATGGGGATCTCGTACTGTTCGCAGAACTTGAGCACATAGTGGACGACGAGGTCCTTGATGTCCTCCTTGGCCTCGCGAAGCGGGGGCAGCTCGAGGACGATCGTCCGGAGCCGGAACAGGAGATCTTCCCGGAACCCGCCGGATCGAACCATGTCCTCGAGGCGTCGGTTGGTGGCGGCGACGAGCCGGAAATCGCTCGAAACCTCCTGACCTCCGCCGACGGGGCGGAAGCGCCGCTCTTGGAGCACCCGGAGGAAGGACTTCTGGATGGACGACGGGAGCTCGCCGACCTCGTCCAGGAAGAGGGTCCCGCCGTCGGCTTGCTTGATCAATCCCTCCCGGGGCTTGTCGGCCCCGGTGAACGCGCCGCGCAGATGTCCGAAGAGGGTGCTCTCGACGAGGGTCTCCGGAAGGGCGGCGCAGTCGACGACGACGAAGTTGCGGCCGGCCCGGGCGTTGTTCCTGTGGATGGCCAGGGCGAACAGCTCTTTCCCCGTGCCCGTTTCCCCGGTGATGAGGACGTTGGCGTCGCTCCCGGCGGCCTGGGCCAGGACGTCGAAGCATGGCACGAGCTTCGGGGCCTTGCCGACGATCCCCTCCGTTTTCAGGGCCACGGGCTTCACGCTCGTTTTTTTCCTGTCGCGATACTGGAGGGCCCGTTCGATGGACAGGGTGACGTCCTTGACGGAGATGGGCTTCTCGACGTAATCCCAGGCCCCCTTCTTGATGGCCAGCTCGGCACCGTCGGGATCCCCGAAGCCGGTGATGATGATCACCTCGGGGGCCGATGGGGCGACCCGGATATCGGGAAGGATGTCGAGCCCGGAGCCGTCGGGCATACGGACGTCGCAGAAAACGATATCGACCTCATGTGAGCGCACGGCCTGGAGCGCCTCGGAGATGCTCGTGGCCTTGATAGCGTCATGGCCGATCTTACTGACGATACGGCCCAACGATTCGGCCATGAGAGGGTCGTCATCGATGATGAGGATCGTGGCCATTGTCCCGGAGAATCCGGGCGGGATTATATGGGAGGGCCGGCGGCATGTCAACCGACGTGGTCAGGACCGCCGATCCGGCCGGCCCGGCGAACAGGCCTCAGGGGAGGTCGACGGCGCGGGTCCCCTGCTCGATCCGGATGACGTGGATCTTGGGGGCCTTGCCCATTTGGGCCTCATAATCGCGGGCGACCCGGGCCTCGAATTCGGGGACGGCCCCGGCCTCGACCAGGCTGATGGTGCAGCCGCCGAATCCGGCGCCCATCATCCTCGCGCCGAGGACGCCGGGGACGCGTCGGGCCGCCTCGACGAGGGCGTCGAGCTCGGCGGAGGAGACCTCGTAATCGTCCCGGAGGCCGGCGTGGGACAGGTTCATCAGCCCGCCGAAGACCGTGAAATCGTTCCGGGCGAGCGCGGCGCAGGCGTCGCCGACGCGGATGTTCTCGCGGACGACGTACTCGCAGCGGCGGAAGACGACGGGTTCGAGCTCGGCCCGGTGCTCGCGCAGGAGGTCCAGGGTGACGTCCCGGAGGGAGCGGATCGCAGGGTCGTGGGTCCGGAGGACGTTCACGCCGGCCTCGCACTGGCCGCGGCGGACGTTGTATTCCGAGGAGGCCAGCTCGCGCCGGACCAGGGTGTCGGAGATGACGATGCGCAGGTCCTCGCGCTCGAAGGGGATGTGCTCGTACCCGAGCGAGCGGCAGTCGATCTTGAGGACCGTCTTGGCCCGGCCGAAGACGTTGATGAACTGGTCCATGATGCCGCAGCGGACGCCGACGAACTCGTTCTCCGCCTTCTGCGCCATCTTGACCAGGGTCAGGCTGTCGAGGCCGAGCCCGAACAGGGCGTTGATGGCGAAGGCCAGGCCGCCCTCGATCGCGGCCGAAGAGGACATGCCGGCCCCGATGGGGATGTCGCCGCCGAAGACGCAGCTGACGCCGGAGATGCGGTGCCCGGCCTTGACGAACTGATCGAGGACCCCCTGGAGATAATCGGGCCAGCGGAGGGGGGAGCGGTAGAACCGGCCGAGCTCGCAGCGGAATTCCTGGTTGAAGTCGCGGGAGACGAAGTGGCAGAGCCCGTCGGCCCGGGGCGCGACGGCGAAGACGACGACCTTATCGGTGGCGCCGGGCAGGACGAAGCCCTCGTTATAGTCCGTGTGCTCGCCGATGAGGTTGACCCGGCCGGGCGAAACGACGAGCAGGGGTTTCCCCTGGAACTGCTTTCGGAACCTTTCGGCGATCAAGGGGACCGGGGCGCTCATACTCTCTCCTTAAGGGCTGATATTATCATCAGACGCTCGCGGAGGGGAAGGATTATCAACGCGGGCCCGAAAAGTCTTAGAGCCCGAAGCTCAGCTTCTGCCGGATCTCGGCCGCCCTCTGCTCGGCCGGGGCGATGACCTCGCGCCCGATCCTCGCGGCGAGGTCCGGCTCGTCGCGGAAGCTCCAGAACGGCAGGACCCAGCGGTACTTGTGATAGTGCCCGGCGGCGACGCCCGGCTCCGTCCCCGCCTCGCCGACGGGCTGGATGGGGATGGACGGCAGGAAATGGACGACGGCGTCGAGCGTCTCGGCGATGCGCCGGTCGCCCGTCATGTCGGCGATGATGAAGCGGGACATCCGGCCGAGCGTCTTGACGATCTCGTTCTTGTCCCCCGACCCCGGCAGGTGGAAGTCGAGGACGAGCGGCGAATAGTCGCCCCGGCGAAGGGCGTTCTTGACGGCGGCCAGGACGGGCTTGCGCTCCGGAGGGAAACGGCCGATGACGAGGACGGTGTTGAGGGTGATGGAGAAGACCTCGTAGCGGGCCCGCTCGTGGTGGAGGAGCATGCCGACGAGCTGGGCCGTCTGGAGGCTGTCGACCGACAGGACCGGCTGCTGGGCCGGCATGATGTCGAGGTCGCGCTGGCTGGATTCGGCCAGGTTGACGTCCCAGAGCGAGGTGCCGTAAACGGCACAGTTGTCGAGGACGGCGCTCTCCAGGTTCGTCCTGAGGAGGGTGGCGAAACAGAGGTTGGCGGAGACCAGATTGGCCGAGCGGAGGTTGGTCCGCTCGAGCACGGCCTCCTGGAGATTGGCCCCTTCGAGGTCGGCCTCGGAGAGATCGGCTTCGGAGAGATCGGCCTTGAAGAAAGAGGCCTGGCGCAGGACGGCCTTGCCGAGCTTGGCCCGGAAAAGGGAGGCCTGTCCGAGGTTCGCCCCTTGCAGGCAGGCCCCGAGGAGGCTGGCGCCGCTGAGGTTGGCCCGGATGAGGAACGCGCCGCTCAGATCGGCCCCGTTGAGGTTCGCTCCGGCGAGGTCCGACTGGCTCAGATTGGCCTTGAACAGGGTCGCCCGGCTGAGGTCGGCTTGGCTCAGGTCGGCCCGGAAGAGCTTGGCCCGGGCGAGGTTCGATCCGCTGAGGTTCGTCCCGGCGAGCTTGGCCCCGGTGAGATCGGCCCTGGCCAGATTAGCCCCGGCGAGGTGGAGATCGGAGAGGTCGGCCCCCGAGAGATCGGGCACAACCTTGGTGTTCTTCCGGCGCCAGTCGTTCCAGTGCTCGATCCGGTCCCGGACGATGTCGATGTGCCCCGCGTCCGCCACGGGGCCATTCTATGGGGATTCGCGGCGGCCTGTCAATCGCGCCTGACGATGCGGGGACAACCGCCTGCGGCCTTGACAACCAACGAAGCGCCGACCTAAAATCTCGAGGCGAGAAATCAGCCAAAGCCGTCCGGTGGGACCACTTGCCCCGCCGAGGGCCCGGGAGACATCTTGATCGAGCCGATCTTGGTCGTGGCATTTCCCCTTGTGTTCGCGGCCGTCATGGCCGCCGGGATGGCCTCTCTCCGGCGCCGGAAGATCGACATGGAGGGCCGCGCTCCCATCGATAAGACCGTCTTCCTGGTCAGCAAGCTGGCCATGATCGTCCCCTGGACGTTCATGGTCTTGCAGGGCTTCGGAGTGGGTCTATTGCCGATCCGCGTGCCGCCGCTCTTAAGATGGGTGTCTGTGGCCCTGTGGATCTCCGGGTGGGCCCTTGTCTTGGCCGGACGGCTCGGCCTCGGCAGCTCGTTCCGGGTCGGCTGCCCCAACGAAGAGACGGCCTTAAGGACCGACGGGGTATACCGGCTCAGCCGCAATCCGATGTATCTCGGCTTGAACGCGACCATGCTCGCCGCGGCCCTCTACACGTTGAATCCGCTGGTCCTGATCGTCGGGGCGGCGATCGCGGTGGTCCATCACCGGATCATCCTGGCTGAAGAAGAGTGCCTCCTAAAGATGTTCGGCCGGGACTACGAGGAGTACCGGGGGCGGGTCGGCCGCTATCTTTGAATGGAGGGGGTGACCGAAATGGAGGCTCTCGAAGGGACGGGCGCACGGACCGTCCGGAAAAGGCTCGGCTTCCGGGCGAGGAGCTTGGTGAACATGCTCCGGATGGGCCATTGCGCCCCGACGGTCATGAAGTCGATGCTGGAGATCAGCGGCTCTGCGGAAGAATGGCCGATCGAGGCGGCGGCCGGTCTGCCGGGGGGCGTCGGGGATACCGGATTCGAGTGCGGGGGGATCACGTCGCCGCTCCTCTTCTTCGGCTTGCGCTACGGACTGCGCGATCCCCAGAACGGCTTGCCGCT
>MEYC01000053.1 GCA_001775715.1 Candidatus Aminicenantes bacterium RBG_16_66_30 | reverse complement strand
TCGTCTCAACATGCCCAAGGGAAAGAGGGGTGCGCGCCGTGTCTCCCGATAACAAGTTCCACAAGGACGAGATCTCCCAGCTCATCTCGAAGGGCCGCAAGCAGGGCTATCTCCTCTTCGAAGAGATCGATAAGACCTTCACCGAGGACCTGGATTCCGAGGAGGATTTCGACGATTTCCTGTCTTCGATGGGCGACTACGGGATCAAGATCCTGGATTCCCGCCAGAAGGAGATGATCCCCCAGCGCCGCAAGACCGATCTCGTCTCGACCCACGGCCTGGAGCGGACGACCGACCCGGTCAAGCTCTATCTCCGGGAGATGGGCAACATCTCGCTCCTGACCCGGGAGGGCGAGATCGCCATCGCCCGCGAGATCGAGCGCGGCGAGAAGAGCATCATCAAGGCCCTCAGCCGGACCCGCCTCGTCCTCAACCAGGTCCTGTCCCTCGAGGAGCGGATCAAGGAGAACCCCTTCGTCATCCAGGAGATGTTCGACGTCTCCGAGGAGGACATCGCCGAGGGCAGGCTGGAGGAGAAGAAAAAGCAGATCCTGGCCCGGATCAAGAAGATCCGGGAGCTCAGCCGGAAGCTCGACCGCATCGCGGAGAAGAAGAAGACGCTCGTCAGCCGCGGCCGGATCATCGTCAAGATCAGCCGGACGATCCGCGACCTCAACCTCCGCTCGGCCCACCGGGAGAAGATCATCGACGAGCTGCGGACCCGGCTGAAGGCCATCAACGACCTCGAGGACACCCGGGACGACTGGACGTCGGCCCTGGCCAAGAAGAAGAAGGACGACCCCGCGCTGAAGCAGAAGATCCGCGAGGCCAACCGGCGCCTGCGCCACGAGACGACGGAGGTCGGCCTCGACCCGGAGTCCCTGCGCAAGGCGGTCCGGGCCATCACGGCCGGCAAGAAGGTCAGCGACCAAGCCAAGAAGGAGCTCGTCGCGGCCAACCTCCGGCTCGTCGTGTCCATCGCCAAGAAGTACAGCAACCGCGGCCTCCAGTTCCTCGACCTCATCCAGGAAGGCAACATGGGGCTGATGAAGGCCGTCGAGAAGTTCGAGTACCGCCGGGGCTACAAGTTCTCGACCTACGCGACGTGGTGGATCCGCCAGGCCATCACCCGGGCCATCGCCGACCAGGCCCGGACGATCCGCATCCCGGTCCACATGATCGAGACGATCAACAAGCTCATCCGGGTCTCCCGGGCCCTCGTCCAGGAGATCGGCCGCGAGCCGACGAGCGAGGAGATCGCCAAGAAGATGGACATGCCGGTCAGCAAGGTCCGCAAGATCATCAAGATCGCCCAGGAGCCCATCTCCCTCGAGACGCCGATCGGCGAGGAGGAGGACAGCCACCTCGGGGACTTCATCGAGGACAAGCTCATCCCCTCGCCGCCCGACACGGTCATCCATATCAACCTCAAGGAGCAGATCGAGGAGGCCCTGAAATCGCTGACGGACCGCGAGGGCCGGTCCTCAAGATGCGCTTCGGCCTGGGCGACGGCAACGAGCACACCCTCGAGGAGGTCGGCCAGCAGTTCAAGGTCACCCGCGAGCGCATCCGCCAGATCGAGGCCAAGGCCCTGCGCAAGCTCAAGCACCCGAGCCGCAGCCGCAAGCTCAAAAGCTTCACGAACAACCATTGAGCCTCCCCCATCGGCCGCTGAGCGGTTCGGAGGCTAGCCTTCCCCGGCCGGGAGAGTTCTTCACGCCGGTCCGTGCGTCGGACTCGGCGCCAAAACAACTCGCTCGGCGTACGCTACGCCTCGCTCAAACACGTTTTGGCGGCTTCCCCTGAAGCTGCCCTCGTCCGCCACGCGGCCCGGCTGAACTCTCCCTACACCGGGTCGGGCTACCCTCCTCGCCGCTTTATGCGGCCTTCTCCAGGAACACCCCTGCGCGGGGCGGATTCCACGACGACGCGCCTCGATCCCGCGGCCTGTTCGGACATCGCCCTCGTCAAGCACGGACAGTTCCTCGTTTAATTGACGCCTCTACTATAATTTGTTATAAAGGGGGGCCGAGGGCCTATAGCTCAGTGGTAGAGCCACCGGCTCATAACCGGCAGGTCCCAGGTTCGAATCCTGGTAGGCCCATTGACCGAGGGAATAAGGACTGAGGGATAGTGGAAATCGACTTCGACCTGATCATCGAGCTCCAGCGGCTGGACACCGAGATCCACAACGCCTCCCTCGTCCTCGAAGGCATCCCCCGCCTCGTCCAGGACGTCGACAAGAGGATCCAGGCCACGACCAAGCTCGTCGCCGACGCCAAGGACAAGATGTCCCAGAACCAGAAGAAGCGCCGCGACCTCGAGAACGAGGTCAAGGACCTGAAGGTCCAGACCGGGAAATACAAGCGCCAGCTGAACGAGGTCAAGACGAACAAGGAGTACACGGCCCTCCTCCACGAGATCGAGGAATCCCAGCGCCGGATCGACACTCTCGAGGAGGCCATCATCGCCGAGATGCTGGCCGCCGACGACGTCGAGGAGGAGATCAAGGCCGCCCTCCACCGGCAGGGGCAGGAGGAGGAGGTCCTCAAGAAGGAGAAGATCGTCCTCGACGAGAAGCTGAAGGAGACCGAGGCCCGGTTCGCCGCCCTCAACAAAGAACGGGAGGCCCTTCTCCCCCGCATCCCCCGCGAGCAGATCGGGCTCTACGAGGCCATCTTCCAGAAGAAGGGAGGCACGGCCCTCTCCCCCGTCACGGGCGACTTCTGCGCCATGTGCCACATGAGGGTCCGCCCGCAGATGCTCAACGAGATCCGCGACAGGGCCAAGGTCATTCTCTGCGAGGCCTGCGGCCGCATCCTTTACTGGACGGCCAAGCCCGAGCCGGTCAAGCCCGGCCCCGAAGCCGCGGAATAGTCCCCCGCCCCGCGTCAGCCGACCGTCCCTCCATCGTCCCGCCCGTTCCGGGCTTCCTCCCGGTACATCGCCTCGATCTCGGCCTGATATCCGGCCGTGACGTTGGCCCGCCGGACCTTCAGGGACGGCGTGAGCTCGCCACGCTCGATGTCGAAGTCGCGCGCCAGGACGAGGATCTTCTTGACCTTTTCGTAAGAGGCGAGGAGAGGCGTCACCCGGTCGACCTCGCTCTCGAGGAACTTCACGATCAGGGGGTTCCGGACGAGGTCCTCGTGGCTGGAAAAGGCGATCGCCTTCTGGCGGGCATACTCCTCGAGCTTCTCGAAGTTGGGGACGATGAGGGCCGAGATGAACCGGCGGCGGTCCCCGAGGACGACGCCGTTCCCGATATAGGGGCTCGTCTTGAGCATGTTCTCGATCGGCTGGGGGGCGATGTTCTTCCCGCCCGAGGTGACGATGAGGTCCTTCTTCCGGTCCGTGATGACAAGGAAGCCGTCGGCGTCGAAGCGGCCGATGTCGCCGGTCTTGAACCAGCCGTTCTCGAAGACCTCGCGGGTTTCCGCCTCCTTTTTGTAATAGCCCTTCATGATGTTGGGCCCCCTGGTCAGGATCTCGCCGTCGGGGGCGATCTTGACCTCGACGCCGGGAATGACCTTGCCGACCGTCCCCATCCGGATGTGCTCGAACGTGTTGATGGAGATCACCGGGGATGTCTCCGTCAGGCCGTAGCCTTCGAGGATGGTCAGGCCGATGGCGTAGAAGAACTCGGCGATGTCTTTCGAGAGCGGGGCCCCGCCGGAGACGAAGAAGCGGACCCGGCCGCCCGTCTTGGCGATGATCTTGGAGAAGACGAGCTTCGCCGCGATCTTATGGCGGAACGCGAGCCCGCCGGGAATGGGCTTTCCGGCCAGCTGGAGCGCCCCGAAGGTCTTGCCGACCTTGAGGGCCCAGAAGAAGATCTTCCGGCGCACGGACGGGCTCGTGAGCACTTGATCCATGACCTTGGTGTAGATCTTCTCGAAAACGCGGGGCACGCTGACCATGATGTGGGGCCGGACCTCGAGAAGGTTCTGGGCCACGGCCTCGACGCTCTCGGCGAAGGCCACCGTACAGCCCTTGTAGAGGTAGGTGAACATGACCATCCTCTCGAGGATGTGGGACAGGGGCAGGAAGGACAGCACGGTATCCTCGGAGGAGAAGGGGATGATGCTCGCGGAGGTCTTGATGTTGCTGATGATATTGTCGTGGGTCAGAATGACGCCCTTCGGGACCCCCGTCGTCCCCGACGTGTAGATGAGGGTCGCCTCGTCGCCGGGCTTGACCCGGGCCACGAGCTCGTCGTAGAGGCGGGGCTCAGCCCCGGCCAGGGCCCGGCCCTTGTCCAGGACGGCCTTCAAGGTCAGGACCCCCTCGGGAGCCTCATCGGCGAAGGTGATGTAGTGCCGGACCTTGACCAGGCCGGCCCGCAAGGGCGCGACCTTCTTCCACTGGTCGGCGTTGGAGACGACAACCACAGTGGCGTCCGAATCGTCGATGATATAGCGGATCTGCTCCGAGACGAGCGTCGTGTAGATGGGCACGGTCAGCCCGCCGGCCGTGAGCGCCGCGAAGTCGGTCATCGTCCAGGCGGGCCTGTTCTCCGACAGGAGGCAGAGCTTCTGCCCCGCATCGAAGCCGAGGGCCCTGAGCCCCAGGGCGAGGTGCTTCACGCCCTCCCCGAACTCGGCGGCGGCGATGGGCCGGTAGGCCCCATCTTTCTTGAACAGCATAAGGTCCGGTTTTGGATAGGCCTTGACGCTGTTGACGATAAGCCCGGCCAGCGTGGTGCTCATTTTCCCTCTCCTCTATCTGATGAAGTGGCCCGATTGTAGTTTTAGCCGGGGGCCCTGTCAAGCCGCGTGGATCCGGCCGTCGCGGAGCTCGATCGTCCGCTGGGCCAGGGCGGCTAGGCGCGGGTTATGAGTGACCAGGATGACCGTCAGTCCTTCCCGGGTGTTGAGCTCCTGGAGGATCCGGCCGATCTCCTCGCTCCGGGCCGTGTCGAGGTTCCCGGTCGGCTCGTCGGCGAGGAGGATATCCGGCTTGTTGACCAGAGCCCGGGCGATGGCCACCCGCTGCATCTCCCCGCCCGAGAGCTGGCCGGGCAGATGGTCGATGCGCTTGTCGATACCGAGGAGCTCGAGGACGCGGGGAACTTCCTCCCCGGCGCCCGGCTTCCGGAAAAAGGTGAACGGCAGGACGACGTTCTCGAGCACGGTCAGCGTGGAGACGAGATAGAACTTCTGGAAGATGTAGCCGAAGACGTCGCGGCGGGCGCGGGTCAGCTTGGCCTCCGAAAGCCCCTGGCCGTTCTCGAAGACGACCCGGCCTTCGAGCGTGAGCTTGCCCGAGGTCGGATTGTCCAGGCAGCCGAGGACGTTGATGAGGGTCGTCTTGCCCGAGCCCGAGGGTCCGATGATCGAGGTGAACGAGCCCTTCTCGATCCGGAGGGAGATGTCGTCGACGGCGGCGATCTCCTCCGGGCCGCGGTGGTAGACCCTCCTCAGGTGCTCGGCTTCGATCGAATAGGCGGCCGGGGCGCTCATGAATCCACCTCGCTGCGGATGGTATCGAGCGGCCGCATCCGGGCCGCCTTCCAGGACGGGTAGACGCCGCTGGCCAGGCCGATCGCCGTGACCACGCCGAGGGTCATCAGGACGAGGCCCGCGTCGATGGCGACGAGCCCGCCGCTCGGCGAGTACGGCAGGAGGTTGCGGACGAGGATGTCCGTCAGCCGGGCCGTGACCAGGGCCAGTCCCGTGCCGACGAGCCCGCCGCCGGCGCAGAGGATGACCGTCTCGAGCCAGACGAGCTTGAAGACGTCGCCGGCCAGGGCCCCCATGGACTTGAGGATGCCGATCTCCTGACGCCGCTCCATGACCGACATGAGGACCGTGTTGACGACGCCCATCATGGCGATGAGGATGGCGATGAGGGCGATCGAGAAGACCATGACCCGGGCCGTCGAGACGAGAGTCAGGATGGTCGTCTTGACCTGGCTCAGGCTGACGACCTGGACGTCGGGGAGCTTGTACAGCTTGTCCTCGAAGGCCTTCATGTCGGCGTCCTTATTGACCTTGATGCCGATCGAGGTCAGCTCCTTGACGCCGAAGACCTTCTGGACGGTCTTGAGAGGAAGGAAGATCGTGCCGTCGTCCTGCGTCCCGGTCCGCTCGAGGATGCCGACGACCTTGACCTCGACCTCCTTCTCGGGGATGAGGTAGAGGTCGCCGACCTCGCGCTGTTCGAGCTCGGCCACCTCGTAGCCGAAAACGGCCTCGGCCGCCTCGGGCTCCCGGAACCAGCCCCCGGCTTTGAAGGGGAGCGCGCTTTTCAGCTTCGGGAACGAAGCCGGGTCGACGCCGAGGAAGGCGGCCAATCCCCCGCTCTCGCCCTTGTTCGGGTCGAAGACGACCTGCATGAGCATCGGCGTCACGCCCTCGACCTCGGGCTCGGCGGCCACCGACGCGGCGATCGACTCGTTCATGTACTTGAGGCCCGTGCCGCCCTTGAGCATGAGGGTCGCGGCCTCGTAGGGACAGCCCTTGGCCACGATGAGCATCTGGAAGCCGAGGTTGTCGATGTCCTTGTTGAGGGAGGCCTCGTAGCCGCGGTTGAAGCCGAAGAGACTGACCAGGACCCAGGCGGCCATGGCGATGCCCAGGACGGTGAGAAGGCTCCGCGCCTTCTTGCGCAGGAGGCTCTTGGTGGCGACCTGGAAAATCGAAAGCTTC
>MEYC01000052.1 GCA_001775715.1 Candidatus Aminicenantes bacterium RBG_16_66_30 | reverse complement strand
CCCATCATCGCCTTGGTAGGCCATTACCCTACCAACTAGCTAATAGGACGCAGGCTCATCCCCAAGCGCCTTACGGCTTTAACTTCGAAGACTTACGTCCCGAAGCGTCATGCGGTATTAGACCCGCTTTCGCAAGCTTATCCCTCACTCGGGGGGAGATTACCCACGTGTTACTCACCCGTTCGCCACTAACCCGAGGGTTGCCCCCCGGATCCGTTCGACTTGCATGTGTTAAGCACGCCGCCAGCGTTCGCTCTGAGCCAGGATCAAACTCTTCAATTATAAGAACTCTTGCGAGTTCCTAGCGAATTTGACCTAGGCAAAAAAGTTCAACAATCTGGTCGCTCCGCTTTTTGTTTCAAAGAACCAACTTCTCTCTAACCCGAGAGAGAAACGCCGATCATCTATCGAGCTTCTGACGATTATTTCAACCAGTGACGGTTGTCAGAATGATAGCCTAAAGGCCCTATTATGATACGGATTTACCCGGGGCTTGTCAAGGGTTCCTCGAAGATTTTCTCGGCCGGCGCCGCCGTCGCCGTCCGTTGACGCGAAATCCCATATTTTTCAGGGCATTAGCCCTCGGCGTTGACGGCGGGAAGGCCGATCGCCGAGCTCCTCTCAAGGCGTTATTTTCGGGCCTGCTGGCACGCGGCCCGCTTGACGGAGGGCGTGCGCGGCCGAACGATACGTGCGGGACGAGAAGGCGGAAAACGCCGCGGGGCGAGCCTCGTCGAGGTCCTCGTGGCCATGTTCCTCGGCCTCGTCCTCATCGTCGGCGGGGCCGAGATCCTGACGCTCGCGCTCGCCGCGAAGAGGAAAGGCGATGTCACGGCGGCGCTCGTCCACGCCCTGACCGACCGGCTCGAGTCGCTGAAAGCCCTTGCCTTCGACGACCCGGCCCTCGCGCCCGGGGAACACGAGGCGACGGCGCGGGTCGAACCGGGGCGGTGCCTCGTCGCGGAGAGCTGGGAGATCGCCGGCGACGGCGACAGGGTGAAGAGGATCCGGCTCAGGGTCCGCCTCGCCGGGAAACCCGGCCCCGGGACGACGGCGACCGCGTTCATCCTGAGGGACCTGGGGTTCGAGCCGTGAGACGGGAGAGAGGTTTCACCCTGGTCGAGCTCCTCGTCGGCCTGGCCCTGTCGATGTTCATCATCTCGGCCGGGGTCGAGTTCTTTGCCCTGGCCCAGAGGGCCTTTCATCGCCTCAAGGCGCGCGAGGAAGCCGGCCAGGCGGCGCTCGCGGCCATCGACCGGATGAGGATCGATCTTCTCCACGCCGGCCGGGGGCTCGCCGGAGAGATGGCCGCCGGCCTCGTCGAGGCCGTCCGGGCGGATGAGGCCGAGCTGAGGACGACGGCCCTCGAGAGAACCCTCACCCTCGCGGCGGAAGTCGCCCCGGGCACGGCGCGCCTCCCTCTCGTCTCGACCGCGGACATCGCCGGCGGTCAAGAGGTCGTCTTGAGGAGCGGCGCGGCCGGCGAGGTGCGGACCGTCACGGGCGTCGAGCCCGGGGCGGTTATCCTCGACCGGCCGGTCACGGCCGCCTACGCGCCGGCGACGGCCGCGGTCTCTCTCGTCGAAATCGTTTCCTATTCCCTGGACGGGCCGGCGCGCATCCTGAGGAGGCGCGTCAACGGCGGCTCGGCCCAGCCCGTTCTCGAGAACGCGAGCGCCGCGATCTGGACCTATGATCCGGAGGCCCGCCTCGCCCGCATCCGCCTCGAGCTCGACGTCGAAGGAGCCCATCCCCATGAAGCGACGATATTCCTCAAGAATCCGGCCCTCTCCGGGAATTCCCCGGAAAGATCCACGGGACACGATCCCTTTTCAAGAGAAAAGGGTCATGTCCCGGATCTTTCCGAAGGGGTCCGTCACCGTGACCGTGCTCTTGCTCACGGTCGTATTTTCGGGGCTTTGCCTGGCCATGCTCCACGCCTCGGGGGTCCACATGAAGATCAACGCTTTCCGTAAGATCTCCGCCCGGCTCGACTGCGCCTCGGAGAGCGGCCTCAAACGGGGCCTGCAGGATCTCACGGAATGGCTCGAGCGGACCGGACTTCTCGCGCCGGTGACCGACGAGCGCTTGGAGGCGCTTCGCGCGGACCCGGGCGCGGCCTTCCCTCTCCTTATCGAGGAGGCCCTGGGCTCCTCCTTCCCCCGCGTCCTCGAGGAGTCCTTCGACGGCATGGTCTGGGGGAGCCGGGCCGATTGCGGCCTCGGCGGCCTCGAGGATAGGGGCGGCTACTTCAGGGGCGCCGCGGTCCTGCGGATCCAGGCCTCGGGGGGGCTCCTTCGGGTGAAGCCCCGGCGCCTCTCGGCCCTCGAGGGCTCGATCGGCTTTCTCGCCGGCCGCCTGCCGCTCCCGGCCATCCCGCTATATATAGGGAGGAACCTAGGCGAAGACGAGAAGGCCGCGTTCCTGGCGGCAAACAACATCCGCTTCTCCACGAGGCCGGGCGAGCTCATCCAGCCGGGGCTCGCGGCCGGGTCCGGGGGGATCATCCCGGACGACCCGAGCCCCCTCGTAGCCAAGGCCCTGAACATCGGCCTGTTCAGGCCCGGCGACCTCTCCCCCGCCGAGCTGCGCCAGGCGCTCGGGCTGGAGCCGTCGACAGAGCCGGTGCCCGACGGCGTCTACCTCATCGAGAACGATCTTGGCCTGGGCGGCATCTTCGTCGAGGGCGATCTCGACGAGATGGTCCTGGCGGTGAGGGACGACGCCCAGATCATCGTCTTCCGGGCCGGCGGGGCGGAGTGGCGGCTCGAGTTCAGCCCGGCCCGGAGCCGCACGGATCTCTGGACGCCCGAAGGGATCTTCGGATACGACCTCGTGCCGCTGCCCATCGTCCTCGTCAACGGCGGGATCGCGTCGCTCGGAGGCGGGGCGGTCGGCCCGGACGGCCGCGTCGAGATCTGCTTCGACGGGGAGACGCCGGCCGTCCTCGACGGCGTCGACCTGACCATCGTCTCCGCGGACCAGGTGACGATCTCGTCGCACCTCATCCTGGAAGGCGTCCGCCGGCAGGACGGCATCCCGTACGTCAAGGGCACAAAGGCCCAGCTCGTGATCTACTCGGCCGGGCGGGACCTCGCGTCGGGCGCCGCTCTCGAAGGCGGCATCGCCGTGGCCGAGGGCGCGCCGGCGGACCTGAAGATCCAGGCGTCGCTCACCGCGGCCTCGGCCGGGTTCCGCATCGAAGGCGAGGCGAAAACGGTCGAGCTCCTCGGCTCTCTTCACGCCGATTCCTTCGAAGGCAACGGGAACGCGCTCGACGTCGTCCGAGACGACAGGTCCGCGGCGGGGGCCTTCCCCGGGAACGCCCCTGCCACGGCCTCGCCGCAGCTGGCGGTCTATGCGCTCAAGGTCCTGGCGTGGAAGGAATACTGAATGGCCACGGGCAGGAGGGGATTCACCCTGATCGAGGCCGTCATGGCCATGGCCCTCGCCGGCCTATTCGCCCTGGGCGGGGCGCACGCGGTCCATCGGCTCGTCCCGAAGCTCCAGCTCCGGTCGGGGATCTGGGAAGTGACGTCAGGGCTCGGCCAAGCCCGTTTCGGGGCCATCATGTCGGGCGAGCCGGTCAGGGTCCGCTTCGTCCCCTCGGGCTTCCTCTTCGAGCGCTACGATGAGGGCGCCGGGACCTGGCTGATATCCCGGTCGGCCCATCTCCCCGGGGTCGCCGTCAGGGCCAACAACGCCCCCGTCTTCCACCCCCAGGGGACGGTCTCCAATCTGGCCACGATCCTGGTGTCCAATTCCCGCGGCAGCTATAGGATCACCGTCGCGATCACGGGGCGGATCAGGACGGTCAGGACCGGCTGAGGTCTTCCGGCTCGCTCTTTGAGGCGGGAAGCCGCGCGTCGTGGAGACCCCTCATCAGGCTCAGGACCGTCGCCATGCTGGTGTGCTTGAATTCGACGCCTATCTCGAAGACATCCCCCGCCTTCTCCCGCTCGCGCCATTTGACGAGGCCCTCGACGCGGAGGATTTCGCCGGTCCGGACGAGGTCGATCTCGAGGCGAAGCAGCGTCCCGACCTCGAAGGGCTCGCTGGAGTGCAGCCGGGCTCCGCCGATCGAAATGTCGTGGGTGAAGGCCTCGACCGGATTGTGATCTCTCGAATCCCGCGGGTCCTTGATGGGTGTGACCTTCGTCTTGTTCCACTGCTTGAAACGGCGGTCCCGGCGTGGCTTCATATCGCCCCCTAATGATCTCAACGTGCGCGGAACGCGCTAGATATTCACCTTGTCCAACGGGACAGGCGTCTGGCCCTCTTTATCTTTCCGGTCGGTATCGTGGTAGAGGTTCCTCATGATGGCCTGGAGCGTCGCCTCCGCGCAGTCCTGGAACTCCACGCCGAACTCATGGACCTTCTGCTCCTCGTTCCAGCGGTTCCAGCGGACCGCGCCGTCGATGCCGATGAACTCCCGGGAGCGGACGAGCTCGACATGGAGGCGCAGGACCGTGCCGACGGGGAATGTCTCGTCGCATTGGATCCGGGCTCCGCCGAGCGACAGGTCCCAGGCGCAGGCGTCGAGGGGACATCGGGGCAGGATCCCCGGCCCGCCGGAGGCGGACTGGATGATGGCCTTGTTCCATTGCTGGAAGCGGCGGTGTTTCCGTCTTTCCCTCATGGCGGCACTCCTGGCCGAGGCGAAAGGGCCCGGCTCTCCGCCATTCTGGATGGCCCCTGGAAGACCGGCAATCCCCCCTAGGGGTGAATCCCCCGATGAATTCTCCCCCCCCGCCGGGCGCGTCCGCGCGGCCGGCGCCTCCGCCCGGCCGGTTTGACTTTTCGGCTCGGGCGGACATATAAGAGGATGACGGAGGACGGGGAAAAGTGGAACATCCCGGATTGGCCGGCCAAATGCTTCGGCATTACCGGATCGTCGAGAAGATCGGCGAGGGCGGCATGGGAACCGTCTACAAAGCCGTCGATACGCACCTCGACCGGCCCGTCGCCGTCAAGGTCCTGCCGCCCGACAAGGTCGCCGACGCCGAGCGCAAGAGCCGCTTCGTCCAGGAGGCCAAGGCCGCTTCGGCCCTCCGCCACCCGAACATCATCGTCATCCATGACATCGCCGCCGACGGCGGCCGCGATTTCATCGTCATGGAGCTCGTCGAAGGGCTGCCTCTCGACCAGCTCATCGGCCGCCGGGGGATCAAGCTCAACGAGGCCCTCGGCTACGCCGTGCAGATCGCCGACGGCCTGGCCAAGGCCCACGCCGCCGGCATCGTCCACCGCGACCTCAAGCCGACGAACGTCATGGTCACGGCCGACGGCCTGGTCAAGATCCTCGACTTCGGCCTGGCCAAGCTCACCGAGGATATCCCCGCCTACGCGGCCGGGCCGACCATGACCCTCGGCGCCGAAGGGAAGCCTCGGACCGAGGAGGGCATCATCGTCGGCACCGCGGCCTACATGTCGCCGGAACAGGCCGAGGGGAAAAAGGTCGATGCCCGGTCCGACATCTTCTCCTTCGGCTCGGTCCTCTACGAGATGCTGACCGGGCGAAGGGCCTTCGGCCGCGACAGCCAGATCAAGACGCTCGCGGCGGTCCTCAACGAGGAGCCCAAGCCGGCCTCTTCCGTGAGCGAGCTCGTGCCCGCGGAGCTCGAGCGCATCCTGGCCCGGTGCCTCCGCAAGGACCCGCAGCGCCGCTGGCAGACGATATCCGACCTCAAGGTCGCCCTCCAGGACCTCAAGGAGGATTCGGAATCGGGCCGGCTCCAGGCGGCTGTTCCGACGCGCCGGGAAAAGAAAAGAACGGCGCTTTTCGCGGCCGCGGCAGCCGTGCTCCTCCTCGCCACCGCGGCCGTCGTCGTGAAATTCGTCGTGCTCAGGCCCGCGGGGCCGGTCGAATACGAGATCATCCCCTTGACCTTCGATTCAGGCATGACAGGCTTCCCGGCGCTCTCCCCGGACGGGAACCTCATGGCCTACGCCTCGGACCGCGAGGGCGGGAGTTTTGACATCTGGGTCCAGCAGGTCTCCGGGGGCAAGCCCCTGCGCCTGACCGACCACCCGGCATCCGACTGGTTCCCCTCTTTCTCCCCCGACGGAACCCAGATCGCCTTCCGCTCGGAGCGCGGCGGCGGCGGGATCTATCTCGTCGACGCGCTCGGCGGCGAATCCCGGCGGATCGTGGACAAGGGCCACACGCCGCGCTTCTCGCCCGACGGCCGTTTCATCTCTTTCATCGCCGTCCCGCCGTCCCTGGACGCCCGCCTGAACCGGATGTATCTCGTCTCGCCCAAAGGCGGGGAGCCGCAGCCTTGCCATCACGAGCTCTATCCCGTCTCCGTCGGACAGGGCGGATCGCTGATCTGGTCTCCCGACGGGAAGCGGATCATCTTCCGTGGCCGCAGGGTCGACGACCCAAAGTCCGAGGACTGGTGGATCACCCCGATCGAAGGCGGGGAGGCCGTGCGGACGCGCGCCATCGAGAACCTCGCCCTCACGACCATGGTCCATTATCCTGTCGGATGGTCCGGGCGGCACGTTTACTATGTCTCGGGGACGACGATCGAAGGGCTCAATCTCTTCCGGGCCCGCATCGATCCGAAGGATTGGACGATCCGGGGTCCCGTCGAGACCATCACCACGGGGCCGGGCATGAAGACCTATCCGGTCATCGAGCGCGACGGCCGGATCTTATTCACCAACATGACAGCCAAGATCAACGCCTGGGGAGCGGCCGCCCGGGCCGACCAGGGCGCGGTCGGCCCAGAGTTCAAGAAGCTGACCGCGGACCTCATGCAGAACTTCAATCCTTCGATCTCCCTCGACGGGTCCAAGCTCGCGTACACGGCCTTCGGCGGGGCCCAAGCGGCCAAGATCGAGATACGGATCCGGGACCTGAGGACCGGCCGGGAAACGACGCTTCCCGTCCGGGGACTGAGCATCGGCCAGACGCCGCGGCTTAGTCCCGACGGGACCCATCTCGCCTACCGCGACGTCATCGACGGAACGTCGAAGTCGTTCGTCCTCTCGCCGGGAGCCTCGGCCGTCCGGGAGATCTGCCAGTCCTGCCTCGTTCTCGGGTTCTTCCCCGGCAACGGCTCCGTCCTCGTCCGGTCCAATCCGACGGAGATCGGGAAGCTGGACCTGCGTACCGGCGATCTGAAGGCCGTCCTGAATTCGCAGCCGGACGCCATCGCCGATGCGTGCGTTTCCCCCGACGGAGAATGGCTCGCCTGGCTCGCCGCCCTCCCGGATGGCCGGGCGGCCATCCGGATCTCCCGGTTGGGGGGGTCTCAGGGCGGTCCTCAGGCCGCCTTCACGGTGGAGGAAGCCGAATATTTCCTCGGGCCGCCCGCCTGGGCGCCCAATGGCCGTTATCTCTATTATCTCTCCGAGAGGTATGACCAGACGTCGCTCTGCGTCCGGGAGTTCTCTCCGGGAACTAAGAATCCCGTCGGAGAAGACCGCGAGGTCTTCCATTCTCCGTCAGGCCGGCTGATGTTGAACTTCCCCATGGGCAACGCGACAACGGCCGTGGCCGCGGACAGGATCGTGTTCACGGTGACCGATGCCACCGGGAACATCTGCCTGGCCAGGCCCAAGAAGCGCTGACCCGGCGTCCGCGTGATCCGCCGGCCGGATCGCGATGCCGGATCTCGTCAAGGTCACTCCTCGATCGTCCTTCTCCTCTTCCGGCCGCGGCGGACGCCGCGGCGGATGAGCCAGAGGTCCTTCAGCATGCCCCACGAGCCTTGGAAGAGGCGCAGGCGGCTCGGCCGGATGTCGCACCAGGTGACCGGGACCTCGGCGACGCGATAGCCGAGCTCGCGGCAGAGGACCAGGACCTCGACGTCGAATCCGAAACCCGCGGTCCGCAGGCGGGAGAAGATGCCCTTTGCGGCCTCACGCCGGAAGGCTTTGAAGCCGCATTGGGTGTCGCGGTAGCCGCGGAGCACGAACGTCCGGACGAGGAGATTGAAGGCCTTGCCCATAAGTTCGCGGGGCCGCCGCTGCCGGACCGAGATCGCCGAATCCGGATGGGCCCGCGAGCCGATGACGACGTCGGCCCCGGCCTCGAGCGCGGCCAGGGTCCGGTCGAGCTCCGCGATGGGCGTCGAGAGGTCGTCGTCCGCGAACAGGACGATCTCGCCCGCCGCGGCCATCACGCCCTCCCGGACCGACGCCCCCTTGCCGAGGTTGAAGCCCCGGCTGAGGACCTTCGCGCCGGCGCATCCGGCCAGGGCCCGGCGGGCCGTGTCGGCGGTCCGGTCCGTGCTCCCGTCGTCGACGACGACGATCTCCGAGGAGAACGGCTTCCCGGCGAGATAGGAGACGACCGCCTCGAGCGTCGCGGCGATCCGGGCCTCCTTGTTGAACGTGGGGATGACGACGGACAGGCGGGGCTTTGGCGGTTCGCGCTCGTTCATCGGATTTGCACAGGCATTATAACCTGAATCCGCCGGCCCGGAAAATCCGGGACACGATCCCATTTCGGGAGAAAAGGGTCATGTCCCGATTTTCCGGGACAGTATCGAAAAAAAGGGATTTGTTCTACAATGGGCTTCCGCATGCGCGACCATCCATCGCCAGGAGGGTGCATTTTGAACAAGACCGCTGTCCGTCTGGCCGTCCTCTTTTTCGCCGGGCTCGTCCTCATCCCGGCCCTGTCCGCCCAGGATCCTTACAAGCTCCCGCCGAAAGAGGTCGTCGATATCGTCAGCGCGCCGCCGACGCCGTCGGTCTCGATGAGCCCGGCCGGCGACACGATGGCCCTCGTCGACCGCGAGTCGATGCCGTCGATCGCCTATATATCCGAGCCCATCCTCCGCATCGCCGGCATGCGCATTACCCCCTCGTTCAACAGCCGGCAGGTCCTCAGCTTCGCGACCGGCCTTTCGCTCAAGGACATGAAAACGAACGTCCTCCGCAGGGTCGCCCTGCCCGACGGCTTCAAGTTCGCGGGCGGCATGGGAGGCGTGGCCTGGTCGCCCGACGGCCAGCGCATCGCCTTCCTCCGCTACGTCGAAGGAGGCGTCGAGCTCTGGGCCGTCGACGTCAAGACCGCCACGGCCAAGGCCCTGACGCCTCCGGTCGTCAACGCCGTGATCGGCGGGATCGACTGGGCGCCGGACAGCCGTCGCGTCGTCATCTCGCTCGTCCCCGACGGCCGCGGCCCGGCCCCGGTCGCGCCGCGCGTCCCGGTCGGGCCGGAGATCCAGGTCTCCGGCGGCCAGGAGGCCAAGGTCGCAACGTACCAGGACCTGCTCAAGAACGCCTTCGACGAGGTCCTCTTCGACTACTACGCGACCTCCCAGACGGCCTTCGTCGACGCGACGACCGGCGAGATCCGCAAGGTCGGGAAGCCGGGCATCTTCGACACGATCGCCGTCGCCCCGTCCATGGAGTACCTGCTCATCGGGAGGATCCAGCGGCCGTACTCCTACGCCTTGCCGGCCGACGGATTCGCCCACTCCATGGAGATCTGGAACATGGACGGCGCTCTCGTCAAGGTCCTGGCCGACCTGCCCACCGAGGAGGGCGTCCCCATCAACGGCGTCCCCAAGGGCCCGCGCAACATCAACTGGATGACCCACAAGCCGGCGACGCTCGTCTGGACCGAGGCCCTCGACGAGGGCGATCCGAAGAAGACCGTCCCCTTCCGCGACCGCACCCTCGCGCTCGACGCGCCTTTCGCCGGCGAGCCGGCGGAGCTCCTCAAGCTCAAGGAGCGGGCCGCCGGGCTGCAATACTTCGCGACCCCGGGCAAGGCCCTGGCCTCCCAGAGCGAGTGGAAGCGGAGCTGGCGGACGACCTTCCTCGTCGACCTGACGAACCCGTCCGCCGAGCCGGTCAAGATCTGGGACCTGAGCACGCGCGACAGCTACAAGAACCCCGGCCGGCCGGTGACGACGAGCCTCAAGACCGGCGAGCGGGTCATCCTCCAGGATAAGGATTGGATCTACCTGACCGGGGCCGGCTCCTCGCCCCAGGGCGACCATCCCTTCCTCGACCGGATGAACATCAAGACGCTCAAGGTCGAACGGCTCTGGCAGTGCCAGGACCCGGCCTATGAGTCCTTCGTCGATTTCGCCGGCGCCTCCCGGACGAAGCTCATCACCAGCTACGAGACCAAGACCGAGCCGCCGAACTACTTCCTCTACGACCTCAAGACCAAGAAACGGACGGCCCTGACCGATTTCAAGGACCCGGCGCCCCAGCTGACCGGGATCAAGAAGGAGCGGGTCACCTACAAGAGGACCGACGGCCTCGAGCTCAGCGGCACGCTCTACCTGCCTCCCGGCCATCAGCCCGGGACGCGCCTGCCCGTCGTCGTCTGGGCCTACCCCATGGAGTACGACTCGGCGGCCACGGCCGGCCAGGTCCGCGGCTCGGTCAACCGCTTCACCTTCTTGCGCGGCACGTCCCAGCTCTTCTTCGTCACCCAGGGCTACGCCGTCCTTGACAACGCCGAGATGCCGGTCGTCGGAAGCCCCGAGACGGTCAACGACACCTTCGTCCAGCAGATCGTCTCCAACGCCGAGGCGGCCATCCGCAAGCTCGACGAGATGGGCGTCGGCGACCCGAAGCGTGTCGGCGTCGGCGGCCACAGCTACGGCGCCTTCATGACGGCCAACCTTCTCGCCCACTGCGACCTCTTCGCCGCCGGCATCGCCCGCAGCGGCGCCTACAACCGGACCCTGACGCCGTTCGGCTTCCAGAGCGAGCGGCGGACCCTCTGGGAAGCGACGGACACCTACATCAAGATGTCGCCGTTCATGCACGCCCACAAGATCAACGAGCCCATCCTGCTCATCCACGGCATGGCCGACAACAATTCGGGCACCTTCCCCATCCAGTCCGAGCGCCTGTTCGCCGCGCTCAAGGGATTCGGCGGGACCTCGCGCTTCGTCTATCTGCCCTACGAAAGCCACGGCTACTCGGCCCGCGAGTCCGTCCTCGACGTCCTGGCCGAGATGTTCGAGTGGTTCGATCGGTACGTGAAGAACAGGAAATGAACACAACATTTCCACAGTGTTTGTGCATAAACCTGTGGAAAAACGCGCCGAGCGCGTGTCTAAAGAGTTGTCGGACGCGGACTTTTGATAGAATGCACAGGGGATGTGCAACACGTCGCGCGGACGAAGGAGCGAGCCATGAGAGAGCGCCGGCGTTTCCCTGAGATCGTTCTCGCCGCCGTCGCGGCCTTCGTTCTCGCGACGGCGTGCGGCCGGAACGCCTCCGCGCCGGCGGAGGGACCGCTGGCGATCCTCGTCACGAATGACGACGGCATCGGGGCGCCCGGGATCGCGGCCCTGGCCGAAGCCCTTCGTCCCCTGGGAACGGTGACCGTCGCCGCGCCGGACGGGAACCGCTCGGGGTCGAGCCACGGCGTCATCTCGGAAAGGCCCATCGCCGTCAGGGAGGACGACCGGGACGGCGTCAAGTGGTTCGCCATCGACGCGCTGCCGGCGACCTGCGTCCGCCTGGCCGTCGAGGAGCTCCTCGCCGCGCCGCCGGACTTCGTCGTTTCGGGCATCAACAGGGGCGAGAACCTGGGAACGGTCACGTTCTACTCGGCCACGGTCGGGGCCGCCCGCGAGGCCGCTTTCCTGGGCATCCCGGCGATCGCCGTCAACCTCGTCGCGGCGGAGGGCGCGGGCTACGGCGTCGCCGCCGCGGTCACGGCCGAGATCGTCCGCGCCATCGGCAGGGACGGGATCGCTGCGGGCACGTTCCTCAACGTCAATATCCCGCCGCTCCCCCGGGAGCGCCTCAAAGGACTGCGGATCGTCCGCCAGGACATGCGGGCGCCGGTCGATTTCTTCAGGAAGATCGTCACGCCCGAAGGCCGGACGGCCTACTGGCCGGGCTGGAAGCACCTCGAACCCGCCGGCGAGGGCACCGACATCTGGGCCGTGCGCAGCGGCTTCGTGTCGGTCTCCGTGTTCGGCTTCGACCAGTCGGCCGCCGCGCCGCCCGCCGCCTCGCTCGCCCTCCGGCGCCTCGAGCGCCTGTTGTCGCCACAGGACTGAAGACCCTCGGTCCCCCCGCCGCGGCTTTCGCCGTTCCCTGGGCCGGAAGCTCCACTTGTCAGGGGGGAAAGTCGCCGGACATAAGAGATTGACTTAGGGACGGCGCGCGCGTAGCATGAAGCCATCTCAGAGGGGAGCCGGCTGTGGCCAGGTGCCCAAACTGCTCGGTTGAGAACGCGGAGACCCAGCGCTTCTGCGGGGATTGCGGAACTCCGCTCCCCGCCAGCTCCCGCCGGAGCGCGCCCGATCCGGCGGCCGACGAGACCATTCCCCTGCCTACCGACGTCCTAGAACCGGGGACGCTTTTCGCCCGCCGCTACCAGATCATCGAGGAACTGGGCGCCGGAGGCATGGGCTGCGTCTACCGCGTCCTCGACAAGAAGATCGGCGAGGAGATCGCCCTCAAGCTCATCCAGCCCGAAGTCGCCTCGGACAGCAGGGTGCTCGAGCGCTTCTCGTCCGAGCTCAAGCTCGCCCGCCAGGTCGTCCACCGCAACGTCGCCCGGATGTTCGACCTCAGCGAAGAGGGCCACGTCCCCTTCATCACCATGGAGTACGTCCGGGGCGAGAACCTGAAGCGCCTCATCCGCAAGGTCGGCCGTCTCGCTCCGGGGCAGGCCATCCCCTTCGTCTGCCAGATCTGCGCCGGGCTCGACGAGGCCCACCGGCTCGGCATCGTCCACCGAGACCTGAAGCCCCAGAACGTCATGATCGACGAGGACGGCCAGGCCAAGATCCTGGACTTCGGGCTGGCCCGGCTGCAGACCGGCGCCGAGGCGGACCGGCGCCCGTCCCGGAGCGGGACGCCGGCCTACATCTCCCCGGAGCAGATCCGGGGGCTGGCCGTCGACGCGCGCGCGGACCTCTATTCGCTCGGTGTCATTCTCTACGAAATGCTGACGGGGCGGACGCCGTACCAAGCAGATACGGTCCAAGAGCTCCTCGACATGCACCTCCACGAGCCGCCGCGGGACCCCCGCGAGATCAATCCCGGGATCTCGCAGGAGCTCAGCAGGGCGGTCTTGCGGTGCCTCGAGAAAGACCCGGCGAACCGGTATCAGAGCGCGGCCGAAATGCAGACGGCCCTGGATTGTCTGAGCGACCGCGTCAGACCGCAGCCGTCCGCCGGCGCCAAGCGGCGGCGCCTGATCGCAGTCGTCGTCACGCCTCTGGCAATCATCGCGATAGGGATCCTAATAAGGATCTGCTCCCCGCCGATCAGGATGAACGATCTGGCCGTTCTGCCCGTGAAAGCGTCGGGAGCGGAGGAAAAGCATCAGGTTCTCATCGAAGGACTCCAGTCCGAAATAACGGACAAGCTCTCCCGGGTTTCCGGCCTTCGGGTCCTGCCCCGCGACTCGGTGAATGCCGTCGATCTCGATGGGAAAAGCATCCCGCAGATCGGAGCGCTCCTCGGCGTCAAGTATCTTCTGAACCCCGAGGTGAGATTCGAAGGTGACAAGATCGACGCCAAGATCTATCTCATCGAGGCCAGGCGCAATTCGTCTCCTCCCCCTTTGACCTACGTCAAGGATTCCCCGAACTACCGCCTCCTCCAGGACGAGATCGCGCGGTACACGGCCCGGACGCTCGACATCGCGATCGCCGAAGAGAAGCTGAAAAAGATCAGCCGAAGGGGGACGGACAACATCGAAGCCTACAACCTCTATCTGGAGGGGATGAAGCTCATCGAACAGCAAAACGACGATGAGGACCGCAAGGCGGCCATCGGGAAATTCGAACAGGCCATCGCGGTCGATCCCGCCTACGCTCTGGCCTACTGGGGGGCGGGCAACGCCTACGAGAACCTCAATTTCTCTTCCGCCGGAGAGAAGGACCCGGACGTGCTCGACAAGATGTTCGAGTATTTTAGCAGGGCCTCCGAGCTGGACCCGACCTTCGCCGAAACAAACCTCGGTCTCGGCTGGTACTATTTCTACAAGGGCGATAACGCGCGGGCATTCGAGTCCTTCAAGAAGGCCCTGGAGCTCGAACCCGACAATTACATCGTCAACCGCGACGCCGGGGCCTTCCTCAAGAGCATCGGGCTTTACGAGCAGGGCATCCGGCGCATACGGAGGGCCGCCAGGATGGCGCCTTACGACATTCTCCCGATTCTCCAGATCGCCCAATCGTGGAATTACCTCGGTCGCTGCAAAGAGGCCCTCGAATTCGCGGGTCGCGCGGTCGCCTTGGACGCGGGAGATCCGGAGGCCGGGGCTATGCATCTGTTCTTGCTCATCCTGACCGGCCGGCTCGACGAAGCCGACCGCGAGATCAACTCCTTGGAGCGGCTCGGCGCACGCATCGAACGGATCCCCTACCTCCGTGAGCTGACCAAAGCTCTGATGAGCGATAGGAACGCGGCCGGCGTCTTCCGGAAGGAGCTTCCGGCGTTGGCTCCGCCTGGGACCTACACCTACCTTCTGTTCGGCATGAAGAAGGAAGCCATCGCCAATATCCAGGCCGGGATCGACAAGGGCCTCTGGTTCGGCCAGTATCTCTACTCCTATCCGTCGCTCGTCAAGAATCCGTGGTACAAGGACATCCGCAACGATCCGCGTTTCCGGGCCATCCTGGAAAGACAGAAAGGGATCTACCTTCGCGAGCTCAAAGCTCTCGAAAAGCTATAAGGGAGCAAAAGAACGGCGCGCACACGGAGGGGGGTGATCGAACGGGGAGACGTCGTCATTTCAGGAGGGGGTTCTACAAAACATGTCCGATATCGAGGAGGGAACCATGAACGAAAGAAGGTCAACGAAGCTTTGGATGATCGCGATCGCGGTCATCGCGGGGACGGTCCTGGTAGGGGCCGCACTGCAGGACTCGACGGTCGTCACGCCGGTCAAGCCGAAACCGGAAAAGCTGTGCCCCATCACCTTCCATCTTTTTCCGCCGACATCCCTGCAGAACCGGTTCGCGCGGGACATCGAGGAGACCAACGCCAAATTGGCGCAAGACCTGGTCAAGTGGAGGACCGCTAAGGCCCTCCTGCCCGGGTACGAGGCGGACAGGAAAACGCTCGCCGGTAGCCTTACAGACGCCTACGCCAACACTTATCTCGCTCATCCGGTTCTCTGGGACGAGAACGGGATCGCCCATACCGGTTGGATCGAGATCCTCGCATATTTAGGGACGATCCTCCCTAAAGCGCATTATATTCATCCCCAGAGCGTCAACGTCTATTTGGAGTATCTGCCGCCTGATATGCAGACCAGAGCGTATCTTG
>MEYC01000051.1:5925-6885 GCA_001775715.1 Candidatus Aminicenantes bacterium RBG_16_66_30 | reverse complement strand
CCGGTCGTGTTGAGAAGGTGGACGGAGAGCCGGCCGTCGCGGGTCGTCCGGACGGAGACGTCCAGTCCGGGCGGCCCTTCGACCTTGACCAGGGGGTCCGGGAAGAGCGCGGCGGCGAGGCCCCCGATGAACTCCCGGAGCCAGGGATGGTGGGAGCGGAAGTAGATCGAGGCGACCGGCCCGTAGACCGCGCCGACCTGGCCCTTGCCGAAGGCGTTGACGGTGGCCGCGATCTCGCCGTCCTTGCGGGTATCGCGGGTCGGGAAGCGATGGCCGGCCGTCCGGGCGGTGGTCAGGGCAACCTTCTGCCAGACGCCGTCGGCGTTGGTGACGCCGTTCGCGGGCGAGCCGAGCTCCGCCGCGACCTTTGCGGGTGTCCCGACGAGCGTCGCGCCGAGCGCCGGCTCGAACAGCCGGGCGCACTTCTCGCCGAGGAGGAGCAGGCTGCCGCCGCCGACGGCGTAGTCCGTCAGGGCCTGGCGGAGATCGTTCGTTAGCTTATGGGAGTCGGGGACGACGACGAGGGGATAGTCCTTCAGGCGCGGCAGGAGCTGATGCTCGGCCAGGATGTCGACGGAGTAGTGGAGATTAAGCAGGGCGTGGAGGGCGCCTTCGAGCTCCAGGAAGACGTCTCCCCACGGCGAGAAGACGGCGTCGGACTTGTCCCAGAAGCTCTCGCTCGAGAGGAGCAGGGCGACCTGGGGGACGGTGGCGCTCTTGTGCCCCACGTCCTGGCGTGCCCGGCAGAACGCGGCGACCGCCTCCTCCTGGGCGATGATCGGCTCGATGACGCGGCCGGAGCGGGTCGGCTGGTGATAAATCTGGAAGCCGCCGCCCTGCATGAGGACGACGGCCGCTTCCTGCATCAGGTGCTCGGCCGGCTTGATCGACCAGCCGAGGTCCTTGCCCTTGTCGAAGCCCCAGGCCATGAGGTCCCATGGCATTCCCGTCGAGGCGAGA
>MEYC01000051.1:0-5908 GCA_001775715.1 Candidatus Aminicenantes bacterium RBG_16_66_30 | reverse complement strand
GGGCCCGGTCGACCGACAGGCCGGGCGAATAGTCGCCCGAAAGGAAATCGAGCTTGGCCTCGACCGGCTTGGGGGCGAAAGACGTATACATCCAGTTCGAGGTCAGCTGGAGGGCCGGGTTGGCGGCGTGGACGGCGTCGATCCAGCGGGCGAGGTATCGTTCGAAGGCGCGGCGGTGGAACGTCTTCCACTCGAGCCAGCGCGGGTCGGAGCGGTCCCTGGGCGCATCCGCGTATCCCGTCTCCTGCTTCCAGGCGGCCAGGGCCCGCGGCGAGTAATCAAGCTGGGCTGCCCAGCACTCGCCGTCGGCCCAGACGCCGTCGAGGCCGTACTTCTCCGTCACTTCCTTGAGCTGGGGGATGAGGAGCTCGTCGACGTAGGGCCCGAAGACGCTCGTGGCGTTGGGATCGCGCTTCCCGGCGGCGTCGACGCGGGCCCAGTCGGGGTGTTCGGCAACCGCCTTGGAGTCCCAGACGCCCGAGTAATGGATGAACAGGCCGACGCCGACGTCGCGGGTGGCCTTGCGCCAGACGGCCAGACTGTCTTTGACGATGCCCGGGCTCGCCCAGCCGACCGCCGTCGGGTAGCCGGCCCAGCCGGCGTGGCCCTTGCAGTCGTATTGGACGTAGTCGGGCTTCACCCGCTCGAGAAGGGCGCGAATGTTCTCCTCATCGATGTCGGCGCCGAGCGAGGTGTCGGTTGCCTGGGGATGGAGATCGAAATGGAGGCCGAAGAAGGCGTCCTTGCGGGGGATGGGCGCCGAGCGGGGGAAGACGAAGGCGGACTCTCCGCGGCTCGCGGCCGGGGCGGGCCGATCGGTCTTCCCGCAGGAGGAGAGCAGAACGGCGGCTCCGACGGCCAGGCTGAGGAACCGGAGAGCTTTCGTCGAGGACATCGGGCACCTCCCCAACAAGGGATTGAGACACGTACCCAGGGGACATGTCTCCGGCTAGATCCGGCGAGGCAAGGCATGGGGACATGTACCTCGGGTACGTGTCCCCGGACTACATGTCCCAGGTCTATATCGACGCGACGGCCCGCTCCATCCGCTCCAGGGCCTCGCGGAGGACGGGCCGGGGACAGCCGAAGTTGATGCGGACGAAGCCGGCGGCCTCGTCGCCGAAGATCTTGCCGTCGCTGAAATAGACGCGGGCCTGCTTCAGGAAGAAGCCATTGAGCTCGGCCGGGTCGAGGCCGAGGCCCCGGCAATCCAGGAGCGCGAGGTACGTCCCCTCGGGCCGGACGAGCCGGATGCCGGGGACGCGCTCCGCGAGGAATCCTTCGATGAGGTCGATGTTCCCCTCGAGGTAGGGCAAAAGCTCTTCGAGCCAATCCTCGCCGTGGGCGTAAGCGGCCTCGAAGGCGACGATGCCGAGGGCGTTCCCGAGGTCGAATCCCGAGCGCTCGGACTCGTCCTCGAGCTTCTTGAGGAGGTCCGGATCGGAGGCGACGACGGCGGCCGTGGCCAAGCCGGCGGTGTTGAAGGTCTTGCTCGGGGCGATGCAGGTGATCGTTTGATGGGCCAGCTCGGGGGACAGCGATGCCAGGACATGGTGACGATGGCCCCTGTAAACGAGGTCGTGGTGGATCTCGTCGGCGATGACGAGGAGGTCCCGTTCGACGGCGATCCGCGCGAGGGCCTCGAGCTCCTCCCGCGTCCAGACGCGGCCGACGGGATTGTGGGGGCTGCAGAGGATGAGCATCCGGCCCGGCGCGTCGATCTTGGCGCGGAGATCGTCGAGGTCCATCGTGTAGCGCCCGCCGTCGAACCGGAGCGGATTGCGGACGACCCGGCGTCCGTTGTTCTCGATGGCGTAATAGAACGGATGATAGACGGGCGTCTGCACGATGACGGGGTCGCCCGGCCGGCTGAAGGCCCGGACGCAGTAGTTCAGGGCCGGGACGATGCCCGGCGTCATGGCCATCCACTTCTTCTCGACCGCCCAGCCGTGCCGGCGCTCGAGCCAGCCGATGGCGGCGGCGAAGAACGAGGGCGGCACGAGGGGATAGCCGTAGACGCCGTGCTCGGCCCGTCGCCTGACGGCCTCGACGACCGCCGGCGGCGCCTCGAAGTCCATGTCGGCCACCCACATCGGGATGGCGTCCTCGACGCCGAGGACCTTGCGGGGATAGACCCACTTCAGGGACTCCGTCCCGGTCCGGTCGACGATCCTGTCGAAATCGTATCTCAAAGGAGGAACTTGCCGTTCTTGGCGATCGTCCTTCCCTTGGCCGTGATGGTGACCTTATCGACCAGGGCGTCGAAGTGGAACCGGCTCTTGTTCTTCCCCAGGCCGTAGGAATCGCCGATGGCGAAGTGGACGGTGCCGAAGGCCTTCTCGGCTTCGAGCATGTTCGGGCCGATGCGAGCGCCCCTGTTCGTGCCGATGCCGAACTCGCCGATGATGCGCGCCGTCGGGTCGTCGCCGACCGTCCGAATAACCTCCTCGACGCCGCGACCCTTGAAGGCGACGAGCCGGCCCGCCTCGAACGTCATCGTGCCGGGGCCGAGCTTGTCGTCGACGAGGCCGATCGCGATCGTCCCGGTGAACGTCTCCTCGACCGGGGCGGTGTAGCACTCGCCGGCCGGGAGGTTGCCGTGCCGGCCCTTTTTACTGAGGTCGCCGCAGCTGTTGATCCAGGCCCGGCCTTTGACGCTGAAAGCGATGCGCGTCCCCGCCGGGTTCTCCACGACGACGTCCTCGGCGTCCTTCATGGCCCGGATGACCCGCGCCGTGAACCGGGTCATTTCCGTGTAGTCGACGTTGATCAGCCGCTCCATCATGTCCCGGGTGATGCCCGGCATCATGCAGACGCGGCCGTGCTTGGCGCCCTCGGAGACCATGAAGCCGCGGAAGGGCTTCTCCGGGAAGCGGCCCTCGAGGAGATAGACCGTGGCCGAGGCGCCGCGGATGAGCTCCCGGAACTGGCGCGTCGGCTCGGTGATCGGCCGCAGCGTCTCGGTCATGAGGTAGGTCGTCACTTCGGCCCCGGCCCGCCGGGCCGAGAAGGCCAAGGCCTCGGCGATCTCCATCTTCTGCTTGTCGGTGACCAGAAGGAGCCTCTCGCCGGGCTTGAGCCGGAGCGCCTGGCTGACGGCCCGGTCGGCCGCCGCGGTCAGCTTGGTCCCTGTCACGGCCTCTTCGTGAACCTCGCCAGGATATCGTTGTTGATACGGATGAACGCGTCGTAGTTGACCTTGACGCTCTTCTCCTCGCGGGCCCGGGCCAGGTAGGACTGGAGGAATTTATTCCTCTTCTCCTCGACCAGGGTCTCCCGCTCCGTCGTCTTGACCTTTTCGAACTCCTCGCGGGTCGACTCCTTGCGCTCGAGGACCCGGAAGATCGCGGTCCCCTCGTCGGCGGCGACCGGCGCGCTCGCCTGCTTGATCGGCAGGCCGAAGACGAGGGCGTCCACCTCGGGCCGCTCCCCGACCAGGCTCAGGTACTGCTCCCGCTTATGGGTTTCGACGAGCTTGTATTCGAGCTTGAGCTTCGCCGCCTCGGCGTTCCAGTCGTCCTTGAGGCCGGCCGCGACCTCGCGGAGCCGGGCCTGAGCCTTGTCCTTCTTCCAGGCTTCGAGGACGTCCTTGGCGATGTCGTCCCGGACATCCTCGAACGTGGCCGGCCGCTCCGGCTCGACGGCCTTGAGCTCGGCCAGGGCCTCTCCGGAGTAGGTGAAGATGGGCGCGGAAATCTCCTTCTCCTTGAGGCCGAAGAGGGCCTCGCTGACGGCGCCCGACGAATCGAAATCGCCCAAGGGATCGCCCCGCTTGAGGGCGCCGGTCGACAGGGGCTTGAGCCCCTCCTTCTGGGCGGCGAAGTCGAGGCTCTTTTCCCGGCGGGCCAGCTTCTCGAGCCGCTGGATCCGCTCCGCGACCATGGCGCGGGCCTTCTGGTCCTCCAGGATGCCCTTGATCGTGGCGCTGACCTCGGCGAGGGGCCGGGCCACGGCCGCGGCCTTGTCGGTGACCTTGAACACGGCGGCGCCGGATTCGGTCTCGACGACGGCCGACACGCCGCCCTTGTCGAGCTTCCCGGCGGCCTCCGTCTCCGCGGCGCTCAGGGACCTCCAGTCGTAAAGCCCCCAGTCGCCGCCCACGGCGGCCTTGTCGTCCTTGGAGAGCTCGCGGGCCAGGGCGGCGAAGTCCGCGCCCTCGGCCGCCCTCCTCCGGACGTCCGCGGCCGAGGCCAGAACGGCGGCCTTGTCGGCCGCGGTGAACGGCAGCCAGATCCGGCTGACCTGGACCTTCTCGGGCTCCTGGAACTGGGCCGGATTGTCCTTGTAGTACTTCTCGATCTCCGCGTCCTTGACGGAGATTTCCTTCTTGAGGTCGTCGGTCTTGATGACGACGTAATCGGCCGTCCGCTTTTCGGGGACCTTATAGGCGGCGGCGTTCTTGTCGAAGTGGGCCCGGAGCTCGGCCTCGGTCGGCTGGCCGGCGACCTCCGCCTTGGCCGTCTCGGCGACCAGGTACTCGATCTTGGCCGTGTCGTTCTGCTTCCGGTAGCTGTTCCAGACCTCGTCGTCGGTGACGAAGAGCCCGGCCGTGAGGACGCGGACGACCTTGCTCAAGACGACGTCCTGCCGCAGGCCGCGCTCGAAATCCGCCAGGGGGATGCGGTTGTATTCGAGGACCCGCTTGTAGTCCTCGAACCCGACGAACTGGCCGTTCTGCTGGAAGGCCGGATAGGCCTTGATCCTGTCCCGGACCTCCGCGTCGGACGACCTGAGGCCCATGTCCGCGGCGATGGCCAGGAGGAGCTTCTGGCTGACGAGCTGCTCGAGGGTCTGCTGGGGGATGCCGAGCTGCTGGATGAGGTTGGCGTTGAGGTCGCCGAACTGCTTCTCGATGGACTCGAGCCGGGAGCGGAGGGTCTGGAAATACTCGTCCGCCGAGATCCTCTGCCCGCTGAAGCTGACCAGGGTGTTGGCCCGGCTGGCATTTCCCGAAAACCCTCCGCCGCCCCAGACGGCGAAAATGGCGACGATGAAAGTCGCGACGACGACCCACATGACAGGCTTGAGCGACTTGACGTTCTTTCTCATGGTTTTCAGCATGGTTCACCTCGAAGGAGCCGCGGCCCGGCGTCGGGGCCGGCCGGCGCGCTCGCGGCGCCGCTTCTCTTCGTCGAAAAGGGGACGCAGCTTCCGGTAGGACTGGTCCAGGTCCTCGATGAAGACCTTGGTCGCCCCGATGAGGGGCATGAAGTTCGAGTCCCCCGTCCAGCGGGGGACGACATGGAGATGATAGTGCCCGGCGACGCCCGCGCCGGCGCTGGCGCCGATGTTCATCCCGGCGTTGAAGCCGTGCGGGGCGTAGGCCCGGCCCAGGACGCGGAGGGCCGCCTGGAAGAGATCGGCCAGCTCGGCCCGCTCGCCGGCCCCCGCCTCGACGAAGTCCGCGACGTGCCGCCGGGGGGCGATCATGACGTGCCCCGGGGTGTAGGGGTACCGGTTGAGCAGGACGATGTGGCGGCGGCCCCGGTAGAGGACGGCCGAGGCGCGGTCGTCCCGGCTCTTGACGGCCTCGCAGAAGACGCAGCCGCCCTTCGCGGGGAGGGCCCGGCACACGTAGTCGGCTCTCCAGGGAGCGGAGATGTAGCGCATTATTTGTTGATGAGCTCCTTGAGGAGCTTGCTCGGCTTGAAATAGAGGACCTTCTTCGGCGGCACCTTGACCGGCTCGCCCGTCCGGGGGTTCCGGCCGGCCCGCGAGGTCCGCTTGCGGAAGCGGAAGCTCCCGAAGCCGCGGATCTCGATCTCCTCGCCTCGGAGGATGGCCTCGCGGATGGTCTCGAAGAACAGGTTGACGCCTTCCTCGGCTTCCTGTTTCGGGATGTTCAGCTCGAGGGAGATCTTGTTGATCAGGTCCGCCTTAATCATGGGGGTCCTCCTTTTTGGTTCCC
>MEYC01000050.1 GCA_001775715.1 Candidatus Aminicenantes bacterium RBG_16_66_30 | reverse complement strand
CGACGTCGACTCCACGGAGCCGCTCACGATCGTCTGCAGCTTCATCCCCGTCCTCCAGCCCATGTGGCCGGCCGGCCTCGGCGGCCAGTACGCATATTGGGACGATACTCTCAAAGCCTACCTTATCTCGGAGCCGACGAGGAAGAACCACGGCTATCTCGGCTCTCCGGCCGCCCGGGGCATCTCCTACACGCCCGCACACATGTTGTCGGACGTCCCCAACCAGTTCAAGATCGAGATCGCCGATCCGAAGGCCGTCGCCGGTCAGTTCATCCCGATCGTCGTCGCCGGCGGGAAGGGAACCCGCGAGGAGGTCAAGAAGGCCTATCAGGCCATCGCCGCCGACCCGGGATCGCGCTACCGGCGGGCGGTCGAGTACTTCGCGCAATTGCGGCGCTCGACGCTCGGCCTCCGGACGCCCGTCCTGGAGCTCGACCTGGCCTTCGAATGGGCCAAGATCGCTCTGGACGGCCTCATCGTCGACAATCCCGACCTCGGCCGGGGACTCGTCGCCGGCCTGGGACCTTCGGGCACCGGCGGGCGGCCCGGATTCGGCTGGTTCTTCGGGACGGACGCCTATCTCAACTCGTTGAGCTTCAATGGATTCGGGAACTTCGCCGCGTCCCGGGACGGCTTGGCCTTCACCCGGAAGTGGCAGCGCAAGGACGGCAAGATGGCCCACGAGCTGTCGCAGGCGGCGGGCTATCTGCGCTGGTGGGAGGACTATCCCTACGGCTACATCCATGGCGACACCTCGCCCTATTACATCATCGCCGTCGACGACTACGTCCGCCGAACTGGGGACCTGGCCTTCCTCCGCGAAAGCTGGCCGTCCGTCCTCAAGGCGTACGACTGGTCCTTCGCGACCGACGCGGACGGCGACGGGCTCATGGACAACGCCAGAGCCGGCCTCGGCGCGCTCGAGTTCGGGGCGCTGACCGGGATCCAGACGGACATCTATGTCGGCGCGGTCTGGGTCAAAGCGAATCAGGCTCTTCGGGCGATGGCCATGGTGATGGGAGACAAGACCGTGGCCAAGAAGGCGGAGACGAACGGCGCCCGGGCCGGAGCGGCTTGGAAGGAAAAGTTCTGGGACGCCGGGAGCGGCCAGTATTCCTACGCGTTCAACAAGGACGGCCGTCATGTTCCCGAGCTCACGCCCTGGAGCGCCGTCGGCCTCGCCTGGGGCCTCGGCGACCCCGAACGCGGGGTCGAGACCCTGGCCCGGATGAACCGCTCCGATCTGACGACGGATTGGGGCGTGCGGATGCTTTCGCGGACGAGCCCCCTGTTCGAGCCCTTGAATTACAATTATGGCGCCTGCTGGCCGTTCCTATCCGGCTGGGTGGCCGCGGCTCTCTTCGAGCTCGATTTCCTTCCCCAGGCCCAGCACGTCCTCATGGCCAACGCCCGGCACACGTACGACAACGCCCTGGGGACCGTGATGGAGCTTTTCTCGGGGCACCAGAACACGTGGCCGCAGGAGGGGGTGCCGCACCAGGGCTTCTCGAGCACGGGCATCGTCCTGCCGCTCGTCCGTGGCCTCCTCGGCCTAGACGGGAACGCCATCGAGAAGAGGGCCGCATTCAGACCAGGCTTCCCGGCCGGCTGGCCGGCGGTTTCCGTCTCGAACTGGAGGATCGGAGAGGCCCGGCTGGACATCGAGTTCGCCCGCTCCAAGCACCGGATCGTCCTCCGGGTCCGTTCGGAGAAGGCGGAGGGCTTCCGGTTCCTCTTCGCGCCCGGGCTCGGCCTCGGCGCGAGGCCGGCCGGGGCGAGCACGAACGGCCGGCCGCTCGAATTTGCCGCCGAGGAGCCGCCCTACGCCCAGTCCCTGCGGCCGCGGCTCGAATTCCCCTTGACCGGCGACGACACCGTCGAGCTCCGGTTCACGCCGGGGCCCGAGATCGTGCTGCCCGACATCGTCTCCGCGACCGGCGACACGAGCGCCGGCCCGCGCCTCATCCGGTCCCGGCTCTCCGGCCGCGAGCTCGTCCTCAGCCTCGAAGGGCCGGCAGGCGGGACCTTTACGATCGGGGTCCTCAACGGCGACAGGGTGGACGCGGCGACCGGGGCCGTATTCGACGGCCGGACGCTCACCGTCGCCTTCCCGCCCGCGGCCCGGCCGTACGTCGAGGCCGAAGTGACGCTCAGGCTGAAATAAACGGACCGGGGAGAGAGGACGGAGCCCTCCCTCCCCGGGACGGATCGGCGTAAGGGTTACTTCTTGACGGGAGGCGTCGCCGCCTTGGACTGGTCGTAGCGGGCGACGACGTCCTTGGTGATGTCGATCGTCGGGCTGGACGTGACGACGCCGCTCTGGATCATGTCGAGGACGATGTCGTAGCCGCGCTCCTTGGCCAAGCCCTCGATGATCGAGACCATCTCCATGCGGATCTTCTGGATGATGTTGTTGGCGAACTGGTTGCCTTCGCGGGTAGCGTCCTCTTCGTAGCGCTTCCGCTTGGTCGTCTGAGTATCGATGTCGGCCTGGATGCCCATAAGGGCTTCGTTGGTCATCGTCAGCCGGCCCGTGGTCAGCTTGTTCTCGAGCAGCCGGATGGAGTCGTCGAGCTTCTGGATGTCCGTCTTGATCCTGTTCTCGCGGTCCTGCATCTGGCCCAGGGCTCTCTTGCCTTCGACGGACGTCTCGAACGCCATCTGGGAGTTGATGATGGCGATCTTGCTCGCCTGCTGGGCGTACCCGGCCGCGGCGACAGCGAGGACGAAGAGAATGACGAGGGGGGCGATGGTTCTGATCCTGTTCATTTGGCCTCCTAACGGTCCACTACCTGATAACTCATTCCCCGGGGGAATGGATTCAAGATTCTACCACGATTGGCCGGATTATTTAAGCGTTTCGTCGACCCGGGCCAGCGCCCTCAGAAGGTAGGCCTGGTCCGAGCCGTAGCCGAACCGGAGATATCCCTCGGTCTCGAAGTGGTCGCCGGGGACGAGGAGGACGCTCCGCTCGCGAATCAGCCGCTCGACGAGATCGACCGAGGCGGCCTCGAGGGCGTACCGGACGAAGACGATGGCCCCGGCCTTCGGCGGGAGAAAGCGGAACAGATTGCCGTGGCCCTTGAGCCAGCTTTCGAGGACGGGGAAGTTGGCGTTGAGGATCCCCCGCGTCCTCTCCAGGATCCGCTCCCTTTTCCCCGGCGAGAGCGTGATCGAGGCCAGCCGGTCGCTCAGGGCCGAGGGCGAGATGGTCGTGTAGTCGTGATAGGGCCAGGTGCGCTTGACGATCTCCTCGGGGCCGACGATCCAGCCGACCCGCAGGCCGGGAAGCCCATAGGCCTTCGAAAGGCCGTTGACGACGAGGGTCTTTTCCCACCGGCCCCAGAAGCTCGGCGTCCGGACCCCCGAAAGCTCGGCCCCCTGGTAGACCTCGTCGGCCAGGATCCAGGCTCCGGCGTCCGCCGCGAGCCCGACGATGCCGTTCATGACCTCCGGGTCGAGGACGGATCCTGTAGGGTTGTTGGGGTTCGTCAGGACGATGAGCTTGGTCTTCGGGGTCACGAGCTTCTTCATCTCGTCGAGGTCGGGCTGCCAGCCCAGGCTCTCCCGGAGCCGGAAGGGCTTGACGTTCGCGCCAAAGGCCCGGAGCAGGCCCGCCATCTGCATGTAGTTCGGAAGCTCGAACAGGACCTCGTCGCCGGGCTCGATGAGGCTCCACATGAGCAGGAAGTTGGCTTCCGACGATCCGGCTGTGGCCAGGATCTGCTCCAGGGATATCCCCGGATAGAGGCGGGCGATCGCCTCCCTCAGGCCGGTCGTGCCGTTGGTCTGGGTGTAGCCGAGCTCGATCTCGGTCAAGGACGCGAGCTCGTCCGGCGTCAGCAGATCCTTGAGGTTCAGGGGATGGACGCCGCTCTCGGAGAGGTTGTAATCGACGACGTTCTCCCAGGTCGATTGCATGCGCTCCATCTTGAAGACGTCGATCTTCATGGGTGACTCCTCACGCTCGGGGTTCAGATCTCGACTTTGAAGACGCCCTTGAGGGCGAAGCCGAAGGCGATGGACAGGACGAGGTAGGCGACGAGCCAATGGACGCCGACGCCGAAGGCGGCCAGACGCCTGGCCGGATAAAGGACCTCGACCGTCCGGACGGGCGTGCCGCCGGGAAGCGGCGGCTCTCCGGGGTAGAGTATCCTTCTCACGAACGATCCCCGTGACGCGAGGGCCGAGACACTCGTCAGGGGCCCTCCGCCGACGGTCACCGTCTTCTCGATCGTCCTGTCCCCGGCCCGGAGGAGGAGGCGGCCTCGTCCTTCGGCCAGGGCCCGGATCCTCCAGACGACCTCATGCTCGTCGGGGATGCGGACGGCCGGGGCCGTGGCCTCGACCGCCGGCGGGAGCTCGAGCCGGAGGTCGAGCGACAGGGGATCGGCCGAGGCGGCGAGCTCGACCTTGACAAGAGTCTCTTCTCCCGGGCGGAGCGGGGCCCGGTCGAACCAAAGGCTGAGCCGGGCCAGGATGAGGACGAGGGGGACGATCATGACGGCGAGCGGCTTGAGGTTCGCCGCCATGTAGGCGAGATTGGACTTGAGGATGCCGGCCTGGGCCCCGAGCGTGACGCGCATGTTGTCCTTGTAGAGGCGCATCTCGAGCAGGTGGGCCTTGATCCTGTCCTTGGCCCTGCGGATGGCCGCCTGGTTCGACGTCAGCTTGTAGACCTCGAGCATCAACAGGGCCGTCAGGAGCGATACGACGACGAGGCCGAACCAGGGCGAGAGGCCCCGGAAAGGCCAGAGGACGAGGTCGACGGCCCGGCCGACGACGAGGTTGACGATATGCATGACCCTCAACCTATATAGCCGAGCCCCTTGAGCTTTTTCTTGATCTCTTCCTCGGAGTCGGCCTCCTCGATCTTGGCCACCTCCTTCTCGAGGCAGTGGGCGATGAACTCCTCGACCGAAGAGTAGCCCGACATCAGGGCGTACTTCTTGATCTTGTCGAAGAGGGCTTTGTCGATCTTGACTTTCGCGTCGGCCATGCCGTTTCTCCTTAAGTCGCCGTTATTCGAGCGCGTTCCGGCCGATCATGTCCTCGGGCTTCTCCACGCCGAAGACGCCGAGGACGGAGGCGGTCAGGTCGTGGAGGGCGGGCGCCTCGGCCGTGAATTTCCGGTTGGCGAAGGCGATGCCCGGCAGGACGTCGGGCGCGGACATATGGTCGCCGCTCCATTTCTGGGTGTTGTCCTCGAGGATCTCCTTGGGGAAGCCGCCGAGGGGGGACTGCCACGAGATGCGGTAGCCGCGGTTGAAGCCCAGGACGATGTCCGGGGCCATCTCGAGGTTCTTCCCGCGGTAGGCGTCCTTGGAGACGAAGGCCTTGAGGACGACCCGCTCGCCCGTCATGGGATCGGTCAGGGCCTCGAGCTTGCGGGCGATCTCCAGGACGAGGTTGTCCTTATCCGGCCCGGGCGCGACCGTGCCCTGGCCCTCGCGGCCCTGCTCGTTGATGTAGAGGCAGCTGAGCCCCATGCCGTAGGCCCGGGTCTTCGACCAGTCGGTGTTGTCAAAGAACGAAGACTCTTCTTGCTTCCACGGCCTCTGCAGACGGTGGTAGCCGTTCTGAAGGAGCCAGGTGTTGAGGTTGAAGCCCCGGCGGAAGGTGTTGAAGCCGTGGTCGGACATGACCAGGACGACCGTGTCCCGGTCGGCCTTGCGCAGGGTCCTATCGAGGGCTTTGTCCATCTCGCCGTAGGTCCGGGCGATGACGTCGCCGAACCGGGCGGCCAGCTTCTCGTCATAAGCGGGGTGGCCCGGATCGATTAGCCGCCAGAACATGTGCTGGCGCTGGTCGGCGTTGGAGAAGTAGTAGAAGAGGAGGCCCTCGTCGAACCGGCCGAGCTCGTATTCGAGCATGGCCATGCTCTCCTCGTAGACCATATTGTCGAGTGTCAGGAATTCCTCTTCGTCGAGGACGCCGTTGTCGAGGGCGCTGGTGTCGGCCGGCAGGCCTTTCGTGAAGAAGGGCCCGAAGCGGCGCTCGAGCTCCCGCGCATAGGACTCCGGGGTCGATATGGGCAGGGCCGGCCGGGCCGGGTCCATGTGGATGGGCGAGACGTAGAGCTTGAACTTGGGCCGGACCTCTTTCAGGTAGAACAGGCAGATGCCGTGGACGCTCTGGGTGGGGATGAGGTTGAAGCGGACGCGCTTCCAGCCGCTCCACTCGCCCTGGCGCAGGACGAACTCCTGGCCCTGGAGGACGATCTTGGCCGCGGCGTTCTCGGGATCGATGAAGACCTGGAAGGGGACGGCCGCCTCCGGGGCGTCGGTCCGGAAGGTGTTCACGGGGCCTTTGAGCTCCGCCTCGACCCGGTTGCCGATGACGAAGACGTCATAGGCGTGACCGCCGCCGCCCGCTTCCTGGGTAATGGCCTTCGTTTCGTTGGTGAAATAGCTGAACATGCCGTAGGAGCCCTTGAGATCGGGCGTGTTCATGCCGGCGAGCGTCCGCTGCTTGGACTCGACCGGGGGGTAGTTCGAAGGCATCTTGAAAACGGTCGCCGGGACGCCGGCGTCCTCGAGGATCTGCCAGAAGGCCCGGCCTTTCCTCAGGTTGCGGACCTGGCCGGCCGAGAGAGGGATGACGTTCTTGCCGATGCGGATGGTCTTGGAGCCCCCCGACGTCTCGGTCGCCGAGAACACGGGGACGTAGGTCTTCGGATCGCGGTTGAAAAAATCGAAGATGGCGTGTCCGCCGGGGTCCATGCCGGTGATGAAGTTGGACCAGGCGACGGGCGTCTGCGGCGGGAGGCTGGTCGCGAGCGGCCGGAAGTCGCCGCCCTGCTCGAGGAGCTTCCGGAAGGCCGGCAGGCGCCCCTCGTCGATCCATCGTCTCGTCAGAACGGGGTCCATCCCGTCGAGCCCCAGGACGATCATCTTCTTCGTCGCCCTGGCCCGGCCGTAGACCTTGGGCGTGAGCCGGGCCGCCCCGCCGAGGCCGACGACGGCCGAAGCGGCGACCCCAGCCTTGAGGAAGTCCCGGCGGGTCAGGGACGCGCGTTGATATTCGCTCATGCTTCTTTCCTGCGCTTCGCTCCATCCCGGGCAGGGGCGTCGACGAGGCTGCGGCCGTCCATGTGGGCCGGAGGGTCGATCCCGAAGAGCTCCAGGGCGGTCGGGGCGATGTCCATGATGGAGGGTTTGTCCGTCTTGAGCTTGAGGCTCGAAAAAAGGACGCCCGGGACGAGGGCCGGATCGATGCAGTGGTCGCCGCTCCAGGCCTTGGTATTGTCCTCGATGACGGCCGCGTTGACGATGCCGGTGACGCCGTCCCACGAGGCCCGGTAGCCCTCGTTGTAGCCGATGATGAGGTCGGGGGCGTTGTCCTTGTAGGGTCCGGAGTAGACGGCGTCGCGGTCATAGACGCGGACGATCGCCGCCGGACCGTTCGGCCCGTCCTTGAGGGCGGTGAGCCGGCGGCCGAGCTCGGCTTTCAGGGCGGCCGCTTCGGCCCCCGGCGCGACCGTCCCCTGCGCTTCGCGGCCCTTGAGGTTGAGGTAGAGGCCGCCGAGGCCGAGCCCGTAGGCCTTCGTCCGGGTCCAATCGACGTCCTTGAACCACTCGCCGCTCTCCGTCTTTCCCGGAAGGAGGCTCAGGTAGCCGTTCTGATGGAGCCACGAGTTGAGGTTGACGCCGCGCCGGAAGGACTTGAAGCCGTGGTCGGACATGACGAAGAGGGCGCTCCGGCCGTCGAGCCCGGCGGCGACGCGGCCGACGAGGTCGTCCATCTTCTTATAAAGCTCTTCGATGACCGCGGCGCTCTTCCGGGCCGGCGCGGCCTTGAGCGCGGGGTGGGCCTTGTCGAGGTAGCGGAAGAACATGTGCTGGATGCTGTCGGTCGTCTCGAAGACGATGGCCACCATCCCCCGCGGCGTCTTCGCCAGGGCGTTCCCGAGCATGGCCTCCCACTCGGCGTGGTTGGCGTAGGTGAGCTCGAGGAAGGCCTCCTCGTCGAGGGCCCCCTCGTTGAGGGCCCAGGTGTCGTTGGCCTCGCCGAGAGTGATGAACCGGCCGAGGAGCTTGGAGAGGTAGACGGAGTAGATGAAGGGGTGGGCGATCGGCAGGGCCGGCTTCTCCGGGTCGATGTTGAGGGGCGTCACATACATCTCGAACTCGGGCTCGAGGGAGGCGATGCGGAAACGGCAGATCGCCCGGACCTTCAGGCCCAGCCCGGGCTTGAAGACGACCGGGACCCACGGACTGAAGGTCTTTTCCTTCAGGAAGAACTTCTTCGAGCGCCCGATCGCGAGCCAGGCCCCGCCGGCCTCGCGGTCGATGGTGATGACGAGCGGCAGGCGGATCTCCTCGGGCTTCCGCAGCATCGAGTTCTCGGGCCCCGAGATCGCGGTCCGGATGACCGCGCCCTCCCGGCGGACGAGGACGGCGACACCGCCCTCGCGCTTGCGGACCTTGTCCGCGTCCTCGGTGAAGAAGGCGAAGGTCCCCTGGCTGCCCTTGAGGTCAGGGGCGCACATGCCGGAGAGGAGGTGGCCTTTGAACTTCTCGGGCGGGTAGGTGATGGGCACCCGTAGGACAGTGCTGAAAACGCCTTTTTCGCCGAGGATCTTCCAGAATGGGACGCTCCGGCGCAAACCTCGCACCTCTGGCCGGGAGAGGGGAACAAGATACCGGCCCAGGCCGATCGTCCGCTTCGGCTTGCCGATCCGGGCCGACGACAGGCCCGGGAGATAGGTCCGGGGATCGCGGTCGAGGAAGTCGAAGATGTTGTGCTTCGAGGGCTCGGAGCCCGTCATGAAGGACGACCAGGCGACCGGCGAGATGGCCGGCGTCGTCGTCTTCAGGCGGGCGTAGCCGCCGTCCTTTTTCAGCCGGGCCAGGTTCGGGAGCTTGCCTTCGGCCATGAACTTCTCGGCGAGCGTCGGCTCCAGGCCGTCGAGCCCGAGGATGACCAGGCGGTCGATCGCACCCCTCTTGTAGGCCCGCTGGCCCCGGGCCGCTCGCCAGAGAAAGCGGAACGGCCACGAGAGGAACGAGAACAAGGCCAGGAGGAAGGTCAGGAAGAGGACCAGGAAGGACGAGAGAAAGGCGAACCCGGCCCCGGGGCCGATGTAGGCGGCCAGGGGAGAGGCGAGGGCGAGAAGGGTCAGGGTCGCGAGAAGGGCTGTTGTCCTCTTCATCAGAAGTTCTTCAGGACGATCGGGGCGACGTCCGCGATGCGCAGGCCGTCGCCGAAGTCGTCCGCGGCCCAGAAGAACGCGTCGTCCCAGGTGTGCATGCCCTGGAGCCCCGAGCGGCCGAAGACCTCCTTCTTCCTGACCGAGCCCTTCATGTCGAAGCCGGGCTCGCCGACGACGACGAGGTCGGGTCCCTTGGAGGCCAGGGGCCCCGAGTAGATCTCTTCGGCGAAGAAGACCTTGCGGACGACCCTCCGGCCCTGGTATTCGAGCTTCTCGAGCTTCCCGGCGATCTCTTCCCTGAGGGCCCGGCGGGCCGACCGTTCGACCGTGCCCTTGGGGAACCTGTTCTTCAGGTTGAGATAGATCCGGTTAGGGTCGAGGGCGAAGGCCCTGGTCCGGGCGTGGATATCCTCGAGGCTTTCCGGGGCGGGCTTGAGAAATCTCAGGTAGCCGTTCTTCTCCAGCCAGGCGTTGAGATAGACCTCCTGATCGATGCCGGTGAAGCCGTGGTCGGACAGGATATAGAACCCGGCGTGGGTGTTCGTGAGCTTGTGATAGGCGGCGAAGATCTTGCCGATGAGCCGGTCGATGTGGCGATAGAAATCGAGGAAACTCTGATGGGAGGGATGCGACGGGTCTTCGTAAGCCCGCCAGAGGAAATGGTGGAGCCGGTCCGTGCCCGTGATCACGAACTCGAAGTAGTCCCACGGCTCCTCCCAGAAGTAGTTCAGGGCTTTCTGCCGCCCGGCCATGGTCTTGTTGAGCTCCTGCCAAAGGACCTCGGGACTCTCCCGGGCTTTGACGATATCGACGTCGATCTGGTAGCCCATCTGCTCCAGGGCGGCCCGGTAGGTCATCGGCCAGACCGCCTTGGCCAGCTCGAGGGCGACGAATCCCGAGATGAGGACGCCCTCGATCTTGCGGGCCGGGTAGGTCGAAGGCTGGTTGATGACGATGCTCGACTTGCCCTTGGCTCCGAGCCGCTCCCAGATCGTCGGGGCCTTGACGTCGAGGAAGTTGGGAAAGCGCACGCCGTAGGATTTGGGCTTGAAATCGGTGAAGCCGAAGATGCCGTGGGTCCCCGCGTCCGTCCCGGTCATGAAATCCGTCCACGATACCGACGAGACCTCCGGCAGGCTGGCCCGCATCTGGTGGATCTTGCCGATGTCCATGAGACGAGCCATCGTCGACATGATGCCCCGGCGGGCCAGGTCGACGATCATGCCGTAAGGAACGCCGTCGAGGCCGATGACGCATGCGCGTCCGGCCTTATTGCGCTTGGGGACCGGCATGGACGGGCTCTTTCCCTCCGACGGCTTTCTGACGGGGTATTTTACCCCATGCCCGGGCGGCGGTCAATCACCAGAGCCGTAAAAGCCAAGGAAATGTTGACTTTGGCCGCCCCGGTGGAGTCTAATGGGGACCGAAAACAGAGGACATATGGCGGGAATGGACAGACTTCGGGACCGTCTCCTCAGGGAATACCGCAAAAGAACGCCCAAGAGCCGGGCGACTTTCCGGCGGGCCGAGAAGGTCATGGTCAACGGCGGGAGCCATACGATGCGGCTCTGGCCGCCCTATCCCTTCTTCGCCGACTCGGCGGAGGGCCCCATCGTCCGCGACGTCGACGGGAACAGCTATATCGACTATTGGCAGGGCCATTATGCCAACATCCTCGGGCACAATCCCCGCCCCGTCCTCAGGGAGATGACCGCCTGTCTTCGGAAGGGCGCCCTTCATACGGGTTTCGAGGCCGGCCACCAGATCGAGCTCGCCGAGACGCTCGTCCGCGGCCTTGGGGGCACCGGGGCCAAGGTCCGTTTCACCACCTCGGGGACCCTGGCCACGATGTACGCCGTCATGCTGGCCCAGGGGGTGACCGGGCGCGAGCTCATCCTCAAAGTGGGCGGGGGCTGGCACGGGGCCTCGCCCTATCTCCTCAAAGGCGTCAAGTACCACGCCGACGAGGGCTTCGAGGGGCGGGAATCGGCCGGTCTCCTCGACGATATCGTGCGGCGGACCCTGGTCACGCGGTTCAACAATCAGGACGACCTGCGGCGGATGATCGACGCCCACGGCGACCGCATCGCCTGCTTCATCGTCGAGCCCTTCCTGGGCGTCGGCGGCTTCCTCCCGGCCGCGAAGGGCTATCTCGAGCTGGCCCGGAGCCTGACCGCCGCGCGCGGCATCCTCCTCATCTTCGACGAGATCATCTCCGGATTCCGCTTCTGCCCGACCGGCATCCAGACGCTCTACGGCGTCCGCCCCGACCTGACGACCTTCGGCAAGATCATAGGCGGCGGACACGCCGTGTCCGCGGTCGTCGGATCCGCCGACGTCATGGAAAGCTGCGAGCGCGGCCGGGGAGGGAGAGGCCGCGTTCAGTTCGAGGGCGGGACGTTCTCCGCGCACTCCGAATACATGAGGGCCGGGCTGACCATGCTCAAGCGGCTGGCCGGGGGGGCGGCGGCGATCTATCCGGGGATCGCCCGGTCGGGAGAAAAGCTCCGCCGGGGGATCGAGAAGGCCTTCGCCGAGGCCGGCATCCCGGCCCGCGCGACCGGCGACGGCAACGCGATCGTCCCGGGCAGCTCCCTATTCATGGTCCACTTTCCCCGGGATAAGAGCGTCGCCTACGACCGCCCGGAGGACGTCCATGACGACCGGCGGTCGAACATCGCCCTCCGGGAGGAGATCTTGAAGCTCGCGCTGCTCGTCAATGGCGTCAATATCGTCCACGGCGGAGGGGCCGTATCCGTGGCCCACGGCGCCAAGGAGATCGACGCGACGATCGCGGCCTACGGCGAGGCGGCCCGCTTGTTCAAGAAGTATCTCGATTGAGTCGGCCGGCCGGCCCGGCGGTCAGCCCCGCTTCACTTCGAACTTGAATTCGCCGCTTCCGACCTTGAAGACGGCCCATTTCCCGTCGTCCCCGGCCAGCTCGATATCGGCCGCCTCTCCGACGACACGGCCGGCCCGCCAAAGGTCGCGGCCCGACTCGAGAATGCGGGCGCCGGGCCAGAGCAGCGGCACGTGGACCTCGCCCTTCGCGCCGACCGGGACGGCGACCTCGAGGGCGAAGCTGTCGTCGGTTTTCCTCCAGGCGGCGCCCACGCGGCCGGAGAACGTCTCCAGTCGGGCCTCGGCGGACGTGAGGTCCCCGAGGACGTGAGGACGGACCCGCAGGGCCCGCCAGCCGGGAAGCAGGGGGGCGAGGCCGGCGAGCGTCCGGTAGAACCAGGCGTCGACGCTGCCGAGCATGATATGGTTCTGGGAGTTCATGGCGTGCCCGGTCAGCTTCTCCCATCTCTCCCAAAGGGTCGTCGCCCCTTCGGCGATCATGTAGCCCCAGCCCGGGTAGCTTTTCCGCGTGGCCGTCCGGTACGCCGTCTCCGCCGCGCCGTTCGCCGTGAGGACGTCGAGGATGTATCGCGTGCCCAGGATGCCGGTGTCGACGTGATAGTCCTGAATGCGGACGACGCTGTCGAGCAGACTCTCCAGCACTTTGGCCTTCCGGTCGTCCGGGACCATGTCCAGGTACAAGGGCAGGGCGTTGGCGGTCTGGTTGGGATGGTTGTCGACGGGGCTGACCCGGATCGCGGCGTATTGCGTCTCGCCGAGGAACGTCTCGTTGAAGGCGGCTTTGACGCTCTCGGCCAGCCGGCTGTATAGGCGCGCGTCCTCGTCGCGGCCGACGATCGCGGCCAGCCGGGACACGATGAGGAGGTCGTGATAGTAGTACCAGGTGGACGTGAGCTCGACCGGCGTCTTCTTGGGCACGACGCTTCCCGGGGGGCACCAGTCGCCGTACTTGCCGAGCTTGCGGATGATGCCGCGGTCGGCGTTCTGGCCGAGGAAGTCGACGTAACGTTTGAGCGGGGCGTAGTGGCGGGCGACGACGCGGGAGTCCCCGCAGTGCTCCCAGAGGAGCCAGACGAGGACCGCGTAGGCCGAGCTCCAGGCCGGGTCTGCGGGGTAGAGGCGGGGGAGGTAGGGCGGGACGACGTCGGGCAGGCTCCCGTCCTCTTTCTGGGCCAGGCGGATATCGTCCAGGAACTTGGCGTAGAACGCGGCCATGTCGAAGTTATAAAAGGCTTCCTCGGCGGACAGGTGGGCGTCGCCGAGCCAGCCGTGGCGCTCGTCGCGCTGGGGGCAATCGGTGGGGATGCTCATGAGGTTCGAGAGCTGGCCCCAAACAATGTTCCCGTGAATGGCGTTGACGAGCGCGTTCGACGTGCGGAGCTCTCCCGTCCTCCGGACGTCGGAGTGGACGAAGCGGCCCTCGAGGGCGTCGGCCCCCGGCTCGCCGGGGAATCCGGTCATCTCGACGTAGCGGAAGCCGTGATAGGTGAAGCGCGGCTCGTGGACCTCAGGGCCGCCGCCCCGAAGAATGTAGAAGTCTGTGGCCTCGGCGTTCTCGTTGGGGCCGAAGTTGAGCGTCCCGTCGTCATCGAGGAGCTCGGCATGCCGGAGCTTGATCTCCGTGCCCATCGGGCCCTGGACCTTGAGGCGGGTCCAGCCGGTGAAATTCTGCCCGAAGTCGTAGACGACGGCGCCGCCGGGGAGCCGGCTGACGGACTTGGCCGCGAGGGTTTCGGTCGCCCGGACGGGGGGCATCATCTGGGAAACGAGCGGGTATCCGGGGACGAACACGGCCTTGACCCAGTTCCGATCGTCGAACCCCGGCTGGTCCCAGCCGTCGACGAGGATGCGGGCGTCGTATCTCTCGCCGTGATAGAGGCCGTTCTCCTGGAGCGGGCCGGCCGAGGTCCGCCAGCTCTCGTCCGAAAAGACGACCTCGCGCTCGCCGCCCTCGGACTCGACCTCGATGCGGCAGGTCATCCGGGGGACGTCGTAGCCGTAGCTCTTGATATGGCGGCCGTTCCCGAGGATGACGGCCACGGCGTTCCTGTCGCGGAGGAGGGCGGTCACGTCGTATGAGGCATAAAGGGCCCGTTTCTTGTAGTCCGTCCAGCCGGGATCGAGGACGCTCGAGCCGACCTTTTCCCCGTTCAGGCGGAGCTCGTAATGGCCCAGCCCGGAAACGAAGATCATGGCCAGAGCGGTCCGGTCCTTGAGCGCGAATTCCCGTCGCAGGTAGACCGCGCAGGCCTGGGTGTCGTCGGCCCCCGTGTGGCCGAGCAGGACGGTCCCCTTGGACCGGAACTCCCGGACCTCCCGGGCACCGATCCACTTGGGCTTCCAGTCCCCGGGGTAGAGGAAGCCGGTCACGAACATGGCCGGCTCGCTCCACGGGCTCGGGTTCCCTTCCCGGTCCCACCAGCGGACCTTCCAGAAATAGCGGGCGCAGCTCGCGAGAGCTTCCCCGCGGTATTCGAGGGCGGGCAGGGAAGGGGCGTCGATCCTGCCGGTGTCCCAGAAATCGCCGATGTCGTTCCGGAGGAGCTCGGCCGCGGACGAAACGAGCGCCTGGACGGCCTTCGGGCTCTCGCCCCGGACGGGGCTTTCGAGGTGCCACGAGAGGAGCGGCGCGGCCGTGTCCACGCCGAGGGGCTCGACGAGGTGCTCGCAGCGGAGGCGGACAGGAGCGAGGGCGGGCATGGCAAAATCCCTATTGGGCTTGGGCCAGGAAGTAGTCCGAGACCTCGACCCCGTATTCCTGGGGATTCAGGGCCCTGGAGATCGTGCGGACGAACCGTTCCGTCGCGGGGTCCTGCTCGGCGAGGTCGGCCACATCGCCGTCGATCTTGTTCCCCGCGGCGTCGGTGATGAGCTTGACGGACGGGCGGAGGACGAGCTTGGGATCGGCGTTGACCTCGAATACGATGCCGATCTCGCCCGTGTTCAGGGCCACGAGAGACCCGATGGGGAAGGGGCCCATGAGGTTGACGAAGGCCTTCAGGATGACCGGATGGAATTCCGCGCCGGCCTGCTCCAACATGAGGGTCAAGGCCTCGGCCCGCGTAAAGACCTTCGTCCGGTAGACGCGCTTCGTCGTGATCGCGTCGAAGAAGTCGACGACCTTGACGATCTTGCTGAAGAGGTTGACATCCTCTTTCCTGAAATAGCGCGGATACCCCGTCAGGTCCTCCTTGATGTGATGCTCCATGGCGACGTGGATGGCCCGTAGCGGCAGGCGTCGCGACTCCTTCAGGAGCACGAGCTTCTCGGCGCCTTTGAAAGGGTGCTGCTCCATGATCTCGCGCTCCCCGGCGTCGAGCTTGCCCGGCTTGTTCAGGATCTCGAGCGGCGTTTCGAGCTTGCCCAGGTCGTGGAAGAAGGCGGCGATCCCGAGATCGACGAGCTCGCCCCGGTTGAGGCCCAGCCGCCGGCCCAGCGCCGTCGCCAGAAGGCAGACGTTGACGGAGTGGTTGAGCGTGTACTCGTCGTGGTTCTTGAGGTTCGTCATCCCGAAGACGAAGGATTCGTTGTCGACGATGTGGTTATAGATGGACTGCATCAGTCGCCGGGTCGTATGGACCCTGATCCCCTCGTCCCGTTGGTTCCGCTTGAAGGACTCTTTGAGATGGACGATGCTGAGGAAGAAGATCCGAGCGGTGTTGCGGTTGAGATTCGACGGCGTCCGGAGCTCCGAGGCCTTCTCGATCACGACGTGTCCGATGTCGGCGGCGTCGACCTCGGCCTGGAGCCGGGCGTACATCGAACCGTCCTTCTTGTCCCGCCGGGCGAAGATCGGCATGAAGCGATAGAGCTCGTCGAGCGTCAGCCCCGGCTTGAACGCGAGGGCATCGAGCTCGCGGAGCCGGAGCTCCTCCATCACGGACTTGAAGATCGGGTAGGTTCCCATCGAGGATTTCAGGCGGACGCCGTTGAGAAGCAGGGAGCTGTGGCGGATGCGGAGGCAGGCGTCCTCCTCGTCGGCGAGAAGGCGTTCCAGGGAATCGAAGAGGAGGCGACCGTGTTCCTGGAAGGCGTCGTTCTTCGGATCGTGGATCTTGGCGATCTTGTCGAGGATATGGAAGCGGATGAGAAGCTCCACGCCCGCCTTCTGGGTGGCCTTGACGTCGACGTTACCGGACGGCCACTGCTCCGAGCGGCTCTTGACTTCGGGCTTTTCCACTATGTCCCCTATGATATCGGCGCCGAACCCTTGAGCGTTCGGGCGAGAGCCTGGGCACAGGCTTCCCGGACCTTCCGGCCGCGCCCCCGGGCGCCTTCCTCCAGGGCGGCGCTGGCCTCGGCCGTCCCCATGCTTTCCAGGCCGGCGACAGCGGCCAGGCGCATCTCCGTGTTCTTCGCGGAAGGCCAAAGGGTCGTCCGGCCCATGACCCCGACCAGGAAGGCCAGGGCTTCGGCCGACCGTGTCCGCCCGAGGAACGACAGGATGGCCTGCTTCTCCTTAGGGCTCTTCTTCCGGAATCCCGGGTCGGACGCCTCGTGGATGAGGTGGACGATCCGGGATTTCTCCTCGGTGGGATTGAGCTTCATCGCCGCCTGGATCCTCAGCTCTTCGTCCGGGTCTTTCAGGAAGCCCATCAGGATCTTGTTGGACATCTCGTCCCGCCGTCCTCCCAGGGTGTGGATGACCTCGAGCTTGATGTCCCGGCTCTTGAACATGAGGAACGCCGATAGGTGGGAGATCCCTTTCAGCGCGGGCAGGTCCGTCAGGATGCGGATGACTTCGAGCGACAGGGACGGCCGGGAATCGTTCGCCAGGCGGGCGATGCGACCGGGATCGTCGCCGCCCGTCGTCTTGATGAACTCGAGGATCGAAGCCCTGATACCGGGGTCCTGTTGGGCCTCGAAAAACCCCGCAGTCATCGGCAGGGTCATGGGCCCCAGGAGCTTGAAGAACTCCAGAAGGGCGGTCCAATCGACGGAGGCATTCGTGCTCAACAGGGCCTCCACGGCTTCGAGCGTCTTAGGGCCGACGAGCTTCTGAAGGCACGATTCGATGAGCGCGGTCTTTTGCGGGGATTCCCTGCCGATGTGCGGGAGGAGGTCACGGACCTTCCCGATGATCATCGTGGCCGCTCGGAATTGTCCCTGGCGGAGCTGCTCGAGCTGGAATTCGGAGAGGACGTCGAGGCTCGCGGCGCAGATCGCCAGGTCGACCTCGAGGTAGACGACTTCGGCCGTCAGATTGACGAATTCCTCCTCGGGCCAGAGGACCCGGTTGGCATGGACCATGGCATCGAGCTCCCGGACCTCGGATTCGTTGAGGTTTGGGTCCGCGGTCGCCGCCGGGCTTGGCGATTGGCCCGAGGAATCATCCGGAGCAGGGGGCGAGACCTCCGCCTGCGCTTCGGCCTGGGCCGCTTCAGGAGCAGCTTCCTCGGCTCCGGGCCGCCATTGGAATTTCTCCAAGTCCTCCGGCTTGATCTCGATCCGGCCCTGCGAAAACTTGGCCAGGTCGACCTTGACCTCGAGGGTCTCGTGGGCCAGGTCGGAGGGGAGCTCGGGAAGGTCCCGGTCGGCCACGGTCTCCCGTTTCTCGGCCAGGATCTGGTTCTCCAGGAACTCGTCCGGGGCGTAGTATTGGATGTTCGAGAAATCGCTGACCCAGAGCGCGGCGACGATGTCGTTGTCGCCGCCGGGCTTCTGGGAGACCTCCTTGATCAGCTCCAGGAAATCGAGAAGCTCCCGGCGGCCGAGGCCGCGATAGAAAT
>MEYC01000049.1 GCA_001775715.1 Candidatus Aminicenantes bacterium RBG_16_66_30 | reverse complement strand
GGACCGGTTGACCTGGTCGGACGAGGTCTACCGGATCTTCGGGCTCCAACCGAAGGAATTCGCCGCGACGTATGAGGCCTTCCTGGCCGCGGTCCATCCGGACGACCGCGACGCCGTCGACGCGGCCTATCAGGGCTCCTTGCGCGAAGGGCGCGACAGCTACGAGATCGAGCACCGGATCATCCGCCGGGACTCCGGCGAGGTCCGGACGGTCCATGAGAAATGCGAGCATTTCCGGAACGCCGCCGGCCAGGTCGTCCGCTCCATCGGGATGGTCCTCGACATCACCGAGCGGAAACGCGCCGAGGCCCTGCGGCAAGCCCTGATCGAACAGGAGCGGCTCCGTCTCGGAGCGGCCGTCGAAATGGCCTCGGAAGCCGTCGTCATGGCCGATCAGGAGGGCCGGATCCTCTATGTCAATGCGGCCTTCGAGAAGATCAACCGCCTGAACAAGGCCGCCGCCGTGAACCGGAACTATTTCGAGCTCATCGCCGGCGACGCGCCGGCCGCCGAGATGCGGGCCTTCGTGGGGCGGGGCGAGGCGTGGAACGGCCATCTCAAGCTCGAGCGGCCGGGCGAACGGGCGGTCGAGCTCGAGGTCGTCGCGACTCCGGTCAAGGAACCTCCGGGCATCCTGATCACGGAGCGGGACATCACCCAGGAGGTCGTCCTCCAGGAGCAGGTGCGCCAGGCCCAGAAGATGGAGGCCCTGGGGACCTTGGCCGGCGGCATCGCTCACGATTTCAACAACATCCTCGGGGCGATCACGATCAACACCGAGCTCGCCCTCCTCGACGCGGAAGAAGGCTGCCCGGCCCGGGAATCCCTGCCGCTCATCCTTCGGGCGGCGGAGCGGGGCAAGGAGCTCGTCAAGCAGATCGTCACGTTCAGCCGGCAGCGGGAGTGGGAACGAAGCCCGCTCCGGATCGCCCCCATCGTCCAGGAGGCCTTGCAGCTTTTCCGGGCCACCTTGCCCGAGTCCGTGGCCGTGCACGAGACGATCGGGGCGGAAAGCGCCGCCGTCGAGGCCCATCCCGCCCAGGTCCATCAGATCCTGTCGAACCTCTGTCAGAACGCCTCCCTGGCCATGCGCGGCAAGCCGGGCCGCTTGGAGGTCAAGCTCGATACCGCCTATGTCGACGCCGCGATGGCCGCCAGGCACTCCGGTCTCAAACCCGGCCCCTATGTGCGCCTGTCCGTCGCGGATTCGGGTTGCGGCATGTCGCGCGAGGTCCTGAGCCGGGTCTTCGAGCCCTTTTTCACGACCCGCAGCCCGGGCGAAGGGAGCGGACTCGGACTTTCGGTCGTTCACGGCATCGTCAAGAGCTACGGCGGAGCGATCACGGCCTATAGCGAAGTGGGCAAGGGCAGCACGTTCAGCGTTTTTCTGCCCCTCCTGCCTGAGGACAGCCGCTTACCGGAGAAGATGTCCGCCCCGTCGGCCGAAACCGGCACCGAGCGGATCCTGCTCGTCGACGACGACCCGGTCCAGCTGAAGAGCCTGGCCCGGATGCTCGAGAAGCTCGGCTACAAGGTCACGGCGCGGGCCTCCGGGCAGACCGCCGCGACGGCGTTCAAGAGGAACCCTAACGCCTTCGATCTCGTCGTCACCGATCAGACCATGCCCCGGATGTCGGGGCTCGAGCTGGCGAAGAGCCTGGTCCAGATCCAGCCGGACATCCCGATCATCCTCAACACCGGATTCAGCGAGAGGGTCAACGGGGAGAGCGTCGGGAAGGACGGGATCCGGGCGTTCATCATGAAACCGTTCACGGCCCGGGAGCTTTCCGGGCTCATCCGCAGGGTCATCAAGGGCGGGGCGGGAAGCCGCGGCGGCGCGTAGGATCCGCGGTCAGGCGATATAGGGGATCGTCTGGGGGCCCTCGGGCATGACGCAGATCGATGCGTCGCGGCCGTACTTGACGAGGAGCTCGCCGACCGTGTCTTCGATGCGCCGGCACGGGTGCAGGAGCGCGGCGCGGATCTGATCGTCGCTCAATCCGTCCGACCGAACATAGACGTCCGCTTTCTGCTGGATGAGCGCCTGGATGTGGGCCTGCCATTGGTCCTGCTCGAGGAACCCGGGAGCGCAGATCTTCGCCAGCAGCTCCTGCGGGCTGCCGGACTCGCGCAGGATCTTCCCGTAGAGGCCGTGCTCGGGGATGCCGTCGGAGCAGCGCGTGGCGATGATGATGGCGCCTCCGGACCGGACGACCTGGTCGGCCGCCCGCATGCCCTTGACCGACTGATAGAGATTGATATCGAGGGGATAGCCGGAGTTCGTGGTGACGACGATGTCGAACGGCCGGGGCACGGCGACCATGGCCGAGCGCTTGACGAAGGCGCATCCGGCGGCGTGGGCCCGGTCGAGGTCGCCGGCGAAGACGCCCGTCACGGCCTTGTCGCGGTTGAGGGTGACATTGAGGAGGAAGAGGCGGCCGGCCTGTCCGGCGACCTCGCGGACCTCTTCCCAGATGGGGTTCCCTTGGGTGACGCCCCAAATGGCGTTCGGGTGACCGATCATTCCGGCGTCGTGGTTGCCGAGAACGGTGCGCTGGCCGGCCATCCCCGGCATGATGGCCTTGCCGCCGCCGCTGAAGCCGGCGAAGAGGTGGGGCTCGATGAACCCGGTCAGGACCTTGAGGTCGCAGCGCATGAGCTCGGCGTTGAGCCAGGTCTCGTGGCCCTTCGCGGTCACGCCGACGCGGACCTGGGTCGAGGGGTCGAACGTATCGTTCTGGACGATGCGGCGCCGCTCGAAGATGGCGTCGCCGATCATGCCCCGGAGCTCGGCCTCGGTGTTCGGACGATGGGTCCCTAGGGCGTTGAAGAGAACGATCTCGACGTCCGGGACGGCGTCGAGGATCTCCAGGACAGCCGAGAGGAGGAGCGGATGGGGCGCGGGCCGGGTGATGTCGCTGAAGACGACGCCGACCCGTGACCCGGGGCGGACGAGCTCGCGGAGGGGCGGCGAGCCGAGGGGCTCGCGGAGGGCCGCGCGGACGGCGGCGGCGGGATCGGGCAGGGCCGGGACGAACGCCGGCCGGACGACGGTGATATGGAGCGGATCGTCTAGCTCGAGCGGCAGCCCGGTCTTTCCGTACGCGAGATCGATGCGCATCGCAATGACTATTCTACACTAAGATGGGGACATGTACTCTTTGTACGTGTCCCCCGTCTTGAAGCCCAGTTCGGGCAAAGCTCGGGGACACGTACCCGGAGTACATGTCCCCAGGCTTCGACCTGGCTAATCCCGGTCGAAGACGGACCAGTTGGGGTTTTGGCGGAGGGTCTCCAGGCGGAAGGCGGCCGGCCAGGCCACGAGCCACTGGCTGACGGCGAACGGATGCAGCCACCGCGTGTGGAGGAAGCCCTCGTCCTGGCTGCCGTAGGGCCGTTTCTTGCCCATGACGACGAGGTCGCCGTTGGAGATGCCGATCGACGCGTTGGCCCAGGCCGCGACGGCCCGTTCCCGCCACATCGTCTTGCCGGTGAGCTGAGCCAGCTTGATCCAGTCGTTGACGATGATCAGGGCATAGGGGTCCTGGTGATGGTGCTGGGTCGAGACGGCCGTCCCGCCGAACGTGTCGTAGCCGAGCTCGCGCAGGACGGTCCCCTCGGCGTAGGGCACGGTGTAGTGCCACTGCCACGTGGCCAGGTAGTAAGAGACGTCCTCGGCGCGGCGCAGGTACGTCTCTTTTCCCGTGATGTCGTAGAGCTCGAGGGCGGCCTTGAGGAGCGGCGTCGCCGATTCCTTATCGATGCAGTAGGTGTCGAGCGCTCCCGCGGTCGTGAAGCCGTTCTTGAGGAACTCGCCGAAGTAAAAAGCGTAAGCTCTCTCCGCCCCTTCGAGGTAGGCCGCTTTGTGGGTCGCCCGGTAGGCGGTGACGAGCGGCGGGATGAGGAAGGCGCCGATCGTCCCGTCCGGATCGACGGCATTGCCGTCATTCCGCCAAGCCTTGCCGATGCGCCCGTTCGCGCTCATCGCCTTGAGCGCGAAATCGCACACCCCAAGGGCCGCGGCGCGGTATTCCGGCTTCTTCAGCCCGCACCGCGCGGCCAGGTCGTAGGCCTCGAAATAACCCTGCGCCGCATGTCCCAGGTTGCAGGCGTCCTGGACCTCGTCCTTGGGGTCCGCGAGCCCGATGAGATAATCGTAGTGCGTGCGGAATAGCCCGTTCTTCAGGCGGGCGTTCCGGAGCCACGTGTCGAGGCACCGGATGCCCTTGTCGAGCGACGTCCGCTCTCTCGACAGCAGATAGTCGTTGAGCATCGAGTTGGCCAACGAGACGTTCTGCCCGGCCCAGCCGATCTCGTACTTCCAGGACTGCCGCTGGACCCAGCCCTGCTCCTGGGGATCCCAGCGGAGCCCGATGGAAAATCCGTTGAAGCCCTTCTCCTCGGCCCAGAGGTTGTCGGCGGCGAACTGGACGCCGAGCTCCCACAGCTCCTCCGGCTCGAAGCGCGGCTTGACCGGCCGCGCGTTGAGGGACCAGGCCGCGTCGACGAGGGCGTGCCAGCCGTGCCGCGGCGTCGCGACCGGGGCGACGACGATCCAGGCCTTGAGCGCGATCGTTTGTCCGCTCGACATCCGCAGGTCGCCCCGGTAGGCGTCCTGGTAGGCGTCGCGCATGCTGTAGACCCGGGGCGTCTCTTCTTCCGGCCAGATGAGCCGGTGAACGGTCTTGTCCTTCCCCGGCTCGAGCGCGCAGGAGAAGCCGCCGAGGACCTGGCCCGGCGCGCTGAAGAGCCCGACCGACCAGGCCGCGGATTCGGAATAGGTCGCGCCGGCGATAGAGGAGCGATGGAAGGCGAAGGTCCACGGCTGGCCGTCCTTGACGAATCCCTTGGGCTCGAGGCCGGTCCCCCAGGCGTTGCCGTCGTAGATCACGGCCGGGATGAGGCTGTAGCGCGAGCCGTAGAGCGCCTCGAGCTCCATCATCAGGCGGACGGGCCGGACGTGGTCCCGGCCCTGATAGGCGAAGG
>MEYC01000048.1 GCA_001775715.1 Candidatus Aminicenantes bacterium RBG_16_66_30 | reverse complement strand
GGGATTCGAACCCGTGTTGCCGCCTTGAAAGGGCAGTGTCCTGGGCCTCTAGACGACAGGGGCGAGCGCCAATGAGCCGTGCTGGATTCGAACCAGCGACACCCGGCTTAAAAGGCCGGTGCTCTACCGCTGAGCTAACGGCCCGGAAAAAACACTATTATAGTGACAGGGGGAAAAGAGTCAACCTCGGCCGGGAAAAGCCCGGGCCCCTCAGGAGAGGGGCTCGAACCTGATGATGACCCAGCGGCCGGGATGCCGGATGTTGTTGGCCTCGTCCCTGAGCATATACTGCTTCAAGAGGAGCTTGTAGTTCTTGACCGCGCCGGACTGGAGGGTGATAGCGATCTCGACGTCCTTGGAATGGACGTCGCCCGTCAGGGCGCGGACGACCGCGAGCTCCCTCTGGCCGAGGGAGAACATCGTCATCTCCTCTTCCGCGGCCGCGGCCGCCTTGGCGGCGTTGTAAACCCTCTTGAGCTCCTGCATCTTGGCGTTCTCGATATCGTAGGCGGCCTGGAACTTGTCGATGGTCTTCTGGGCCGCGGCCTTGCCGGCGGCGGAGCGGGCGAGGTCCTTCTCGTCCTGGGCGTCCTTGAGGAGCGCGTCGGCGTCGAGCGTCGGGCCGATCTGGGCGTCCTGGGCCTTCTTCGCCTCGAGCTCAGCGGCGTCCAGGGCGGGCAGGCTCGCGGGCACGATCTTCTCCTCGCCGATGCTGACGATCTTCCAGGACGACATGTCGGGCTGGAGGGGCTCGAGGGCGATGCTGGACATCGTGTCGTTGTCCTTCAGCGCGACGGCGTTGAAGTACTTTCCGAGAAGGTTCTTCTCGGGCGCCGGCGTGCACGCCTGAATGACGAAGAACGCAACGATCATCCCGATCACGATCAGTGTTCGTTTCCTCATGTCTCCTCCTTCCTGGACTGTTCCGACACTTCTCTAGGTGCATGATAGCCTTTTCCCGGCACGGAAATCAAGCCTTTTTCTGACGCGGAGCGGGACGCGGAGCGGGCGCGATTTCCTTGGACGGGGTTTTATGTTAAACTATTTTGCTCTTGAACTCTTCACCTGAGGTTCGGCCATGCTCAGATCGAAAGACATCGTCCAACGGCATCCCCAAAACCCGGCGGCCCTCCTTGACGCCATCCGCGACGTCCAGGAGGCGTTCGGGCACGTCCCCGACGAGGCCGTCACCGGCATCGCCGCCCACCTGAAGCTCTCCGAGGCGGAGGTCCGCGGCGCGGCCTCCTTCTACCACTTCTTCTCTTTGACCCCCCGGGGCGCCTACGCGGTCTACCTCAACGCGTCCATCACGTCCTGGATGGCGGGCCGCGCGGCCGTCGCCCAGGCCTTCGAAGAGGAGGCCGGCTGCCGTTTCGGCGAGGTCACCGCCGACGGCCTGATCGGGCTCTTCCCGACATCCTGTATCGGGATGAGCGACCAGGAGCCCGCGGCGATCATCAACGGCGTCGTCTTCACCCGGCTGACGCCGGTCAAGGCCCGGCATCTCGTCCTGGCCATGAAAGCGGGCAAGCCGATCGAGCGCATGGTCTCCGAATGGGGCGACGGCGCCAACCAATCGGACCTCGTGCGAGCGATGGTCTCGAACAACATCCGGAAAAGGGGATCCGTGATCTTCGGGCCCTTCGAGCCCGGATCGGCCGTCCGGAAGGCCGTTGCCCGGAGACCCGAGGACGTCATCGCCGAGGTCAAGAGAGCCAACCTCCTCGGCCGCGGCGGGGCGGGTTTTCCGACCGGGCTCAAATGGGAGTTCTGCCGAAAAGAGCCTTCCGACCTGCGCTATGTCCTGTGCAACGCCGACGAGGGGGAACCGGGCACCTTTAAAGACCGCGTGATCCTGACGGAGATCCCGCAGCTGCTCTTCGAGGGCATGGCCGTCGCCGGATACGCGATCGGCGCCCGGGAGGGCCTCCTCTATCTGCGGAGCGAATATGCCTACATCCGGCGTCACCTCGAGGCGGTCCTGGAAAGGATGCGGCAGGAGGGCCTGCTGGGCCCTCAGGTCGCGGGCAAGAAGGACTTCTCGTTCGATATCCGGATCATCATGGGCGCCGGCGCCTATATCTGCGGCGAGGAATCCGCCCTCCTCGAATCGGCGGAGGGCCGCCGGGGCGAGCCCCGCAACCGGCCCCCGTTCCCGGTCCAGACGGGATATCGGAACCGTCCGACGGCGGTCAACAACGTCGAAACCCTGTGCACGGCGGCGAGGATCGTCACCTACGGCGCTCCCTGGTTCTTGTCCATGGGGACCGCGAAGTCCTCGGGCACGAAGCTTCTGAGCGTCTCCGGCGACTGCGAGAGACCGGGCGTCTATGAGCTCGAGTTCGGCCTGACGGTCCAGGAGCTCCTCGATATCGCGGGGGCCAAGGACGCCTTCGCCGTCCAGGTCGGCGGTCCGTCCGGGGCCTGCATCTCCAGGCAGGGTTTCGGGCGGAAGATCGCGTTCGAGGACCTCCCGACCGGCGGGTCCGTCATGATCTTCGGGCCGTGGCGGAACCTCTTCGAGATCGTCGCCAACTTCATGGACTTCTTCATCGAGGAGTCCTGCGGCTGGTGCAGCCCCTGCCGGATCGGGAACTCCCTGCTCAAGGAGAAGCTCGAGAAGATCCTGGCCGGCCGCGGCTCGATCCAGGACCTCCGGGACCTCGAAGCCTGGGGAAAGAACGTCCGCGCCCTGAGCCGGTGCGGTCTCGGGCAGACATCGCCCAATCCGATCCTCTCGACCCTGCAGAATTTCCGGGAGCTCTACGAAAAGGCCGTCGGAGGGCGGGACGGGTTCGTCCCGGACTTCGACCTGACGGAGGCGACCCTCGAGGCCGCCAGGCTCACGCATCGTCTACCGCTCCTGGAGGAGACCTCCCATGAGTGAGATCACCATCACGATCGACGGCCGGGCCTGCAAGTCCCCGGCAGGACGGACCATCTTCGAGGTCGCGCGGACCAACGGCGTCTACATTCCGACCCTGTGCAACTACAAGGACCTGAGGCCCGTCGGCAGCTGCAGGGTCTGCACCGTCCGCGTCGCCGGCCGCTACATGGCCGCGTGCACCCAGGTCGCCATCGACGGCATGGCCGTCGAGAACACGGCTCCCGACCTCGAGGACATGCGCCGGTCCATCCTCGAGATGCTGTTCGTCGAGGGAAACCATCTCTGCCCGTCCTGCGAGAAGAGCGGCAACTGTGAGCTCCAGGCCCTGGCCTACCGTTACCAGATCATGGTTCCCCGGTTCCCGTTCCAGTTCCCGGTCCGCCGGGTCGAGGCGGTGGCGCCGAAGCTCCTGCTCGAGCACAACCGCTGCATCCAGTGCCTGCGCTGCGTCCGGTCCATCCAGACAGAGGACGGCCGGAGGATCTTCGTCCCCCAGAACCGCTCGCGCTGGAGGAAGATCGGCGTGGATCCCCGGCTGGCCGCGGAGCTGACCGACGAGATGGCCCTCAAGGCCATGGAGGTCTGCCCCGTCGGATCCATCCTGAGGAAGGGGGTCGGCTTCGCCGTGCCCATCGGCCGGCGCAAGTTCGACAAGACGCCCATCGGCACGGATGTCGCCGAAGGCCTTCCGAGGTGATCCCATGAGCAAGCCCGTCATCGCCACCGCGTCCCTGGCCGGCTGCTTCGGCTGCCACATGTCCCTGCTCGATATCGACGACCGCATCCTCAAGCTCGTCGAGCTCGTGGAATTCAACAAATCCCCCATCGACGATATCAAGACCTTCACCAAGCCCGTCGACGTGGGGCTCATCGAAGGGGGTTGCTGCAACAGCGAGAACGTCGAGAACCTGCGGGCCTTCCGGAAGAACTGCAAGGTCCTCGTCTCGGTCGGCGAGTGCGCCATCATGGGCGGCCTGCCGGCCTTGCGGAACGGCATCCCCGTCCGGGAATGCCTCGAGGAGGCCTTCCTGAACAGCCCGACGGTCGCCCCGGAGGACCGGATCATCCCCAACGACGAGGAGATCCCCATCGTCCTCGACAAGGTCTATCCCTGCCACGAGATCGTCAAGATCGATCACTTCCTGCCGGGCTGTCCGCCCTCCGCCGACCTCATCTGGGAGGCCCTGACGGCCCTGGTCGAAGGGCGGCCGCTGAACCTGACCTACGAGATGATCAAGTTCGACTGAAGGGCGCATGAACATGGCCAGAAAGATCACGATCGAGCCCGTGACCCGGGTCGAAGGCCACGGGAAGGTCACCATCCATCTCGATGACGCCGGGAAGGTCCAACAGTCCCGGTTCCATATCGTCGAATTCCGCGGCTTCGAGCGCTTCATCCAGGGCCGCCCCTACTGGGAGGCCCCCGTCCTCGTTCAGCGGCTCTGCGGCATCTGCCCGGTCAGCCACCATTTGGCCGCGGCCAAGGCCATGGACGTCGTCGTCGGCGTCGGGCCGGGGAAGCTGACGGCGACGGCGGAGAAGATGCGCCGGCTCATGCACTACGGCCAGATGCTCCAGTCGCACGCCCTGCACTTCTTCCATCTCGCCTCGCCGGACTTTCTCCTGGGCATGGACGCCGACCCGGCCGTGCGCAACGTCATCGGCATCATCGCCCTCGACAAGGAGCTGGCGACCCGGGCCGTCCTCCTGCGCAAGTTCGGCCAGGAGATCATCCTGGCGACCGCGGGAAAGAAGATCCACGGCACCGGGGCCGTTCCCGGCGGCATGAACAAGAACCTCAGCCCGGAGGAGCGGGACCGCTTCCTCAAGGGCGCCGCGCCGCTCAACATCGACCAGATGATCGCGTGGGCCGGGGCGGCCATCGAGCTCTTCCGGGGCTACCATGCCAAGAACAAGGATCTCGTCGACGGCTTCGCCGCGTTCCCCTCGAACCATCTGAGCCTGGTCCGCAAGGACGGCGCGCTCGATTTCTACCACGGCGTCCTGCGGGCGGTCGACGCCGAAGGGCGGAAGATCCTCAACGATGTCGACTACCAGGACTACCTCGAGTACATCGGGGAGGAGGTCCGCTCCTGGAGCTACATGAAGTTCCCCTATATCAAATCCCTGGGGAAATCCGCCGGCTGGTACCGGGTCGGCCCTCTGGCCCGGCTCAACACCTGCGATCATATCCCGTCGCCCCTGGCCCAGAAGGAGTTCGAGGCCTACAAGTCCTACACCGACGGCAAGCCCAACAACATGTCGCTGCACACGCATTGGGCCCGGCTCATCGAGCTCCTCCATTCCGCCGAGGTCATCAAGGAGCTCCTCCTCGACAAGGACCTCCAGGGCACGAAGCTCGTCAAGACGGGTCCGCGCGCTCCGGAGGGCGTCGGCCTCGTCGAGGCGCCGCGCGGGACCCTCTTCCATCACTTCCGGGTCAACGGCGACGACCAGATCACCATGGCCAACCTCATCGTTTCGACGACGAACAACAACGAGCCCATGAACCGGGCCGTCCACTGGGTCGCCGTGAACACCCTCTCGGAGAAGCCCGAGATCACGGAGGGCATGCTCAACCGCGTCGAGGTGGCCATCCGGGCCTACGATCCCTGCCTGAGCTGCGCCACCCACGCCGTGGGCCGGATGCCCCTCGATGTCTCCCTCGTCGACGCGCGGGGCCGAGTCCTCCAGAGAGAGGTCCGCTGATCAAGCGAGCGCTGAAGCCTTCCGCCGCGCGCGTCCTGGTGATCGGGTTCGGCAATCCCGGCCGGCGCGATGACGGCCTGGGACCGGCCGCGGCCGAGCGCTTGAGATCGCGGCGCCTCCGCGGCGTCTCCACCGACGCCGATTACCAGCTCAATATCGAGGACGCCCTGGCCGTCTCCCGCCACGACGTCGTCGTCTTCGTCGACGCCGCCCGCAACCTCCGGAAACCCTACGCGTTCACCCCGGTGCGGGCGGCCGCGGCCCTGCCGCCCATGAGCCACACCCTCGGGCCCGAGGCCGTCCTGGCCGTCGCGGCCGAGCTCTACGGCCGGACACCCGAAGCCTGGCTCCTGGCCATCCGGGGCCACCGGTGGACGCTCGGCGAAGGGCTTTCGGACAAGGCCGAGAAGAACCTCGCCCTGGCCCTCGGCTTTCTGGGAACGTTCCTGAAGGAGGTCCGGCCATGAGCACGAAAACGATCTCCGTCGTCCGGGACCTCCTGGCCACGAACAAGCAGGCCGCCGCGGCCATCCGGCAGGAGCTCCGCTCCCGCGGCATCCTCTGCGTCAACCTGCTGAGCTCGCCCGGCTCGGGCAAGACGACCCTCCTCGAGAGCCTGTCCGGCCGCTTCAAAGACCGGTACCGGATGGCCGTCATCGAGGGCGACATCGAGACGGAGCGCGACGCCGAGAGGATCCGGGCCAAGGGGATCCCCGCCTGGCAGATCACGACGGGCGGCGCCTGCCACCTCGAGGCCAAGATGGTGGGCAAGGTCCTCGGCGAGGTCCCGGCGGCGATCGATTTCCTGTTCATCGAGAACGTCGGCAACCTCGTCTGCCCCGCCTCCTATGACCTGGGAGAAGAGATCCGCTGTGTCCTCCTCTCCTCCCCGGAGGGGGACGACAAGCCCGCGAAATACCCCCAGGCTTTCCTCTCGGCCGACTGCCTCATCCTGACCAAGTCCGATCTCTTCCCCCATCTCCCCTTCGACCCGGCCAAAGCCGCGGCGGAGGCCCTGGCCATCAAACCCGGCCTGCGCGTCTTCACCGTTTCGGCCCTCCGGGGCGAAGGGATGGACGCCTTGGCGGCCTATTTCGTCGAAGCGCTGGCCCGGCTGAGGTCCGCCGGTGCATGAGCTCTCTCTCGTCGCCTCCGTCTTCGACATCCTCGAAGAGAAGGCCCGCGAACACGGCGCCGCGCGGGTCGTCCGGGTCGTCCTCAAGGTCGGGGTCATGGCGGGGGTCGTCCCCGACCTCCTCGAATCGGCCTTCGACATCTATAAAAAAGGAACCCTCGCGGAAGGAGCCCGCCTGGAAGTCGTCGTCGTCCCGGTCAGGACCCGCTGCCCCGACTGCGACGGCGAGGCCGTCCGGGAGGACGCCGACTTCTCTTGCGCCGCGTGCGGCTCGCGCCGGATCGAGATCGTCGAGGGCCGCGAGCTCATCGTCGAACGGATCGAGCTCGAAACTTGACAAGCCCGAATCCGTTCTGCTATAAATGCCGTCTTATTATTGGGTCTAGCGGTCTCCTGGCAACGCCGTTCAAGGAGATTTTTTTATTTTTATAGACCATCGTCGCCTGCCCCCGAGGCGGGCCGCCGAAACCCGGCGGCATACCGCCTTCGCCCTGCCCGTCTCCCTATCGATCGCCGCGAGAAAAATCCTCGACCCGGAGGGATGATTTGGACACCGACAAGACCAAGGTCCAGTCGCTCATCGACAAGCACCAGGGCCTCAAAAAGAACCTCATCGCCATCCTCCTCGACATCCAGGAGAGCTTCAACTATCTCCCGCCCGACGCGCTCCGTCAGGTCGCCAAGTCCCTGGGCATGCCCCTCATCGACGTCTGCGGGGTGGCCACGTTCTACCGGGCCTTCAGCCTGACGCCGCGGGGCAAGCACATCTGCCTCGTCTGCCTGGGCACGGCCTGCCATGTCCGGGGCGGGCCCAAGATCCTGGAGGAGCTCGAGCGGAAGCTCGACGTCCCGGCCGGGGAGACGACCAAGGACGGCCAGTTCACGCTCGAGACCGTGGCCTGCCTCGGCTGCTGCGCCATCGGCCCGGTCGTCGTCATCGACGGCGAGTACCATGGCCACGCCACCATCCGCAAGATCGGGCCGATCCTGACCAAGTACCAGAAACCTCAAGCGTCATGACGGAAAGGAAGGACATCTGATGGCCGGAACAAAGAAACTCCGCATCCAAGACCTGGCCAAGATCCGGGAGAAGACGAAATCGTTGATGGCCATCCGCGAGGGCGAGGGCCGGGCCCGGGTGACCGTCCACATGGGCACGTGCGGCATCGCCGCCGGGGCCCGGGAGATCATGGAGGCCCTTCTCGACGAGATCGGCCGGGCCAAGATCCAGGACGTCATCGTGACCACGTCGGGCTGCGCCGGGTTGTGCAATAAAGAGCCCATGGCCACGGTCGAGATCAAGAACCAGCCTCCCGTCAAGTACGGCGACCTGACGCCCGAGAAGATCAAGAAGATCTTCGTCCAGCACATCCTGGGCGGCCAGATGGTCGCCGAGCTCGTCCTGGGCGTCGGCAGCGAAACCATGTACTGAGAGGGACCGTGAAACACTATCGCGCTCACTTATTGGTCTGTGCGGGGACGGGCTGCGTCTCCTGCGGGTCCTTCAAGATCAAGGAGGCCCTCGAAAAGGAGATCAAGACGAGGGGCCTCCAGGACGAGGTCCAGGTCGTGGCCACGGGCTGCAACGGCTTCTGCGAGCGCGGCCCGATCGTCCTGGTCCAGCCGGACGGCATCTTCTACCAGCTCCTCACGGTCGGGGACGTCCCGCACCTCGTCGAGGAGCACCTCCTCAAGGGACGGCCGGTCAAGAAGCTGATGTACGTCCCGCCGGCCGAGAAGCAGCCCGTGCCGAAGATGAAGGACATCGAGTTCTTCAAGCACCAGCGGCTGATCGTCCTGCGCAACCGCGGCCGGATCGACCCGGAGAAGATCGAGGAGTATATCGCCTTCGACGGCTACGAGGCCCTGGGCAAGGCCCTGACGGAGATGACGCCCGCGGCGATCATCGACGAGATCCTCTTTTCGGGCCTGCGCGGCCGGGGCGGCGCCGGCTTTCCCACGGGCAAGAAGTGGGCGGCCTGCGCCAAGGAAAAGGCGACCCCGAAATACCTCATCTGCAACGGCGACGAGGGCGACCCCGGGGCCTTCATGGACCGTTCCGTCCTCGAGGCCGACCCCCACGCCGTTCTCGAGGGCATGGTCATCGGGGCCAAAGCCATCGGCGCGTCCAAGGGCTTCGTCTACATCCGCCACGAATACCCTCTGGCCCTGAAGCGGATGGAGATCGCCATCACCCAGGCCAGGGAGAACGGCCTCCTCGGCCAGGACATCCTGGGCTCGGGATTCGACTTCGACCTCGAGATCGTCCAGGGCGCCGGGGCCTTCGTCTCCGGCGAGGAATCGGCCCTGATCGCCTCGGTCGAGGGCAAGATCGCCATGCCCCGGCAGCGCCCGCCCTACCCGGCCCAGAAGGGGCTCTGGGGCAAGCCCACGGTCATCAACAACGTCGAGACCTGGGCCACCGTCCCCAACATCATCCGCCGGGGAGCGGACTGGTTCCAGGGGCTGGGGACCGAGACGAGCAAGGGGACCAAGATCTTCGCGCTCGTCGGCAAGATCGCCAACACCGGCCTGGTCGAGGTCCCCATGGGGATCACCCTCCGCGAGATCGTCTACGGCATCGGCGGCGGCATCCCCGACAAACGGGATTTCAAGGCCGTCCAGATCGGTGGTCCCTCGGGCGGCTGCCTGCCGGCCAAGCTGCTCGATCTGCCCGTCGACTACGAGAGCCTGACCGCCGCCGGAGCCATGATGGGCTCGGGCGGCATGATCGTCATGGACGACAAGACCTGCATGGTCGACATCGCCAAGTACTTCCTCAACTTCCTCCAGGATGAGTCGTGCGGCAAGTGCGTCTCCTGCCGGGAGGGCACCCAGAGGATGTACGAGATCGTCAAGGGCATCACCGAGGGCGAGGGCAAGGAAAGCGATCTGGCCCTGCTCGAGGAGCTGGCCCAGATCACGAAGGACGCCTCGATGTGCGGCCTGGGCCAGACGGCCGGCAATCCCGTCCTGACGACCCTGCGCTACTTCCGCCACGAGTACGAGGCCCACATCCTCGACAAGAGGTGCCCGGCCGGGGTCTGCAAAAAGCTCATCCGCTACGTCGTGCTCTCGGAGAAGTGCACGGGCTGCCTCTCCTGCAAGAAGGCCTGCCCGACCGAGGCCATCAAGGGCACGCTCAAGGAGATCCACCTCATCGACCAGTCGAAGTGCATCAAGTGCGGCGCCTGCAAGGAGGCCTGCCGGTTCGAGGCCATCGAGGAGCAGCGCGAAGAAGCCATTCAGATCATCTGAGAGGGACCATGATCACCTTTCGCATGAACGGGTTGGAAGTCAAGGCCGAGGAAGGATGGAGCCTCCTCGAAACGGCCAAGTTCTACGGCCTGGCCATCCCGACGCTCTGCCACCACGAGGGGCTGACGGAGTTCGGCGGCTGCCGGCTCTGCGTCGTCGAGATCGGCGAGGGCCTGCGGAGCAAGCTCGTCTCCGCCTGCACCTATCCCGCCGAGGAGGGGCTCGTCGTCCGGACCGACACGACCCGGGTCTGGGCGGCCCGGCGCATGATGATCGAGCTCATGCTCGCCATGGCGCCGGGGTCCAAGGTCCTCCAGGACCTGGCCTCCAAGTTCAACGTCACCCGGGTCCGGTTCAAGCTCCGCCACGGGGAGTGCGTCCTCTGCGGCCTGTGCACGCGGATCTGCGCCGAGCAGATGGACGCCGCGGCCATCGGGTTCCAGCAGCGGGGCCACAAGCGGAAGATCTCGACGCCGTTCGACGCGCGCTCGGAGGTCTGCCGGCTGTGCGGGGCCTGCATGTACATCTGCCCCGCCTGCCAGCTGCGCTGCCAGGGCCCGGACGCGGACACGGCCATCTGCAACGGCTGCCTGACCATGGAGCCGAGCTGCCTGGACCATTACGACGATCTCCAGTGTTGGATGTACGACGCAGGCCGCTGCGGCACCTGCGTTCAGGAAAAGAAATCTTAAAGGAAACCGAGGAGGTAATATCATGCCGAGTCTCACCAAACTCAACAGAAGCGCCGCCACCCTGACCAAGAACAGGACGGAGGGATCCGTCAGTCCCTTCAGCGGCATGTGCGTGACCTGCGTCGACGGCTGCGTCGGGATGTGCGAGATCGGAAAATCCGCCTACCGCGGGGCCGAGGTCCTCTATCCCCAGCCCTTCGGCATCATTACCGCGGGCTGCGAGAAGGACTATCCCGTCGACCTGTCCCACTTCAGCATCATGGGCACGGCCAAAGGGGCCTGGGGCGTTCCCGCCGACAGCGACCAGGCGACCTTCGAGAAGGTCTCCATCGAGACGAAGATCGGCGTCAAGAAGGACCTCAAGCTCAAGGTGCCGTTCATCATCGCCGGCATGGGCTCGACGAACGTCGCCCGGCAGAACTGGGCCGGGCTGGGCACGGGCGCGGCCATCTCCGGGTCCATCCTGACGATCGGCGAGAACGTCTGCGGCATGGACGACGAGACCGAGCTCAAAAACGGCAAGGTCGTCCGCTCGCCGGACATGGAGTTCCGCGTCCGGTCGTTCAGGGACTGGCAGGACGGCTACGGCGACGTCGTCGTCCAGGCCAACGTCGAGGACACCCGGCTGGGCACCCAGGAATACGCCATCGAGAAGCTGGGGATCGAGACCGTCGAGCTCAAGTGGGGCCAGGGGGCCAAGGACATCGGCGGCGAGGTCAAGATCAAGTCCGTCAAGAAGGCCCAGGCTCTCAAGAAGAAGGGCTACATCGTCCTGCCCGACCCCGAGGATCCCAACGTCATTGCCGCCTTCGAGAAAGGCAGCTTCAAGGAGTTCGAACGGCACTCCCGCTTGGGCATGGTCGAGGAGGACAGCTTCATGAAGCGCGTCGAGGAGCTGCGCAAGCTCGGCGCCAAGCGCGTCTTCCTCAAGACGGGCGCCTACCGGCCGGCCGACCTGGCCCGCGCCGTCAAGTACGCTTCCAAGGCCAAGCTCGACCTCCTGACCGTCGACGGCGCCGGAGGCGGCACGGGCATGAGCCCCTGGCGGATGATGAACGAATGGGGCATTCCGACCGTCGAGATCTGGTCGCTCACCTGGAAATTCGCCGACCAGCTGGCCAAGCAGGGCGAGTTTGTTCCCGATCTGGCCTTCGCCGGCGGCATCACCTTCGAAGACCAGATCTTCAAGGCCCTGTCCCTGGGCGCGCCGTACGTCAAGGCCGTCGGCATGGCCCGCTCGCCTTTGGCGGCGGCCATGGTCGGCAAGACGATCGGCGGCCGCATCAATGACGGACAGATCCCCGTGTATGTCGAGCGCTTCGGCAGCAGCAAGGACGAGATCTTCGTCACCGCCCCCGAGCTGCGGCGGCGGTTCGGCGCCAAGTTCGACGAGCTCCCGGCCGGGGCCATCGGCGTCTACACGTATTTCAAGCGGCTGAGCCAGGGCCTCCGCCAGATGATGGCCGGCGAGCGCAAGTTCGCGCTCGGGTACATCACCCGGGACGACATCGCCTCCCTGACCAAGGAAGCGGCCGACATCAGCGGCATCTCCTTCATCACCGACGTCGACAAGGACGAGGTCCAGAAGATCCTCAAGGCCAAGTAGGCCGCGAGATCAGGTATTGCCTCCCCCGGGGGGACGGGCCGGGCCCGTCCCCCCAGTTTTTTTTGGAAATCCGGGACATGACCCTTTTCTCCGGAAAAGGGATCGTGTCCCGTGGATTTCCCATCGCCTTGTCCCCGCCCGGTGTTCCTTATATAATGGGGACATCCCGGATTCCGGCCCGGCGGGAGGTCCCGATGATCGTTCTCAAGGACGTTCTGGCCCTTCTCGAGGGCGAGCTCCTGACTCCGGCCTGCCCTCTCGAGACCGCCTTCCAGAAGGTCTTCGCCTCCGACCTCATGAGCGACGTCCTGACCTCGGCCGAACCCGGCTCGCTCCTGCTCACGGGCTTGTCCAACACCCATGTCGTCCGCACGTGTTCCGTGGCCGACCTCGCGGCGGTCGTCTTCGTCCAGGGGAAGCGGCCGGCCGCCGAGGTCGTCGACCAGGCCCGGTCGGAGAACCTGCCCCTCATCGTCACGAAGATGCCGATGTTCGAGGCCTGCTTCCGGATCGCCGGCCTCGTCGAGGACGGGAAGCGTGGACGCTGAAGAGGTCTATCGCGACGAGTTCCCCGTCCGGGGCGGCGATTTCGCCAACGCCGGCATCGCGGCCCGCCGCATCAAGCAGCTCCTGAAGGACATGGGCCTCGATCCCCAAACGGTCCGCCGGGCGGCCATCGTCTCCTACGAGGCCGAGATGAACGTCATCATGTACGCCTGGGAGGCCCGCATCGCCCTGGCCGTCTCGCCCCGGGAGGTCCATATCACCGTCGACGACCGCGGCCCCGGCATCCCCGATGTCGAGCAAGCCATGACCGAGGGCTACTCGACGGCCACGGCGGAGATGCGCGAGCTCGGCTTCGGCGCCGGCATGGGCCTGCCGAACATCAAGAAGAACGCCGACGTCTTCACGATCGACTCGGCGGCGGGACGGGGCACGCGCCTCGATATCGTCATCCGGACCAACGGACACAGGACATGAAAGCCAAAAACTACCACGCCATCCACATCACCAAGGACAAGTGCATCGGCTGCGTCCACTGCCTGGCCGCCTGCCCGACCAAGGCCATCCGGGTCCGGGACGGGAAGGCCATGATCATCGACGAGCTCTGCATCGATTGCGGCGAGTGCCTGCGCGTCTGCCCTTACGACGCCGTCCACTCCCATACGACATCGTTCGCCGCCCTGGACGCTTTCGATTACAAAGTGGCCATCCCCTCGACCGTCCTCTACGGCCAGTTCGGAGGCACCGTCCTGCCCACGGAGATCCTGTCGGCCCTGCGCCGGATCGGCTTCGACGAGGTCTACGACCTCAGCTCGATCTGCGAGCTCAACTGCGCCGCGGTCGAGGAATACCTCAACGAGCATGCGCGGCCCCGGCCGTTCATCACTTCGACCTGCCCCGTCGTCGTCCGCATCATCCAGCGGCACTACCCCACGCTCTGCGGCCAGATCCTGCCGATCGAGCCGCCGCGGGAGATCGCGGCCAAGATCCTCCGGACGATCCTGCCCAAAGCCCTGGGCATCCCTCCGGAGAAGATCGGCATCATCCACATCACCCCCTGCCCGGCCAAGATGGTCTCCATCAACAGCCCGGCCACCTTGAACAAATCCTATCTCGACGGGGCCATCTCGATCCGCGATATCTTCCCCCAGATCCTGGGAGCCCTGCGCAAGGGCGAGGAGGACGCGCTCATGCGCCACCTCTTCCCGGAGACACAGTTCAGCGGCGTCGGCATGGGCTGGTCGCTCTCCGGCGGGGAGACCCGGGGCCTCAAGAACCACCGGGCCGTCGCCGTCTCGGGCGTCGTGGACACGATGCGGGTCCTCGACCAGGTCGAGGGCGGGCTTCTCCAGGACATCGACATCCTCGAATGCACGGTCTGTCCCGACGGCTGCGTGGGCGGCCCGCTCGAGGTGGAGAACAGGTTCTTGGCCAAGAGCCGGATCCTGCAGCTCGTCGCCGCCGCGGGCGATCGCGCGGTCGTCGACCCCAAGGATGTCAGCCGTCTCTACCACAAGAATTTCCTGTCGTTCGACCACCCCGCGACGCCGGTCGAATCGCGGCCCCTTGACAGGGACCCGGTCAAGGCCATCCGCAAGGCCAAGCGGAGGGACAGGATCTTCGCCGACCTGCCGCGGAAGGACTGCGGCGTCTGCGGCGCCCCCGACTGCCGGACGCTGGCCGACGACATCGTCCGCGGCCTGGCCCGCCTCGAGGACTGCCCGTTCATCAAGACGTCGAAGAGCGCAAAGGAGAAACGATGACACTCAGCGACCTGGCCGCGCGTCTCGAGCTCAAGGCCTTCACCCCGGTGATCCCGCTCGACCGGCCCGTCCAAGGCGGCTACGCGAGCGATCTCCTGAGCGACGTCATCGGCCACGCCCGCAAGGACGACCTCTGGGTGACCTTGCAGGTCCACCCGAACATCGTCGCCGTGGCCGTCCTCAAGGAGCTGGCCGGGATCGTCCTCGTCGGCGGCCGCGTGCCGGCGGAGGAGACGCTGGCCCAGGCCGCGCGGGAGAAGGTCCCCGTCCTGGGCACCAGCCTCACGACCTTCGAGCTCGCCGGCAGGCTCTACGGGATGGGCCTCCGGGGGGGCTGATGGAGCTCCGGCGCCTCCGGGCCGACCTCCACATCCACACCTGCCTCTCGCCCTGCGGCGAGCTGGCCATGTCGCCGCGGGCCGTGGTCGAGGGAGCCCGGGCCGCCGGGCTCGACCTCATCGCCGTCACCGACCATAACACCACGGAAAACGCGGCTGCCGTCATCGCCGCCGCCCGCGGAACGGGGCTCGCGGTCCTGCCGGGGATCGAGCTGACGACGGCCGAAGAGGTCCACATCCTCGGCCTGTTCGAGGCCGGGGCCGACGTCGGCCCGTTCCAGGCGGAGGTCTTCCGCAATCTCCCCGACCTCCCGGCCAAGCAGAAGTATATCGAGGACCAGGTCCTCGTCGACGCCGAGGACTACGTCACCGGCTTCAGCCCGCGATGCCTCTTCGGGGCCACCCTCTTCTCCGTCCGTGACGCCGTGGGCCTCATCCACGGTCACGGCGGCCTGGCCATCGCCAGCCACATCGACAGGGAGTCCTTCAGCCTCGTCTCCCAGCTCGGGTTCATCCCGCCCGGCCTCGGGCTCGAAGCCGTCGAGGTCTCGCCCCGCGCCGTGGTCGCGGAGGCCCGGGTGTCCTTCGGGATCGCCGGGGACCTTCCCGTCGTCCGCTTCTCGGACGCCCACAAGCCCGATGAGATCGGCGCGGCGACGACGGACTTCCTCGTCGCCGCCCCCACGCTCGCGGAGATCCGCATGGCCCTCGCGGGCGAGGACGGACGAAAGGTCATCCTGTCATGATGGAGGACCTCTCTCTCCACGTCCTCGACATCGCCGAGAACGCGATCGCCGCCGGCGCCGACCGCGTCTATATCGCCGTCAACGAGAACGCCCGGCGCGACGTCCTGTCGCTCCGCGTGACGGACAACGGCCGGGGGATGTCGCGGGAGGAGAGGCGGCGGGCGCTCGACCCGTTCTTCACGACGGGGCGGAAACGGACCGGCCTCGGCCTGCCCCTGCTCGCCCAGACCGCCGAGCTCAGCGGAGGCCGGGTGGTCCTCGAATCCTGGCCGGGACGGGGGACGCGCGTCACGGCTCTCTTCCGGCTCGGCCACGTCGACCGGCCGCCGCTGACGAAGACCGCCGAGACCTTGATGACCCTCTTCTTCGGCCATCCCGAAATCGACTTCCGCTACCGGCACAGCCGTAACGGTTCTGTGTTCAGCTATTTGCGGAGAGGCACGGGCGGCGGGGCCGTCGTCCCGTCGGAGATCGCGGCGATCCGGGCGGCGCTCCGCACGGGATTGAAGAGGATCGGCGCTTCGTGACCGTCAGCGGGAGGCGGACCCGCCGATAAGCTTCGTGAGGCGGTCGAGCTCGGCTTTGGCCTTCGCGACATTCTCCTCGTTTTCGCCCTGGGGGTTCCGCAGGTAGAGAGTGAGATTCTCCGCGGCCTCCTTGAGCCGGCCGGTCTTCTCGTAGGTCACGGCCAGGTTGAAATACCCTTTCGGCGTCGGCCGGATGGCCAGGGCCTGGCGCAG
>MEYC01000047.1 GCA_001775715.1 Candidatus Aminicenantes bacterium RBG_16_66_30 | reverse complement strand
GCCGCTGGCGCAGAAAGCGCACGCGAACTTGCAGCCGACCTGGGTCGAAAGGCAGACCGTCAGGCGCTTCCCGGACGGGATGAGGACCGTCTCGACGTGCTCGCCGTCCCGGAGCCGGAAGAGGAGCTTCGTCGTCCCGTCGCGGGACGCGCGCGTATCGACGACTTCGAGGCCGCCGATCGCGAACGCGCCGGCCAGCTTCTCCCGCAGAGGCTTGGCGAGAGTGGTGAAGTCCTCGAACTTAGCCGCCCTCTTCTTGTAGAGCCAGTCGAAGATCTGAGCCGCCCGGAACCGCTTCTCCCCCATCCGCTCGAGCTCCGCGCCGAGCTCCTCGAGCGTCAGGTCGCGGATATCCTTCTTCGGAGCTTCCATCTTTTACCGCTCATTATACCTCCCCCCTTCATCGAAAAGAATAGGACGAGGGTACGGCGGGGATCGGACCACCGCGCGAAGGTGGAACGAGTCCCGGCTGTACCCGAAGCCCTACCTAATATTCACCATGAGCCAGAGGAGGAAGATGATGACGCCGACGAGGAGCCAGCATCCGCCGAAGCCGAGGATGTCGATGAGCTTGGGCTTCATGATCTCCCAGTTCGAGCCCGGCCGGAGCTTCTTCTTCTCGATCTCCTCGTAGTGCTCGACGGCGTGCCGCAGGGCCCGCTCTTCCTCCTCGGGCGTCGGCTGGACGGGCGTGTGGACCCGGGCGAAAAAGCGGTCGAGGTCGGACTTCGGGATGGGCCTCGTCACGGCGCTCAACAGGAAGAGCAGAAAGAACGGGAACAGGGCGTCGAAGCCGAAGCGGACGGCGCCCAGCTGGGCCTTGGAGAAACCCGAGAAATCGACGCCGAACCAGCTCAGGACCCAGAGCTCGGCGTGGAAGCGGCCGATGCCGACCTTCGGCGAAGCCGGGTCCTGCGGGTCGATGCGGGCGACCTTCTCATAGAAGATGCCTTCGGGGGAATTGACCCGCTCCTTGCGGATGACCTCTCCCGTCGCGGCCGCCCGCCCGGCCTCGACGTCCTCCCGAACCGCCTGGGTCGTGATCGTCACGACCTGGGCTCTGGTCTCGCGGAGGAACCCCGGCTTCGTCCGGGCCCACTCGAGCGACTGGAAGACGTTGGGGATGAGGGCGTAGACGGTGAAACAGATGAAGACCTGGGCGATGACGGCGGCCTTGGTCACGCGCCTCCACAGGAAGCCGAGCCAGATGGCCGCGCCGAAGATGGCCGGGAGCGAGATGAAGTACTTGAACATGTCGAGCAGGTTGCCGATGAAGAGAGCCACGCCGACGCCGCCGAGCAGGGTGACGCCGATGGCGACGCGGCCGACGTTGATGAGGTGGCGGTCCGACTTGGGCTTGACGAAGGGTTGGTAGAGATTGCGGATGAAGAGGGCCGCGTAGGAGACGCTCGACCCGGCCAGGCTCGACATCTTGGCCGAGAGCACCCCGGCCATCATCAGCCCGATGGCCCCCGGGAAGAGCAGGTCCATCGTCATGTGGCCCCAGATGAGGTCGGGGTCGTGGAGCCGGCCCGAGTAGAGGGCGATGGCCAGGAGGCCCGTCAGGGCCCAGAAGATCATGATGACCCGCTTGAAGAACATGCCTCCGATCATGCCGACACGGGCGGTCATCTCGTTCTTGGCCGAACCGGCGGTTTGCATGCCCGTGGCCACGGCGATGATGGAGACGAGATTGGCCAGGACCATGGCCAGGATGGTGTACCAGGCGTACTCGCTCGTGGCCGACGAGCCAAAGAGCTTGAACATGAAATCAGGGACCGCGGCGTGGAGGCCGGCGAACCCGCCGACGCGGTGCAGGGCGATAGGGATGAGCATCAGCGAGAACGCCGTCAGGAGGAATCCCTGGATGACGTCCGTGATGGCCGCGGCGAAAAACCCGCCCATCATCGTGTAGATCGCGACGATCACCGTGTAGATGAGATAGATAGAGACGGAATCGGTATAGGAAACGAAGGCCTTGAGCTCGCCTTTCTTCTGCCGCTCGCCGAGCTCGGCCAGGCGGGCGGCGTCGGCCGGCTCGAGCTCGACCTTGTCCGCCTTCACCTGGAGCGACCGGTACTCGTTGAAGAGATCGACGCTCGTCCTCTCCTGGATAGTATATTTCGCCGCGGGCTTGGGGGTCAGGGCCATCATGGTCTTGGCCGCGACCATGTAGCCGACGCCGTTGCCGAGGAGGGCCATGAACAGGGTGAAGACGGCGAACGCGGCGCCCAGGAACTTGCTCTTGAACCGCTCGGTGAAGAAATCGCCGATCGTGACCAGCCGGACGCGCCGGAAGAAGGCCGTCGTGAACCAGTAAAAGGGCGTCAGGAAGAGGACGAGGTACTGGATCCACATGCCGCCGACACCCTGGCGGTAGACCTCGCGGGAAACGACGATGGCCTGGTCGGCGTTGGTCGAGGTCCCCAGGTTGAGGAAGAACTGGTAGAACTTCCCCAGGCGGCGGCCGGCGACGTAAAAGTCCTCGGTCGTCTTTGTCTTGCGCGAGGCCCGCCAGCCGAGCCACAGGACGACGGCGATGAAGACCAGGACGATGGCGAAGTCGAGGACGTGCAGACCGAAGATCGTCAATTTAGAAGGACCCGGAGTATTTGAGCCAGAGGTCGTCGAGGAGCTTCCAATAGGCGGCGACGGCGCCGTTGGCCTGGTCTTGGGAATATTTCGTCAGCAGCTCGCGGGCCTTCTTCGGGTCCTTCTTGTAGAGGGCCAGCGCCTCCTCCCGAACTTGGCTTGGCCGGCGAAGGCCTTGTCCTCGATCTCCTTCCAGACCTTGGCGATGTCCTGGGACATCTCCTGGTAGCGGAAATTGGCCAGCCGGCTGACGGTCCGGAAAGCCCACCAGGCGCAGTCCCGGCTGAAGGCCCAGCGGCCGTCGACCTGGTAGGACGCCGGCATTTGGGAGATGCCGATGTAGATCGGCACGTGGGGCGTTGTCGCAGGGTTATCGTAGCCGAGCCAGACGACCCCTCCGATCGGCGCGGGCAGCCAATCCCTCGACTGCGTGATCTGAAGGTAGGTCGCGGCGGGCGAGCAGATCGTCCGCTCGCGCCTGATCCGGAACAGGCCGAGGAGGTCGCCGCTCATGAAGGGCGTCGCGATGGGGCTCTTGAGGGTCTCTCCTTTCCGGTTGACCGCCGTCAGCGTCCGGGTCATGTCGTACTCGGTCCCGCCGTAGGTGTCGCGGAAGATGGCCAGGACGTCGGCGACGCCGACCTTCTTCTCCGGTTTGACCGAGAACGGGTAGTTCTCCGATTCGGCGTGGAGCATGAGCGACGGGGCGAGCAGGCTCAGGACCCGCCACTCGCGGCGGCGGCAGCCGAGGCTCGTCCTCGAAGAAGGATTATAGGCATAGCAGAACTCGAAGGGCTTGCCGCTCGCCTTCGACCAGAAGCCCATCTCCTCGGCGAGCGACGTGACGTTGGCCGAAGCCATGAAGAAGTCGGCGTTCGCGAGGTCGATCTGGCGGATGCGGCCGGCGTTGGCCGAGACGCCGATCTCGTCGTCGGGCACCCGCTGGGCCGCCCACACGGCGCCGATCTTGCCCTTGCCCGGACCGTGGATCTCGAAGTGCCAGACCTCCTGGGTGTCGGCGAAGGTGAAGCACTCGCCCCAGTCGTTGTAGCCGTAGGTTTTCGTCAGCTCGTCGGCGACCCGGATGGCCTCGCGGGCCGTCTTGGCCCGCTCGAGGACGAGCCGGTAGAGCTCGGGCGCGTCGATGATGCCGGTCTCGCTGACGAGCTCACGGCGGCTGCCGATCGTCGTCTCGCCGATGGCCAGCTGGTGCTCGTTCATGATCGGATAGGCGGCGTTGAGGAAGGCGTAGGTCTCGGCGACCTGCGGGATCTCGCCCGTCTCCAGGCGGTCGGGGTCGTTCGGACCCTTGGTCCGCTTGGGCTCATAATACACCTTGGCCTTCTCCCCGGGCTTGTGCTTGGCGTTGGGGACGATGGTCATCCAGGTGCGGTCGGTCCCCGAGTCGCATGAGTGGGAGGTCATCGTCGACCCGTCGACCGAGGCCAGCCGGCCAACGAGGACGCTCGTGCACGAGTCGAACTCGGGCGGGGCCGCGCCCCGCTCGTCCGGCGCCTGTGAAGCCGGCAGGAACGACAGGGCCAGGACGGCCAGGGCGAGGATCATGAACGAAGCGAGCCGTGTTCTATTCATGGCGTCTCTCCTCCCGGCCGTTTATAGCACGCCCCCGCGACGCCGGTCAAACGGAAACGTCCCCCTTTCCGAGGGCCAGGAGAGAGCGGGCCGGCCTCAGGTCTTCTTGCCGTTCTTCCGCTTGGCGTAAACGCCCAGGATCACGAGTCCGACACCGAGCAGCGCGATCGAGGCGGGTTCCGTCACCGCGTAGTCCGGAGCTGACCTGTCCAGTCCCCGCCTGTCGCGCGGGCCGGGGTTCGAAGCGCCGGCGGCCGAAGCCGCGGACCAGAGCAACACGGACGCCCCCGCCAACGAAGCACAAAGGATCCCGGCGACTTTCTTCACGATGAGCCTCCCCTCAGCATGTCCATAATGATGCCTTTTCTGGTGCAGTGATCGATCTTGGCCTCATTGTGATCAGAATACGGCATCTCCCACCCCCGCATATCACCCCCCGCGGCTATTTTAGGGGTGATACTTTGATGACTCTCCTCACCCCTAGAGGTGATACGGACGGGGATCCGCATTGACGCGATGGGGCGTCTCTGTTATAGGTTGGAACCCATGCTCGACCCGCCCGGCTCCGCGCGCTCGCTCGGGGAGATCCTGGCCCTGGCCTCGGGCCTCGCCTGGGCCGTGGCCGTCGTGCTGTTCCGCGTCAGCGGCCGCTCGATCCATCCCGTCGGCCTCAACCTGGGCAAGAACGTCCTCGGGCTGGTCATGATCGTCCCGACGCTCCTGCTCCTGGGCGAGCCGCTCGCGCCGCTCGTCCCCGCGTCGGCGACGGGCCTGCTCCTTCTGAGCGGGGTACTGGGCATCGCCGTCTCCGACACCCTGTTCTTCCACGCCCTCAACCGCCTCGGGGCGAGCCTGACCGCCATCGTCGACTGCTTTTACAGCCCCTTCGTCATCGCCCTGTCCTTCGTCCTCCTCGGCGAGCGGCTGACCCTCGTCCAGCTCGCCGGCGCCGGCCTGGTCATCTCCGCCATCCTGACGGTCACGAAAGAAGGGAAGCTGGAGAAGATCGACCGGCGGGACCTCGCCCTCGGCATTCTTTACGGCATCCTGGCCATGTTCTTCGTCGCCCTGGGCATCGTCATGGTCAAGCCCGTGCTCGGAACGGTCTCGGTCTTTTGGGCGACCCTCGTCCGGATGGCCGGCGGCACGGCGGCCCTCGCCCTCCTCCTCCCCGTCCTCAGGAACCGGCGGGCCGTCCTCGCCCCCCTCTTCGACCGCCGCAACTGGAAAGCCCTCGTTCCGGCGGCGTTCTTCGGCGCCTATCTCTCGCTGATCCTCTGGACGGGCGGGATGAAGTACGCCAAGGCCTCGGTCGCGGCCGTGCTCAATCAGCTCAACACGATCTTCATCGTCATCATCGCCGCCGTTTTCTTGAAGGAGCGGCTGACGGGCTGGAAGATCCTGGCGGTCGTCCTGGCCTTCGTCGGGGCCTATCTCGCGTCGAAGCCTTTCTAGCCTGCATTATTCACGAATCGAGGCGGCCCTCAGATGCGAGGCCCGAGGGGTGAAGCTGTACTTTTCGGTACTGCGAACCCCGAGAACGAAGCAGATAGGGCCGGATCGGTTCGCCCGGAGGGTAAAAACGCCCCATAAAAAATGGAGATGGAGAAGAACCGGGCGTTTTTATGAATAAGTCAGGCTAGTTCCCCCCGGCCGCTAGCTTGGCTTCGATCCAGAACGCGTGTTTCTTGTAACGGGGATTGCGACCCATCTCGCCGACTCCGCCGCCCATGCCGGCGATCTCGCCGCCGCCATCATCGCCGCCGCCCCCGGCGCTGAAGCCGCTATCCTGCCGCACGCCCCTGTCCCCCGCGTTGACGCTCTGGTCGGCCCGGCCGGCCATCATGTCGCGCAGGATCTGGCCGGTCATGCCGCCCCACTCGAAGCCGAGCATGATCGACTGGCCCGGCCCGATGCCCAGGCCGCCCATCTCCTGGACGCGGTTGAGGGGGATGCGGAATTCGCAGACCGCCAAGGGCCCTTTTTCGATCGCCCGGAACATCGGAGACTCGGATTCCGCCGGGCTTTCGGCGGGCGCGACGGCCTTTTTGGGCTTGATGATCTCTTCGCTGAAGACGATGTGGGTCGGCTTCTTGCGGATCTCGGCTTTCTGCTCCTCGGTCAGGGCCTGCCCCCGCTTCCCCATGTTGGCGATGAGCGCGTCAGCGGTATACTGCTTCTTCTGGAACAGGATGCCGAAGTCCTTGCTCTTCTTATCGCCGGTCGTGAAGTAGATCTTCATGCCCGTGTAGTCGAGAGTGGATTTCGGGAAGATCCTGGGCCTGGAAGCGGGATCGGGGGTCCTGAAGACCATGATGATGTAGAGGTTGCGGCCGTCGTTCCTGAGGGCGTATTGGACCTGCGAGCCCTCGTCGAAGATGGGCTCCGAAGTCTCCCACTCCTGGGCCACCCCGTCGATGGTCATGGGAGCCGACTGCCACAAGCTCCCGACGACTTGATCGGCGGCCAGGCCGAAGACCGCAAAGAGCGAACAGGCGGCCAAGATCGCGAGCAATGACACGGGTTTTCTTTTCATATCGTCCTCCCGGGGCCCGCGCGGGCCGCTCGATAGAATGAACACTCCGCTCGTAATTATAGCATACTCCCCGCCCGGTCAAGACCCTCCCATGCCTCGAACACCGCGGCGACGTTCTCCGGCCGGGGCGCCGTAGGGCAGCAGATGCTGGCGGTCGACCTCCCCCCAGAACGTGAGCTTCCCGGCGAAGCGCCGGCCGCGGGGGACGCGGGCCGCCCCGCGGAATTCAAGGCTGTCGATGACGAGCTCGCGCGGGGTCATGTCCGTAGGCCGGGCGGCCCGCCTCACGGGCCGGCCGTCCGATTTGGCCGTCAGGCCCCGATGATGCGGCCGATCTCCTCGACGGCCGACGCGGCGTCGGCGGCGTAGCCGCTGGCCCCGATCTGCTCGGCATAGTCCCGGGTGACGGGCGCGCCGCCGATGACGACGGGAACCGCCAGCCCGGCCTTGGCGACGGCCTCGATGACGGCCTTCATCTGGACCATGGTCGTCGTCAGCAAGGCCGAGAGGGCGATCGCCCCGGCCCCGTTGGCCTTGGCCGCTTCCAGGTATTTCTCGGGAGTGACGTCGACGCCGAGGTCGACGATCTTGTATCCGTTGCCCCGGAGCATCATGGCCACGAGGTTCTTGCCGATATCGTGGAGGTCGCCTTTGACCGTGCCGATGACGACGATGCCGCGGGGCTTGACGCCGGCCTTGGCCAGGTGGGGCTCGAGCTTGGCCAGCCCGGCGTGCATGGCCCGGGCGGCCACGAGGACCTCGGGGATAAAGACCTCGTTGTTCTTGAACTGGACGCCGAGGCGCTCCATCCCGGGGATGAGCCCCTCGTTCAGGATCTTCGCGGCCGGGACACCGGCGGCCAGCGCCTGATCGACGAGAGATTCGACCTCGGCCTTCTTCCCTGCGATCAGGGCGTCCTGCATCGTTTTGAGCATCTCGGTTCTCCTTGGGCTAGCGGATGAAGGGGAAGCTGAGGAAGACCTGGAGTCCCGACGTCCGGACCGATCCCGGAGCGGCGGGGTCCTTGACGATGTCGGCCAGGCCGCCCTGATAGCGAATG
>MEYC01000046.1 GCA_001775715.1 Candidatus Aminicenantes bacterium RBG_16_66_30 | reverse complement strand
ATACGATGATCGAGCTCCACCACATCTGGAAGCAATACCAGAAGCCCTACTGGGCCCTCTCCGACGTCACCCTTCAGATCAACGACGGCGACTTCTACTTCATCACCGGGCCGAGCGGGTCGGGCAAGACGACCCTCCTCAAGACGATCTTCCGCGAGATCCTGCCGACCGAGGGCCAGATCCTCGTCAACGGCGTCAACATCCTCAAGATCCGCGATAACCGCATCTACACCCTGCGGCGGACGATGGGCATCGTCTTCCAGGACTTCCGCCTGATGTTCCACCGGACGGTGTTCGAGAACGTGGCCGTGCCCCTCCAGGTCATCGGCGTCGGGCGCAAGGAGATCCGGCGCCGCGTCTTCAACACCCTCCAGAAGGTCAACCTCCACCAGAAGATGTGGGAGCTGCCGGGGCGCCTGTCCTACGGCGAGCAGCAGCGCGTGGCCATCGCCCGGGCCGTCATCAACGATCCCGAGATCATCCTGGCCGACGAGCCGACCGGGAACCTCGATCCCGAGCTGGCCTTCGAGATCGTCACCCTGTTCAAGGAGATCAACCGGCAGGGCGCGACGGTCATCATCGGCAGCCACGACCGGGAGCTCATCCGCCACTTCGGCGACAACATCCTGTTCCTCCAGAAGGGCAAGATCGTCGGCAAGGAAGCGCATTAGTGATCGAGAAGCTGAAGTTCTTCCTCAGCGTCACGGGCAACAACCTGTGGCAGTTCCGGACGCGGAACATCTTCAGCGTGACCATCATCTGCCTGTCCTTCCTGACCGTCGGGATCTTCATGTCGCTCGCCAACAACCTCCGGGCCACGGCCAAGGAGCTGTCGAGGAACATGACCATCGCCTTCTACCTCGACAAGGGCCTCTCCGCGGCGGCGGTCGAGGCGGTGCGCCAGGAGATCGGGCAGCCCGGGTTCGTCGAGAGCGTCCGGGTCGTGACGCCGGACGAGGCCCTGGAGCGGTTCCGGGCGAGCTTCCCCGAGCTCGCTGACATCGTCTCCGGCCTCGAGACCAATCCCTTCCCCACGTCGATCGAGATGAGGGTGAACGCCAGGGCCTCGGCGTCGCAGGGGGTCGTCGAGCTCGTCGACGCGATGAAAGCCCGCCCGGGGATAACGGATGTCCTCTTCAACCAGGACTGGGTGGAGAAGATGCAGGGGTTCAGCCGGCTGGCCGGGGCCGTCGGGGCGTTCCTCGGCGGCATCCTGATCCTGACGTCCTTCTTCATCATCTCCAACGTCGTCAAGCTCAACGTCTTCGCCCGGAAGAACGAGATCGAGATCCTCCGGTTCGTCGGCGGGACCAACCTCTTCATCCGCATCCCCTTCTGGCTCGAGGGCATCACCCTCGGGCTCCTCGGGAGCCTGCTCTCGCTCGGCCTGCTGTTCGTGGTCATCAACCTGTTCCCGGTCTACCTGAGCGCTTCGCTCGGCGCGCTCCAGGAGCTCCTGAGGTTCCGCTATCCCGACCTGACCCAGTCCATCGCCCTCCTCTGCGGCGGCGCGGCCACCGGCTTCATCGGCAGCGCCACGTCGGTCTCTAAGTTTTTAAAGGTTTGACCCCATCTTCTTTTTAACCTAGAATCAGGGCAAATGGCCTCGCTGGGACAGAGCCTCCGGGAAGCGCGGGAAGAGCGCAACATCTCCATCGAGGAGATCGCCTCGGCGACCAAGATCGGCCACCGCTACCTCGAAGCCATCGAGAACGACCGCCTCGACATCATGCCCGGCGAGTTCTTCATCAAGGGGATCATCCGGACCTATGCCCGGGCCATCGGCCTCGACGGGGAGGAGGTCCTGGCGAGGTACAAGGCGGCCGGGCTCATCGGGGAGCCCGAGCGCAAGCGCCACATCTTCCAGAAGTCCGCCCCTGAGCTGGCTCCTCCCCCGCCGCCCCCCCCGATCCTGCCCCCCCCCGCCGAGCCGGAGCCGGCCCCCCTGCCCTCGGCCGCCCCCGCCCCTGAGGCCCCGGAAGCTCCGGGACTTTTCTTCGAGCCGGTCGCCAAGCCCAGGCTCTCCCCCGCCGCCCGCAAGCGGATCGTCGCTTGGGTCCTGCGGATCATCGCCGTTATCGTCGTCGTCGGCGTCCTCGTGATCCTCTGGTCCTCTCGCCGGCCAAAGCCCGCCCAGTCCGCGCCCGTGACCGTCGCCCCGCCGTCCGTCGTCTCGGATATCACCCCATCGACGCTCCAGCAGACCGACCCGGCCGCGGCCGCTTCGACCGCGACAACCGACAAACCCGCCCTCGAGCCGGCGCCGATCGCTCCGAACGAGCCCCCTCCCGCCCCTGCGGAGGCCTGGAAGGGCGTCACGATCGAGTTCACGTTCAAGGCCGAGACCTGGATCGAGGTCCGCACGGACGGCGAGCTCATTATCTATGGCGTCTTCCCGGCCGGCACCACGGCCCGCGCCCGGGCCGACGAGGAGATCCTCATCCAAACGGGGAACGCCGGCGGCTTCACTTTCCTCCTGAACGGCCAGCCCGCCCGGCCGCTCGGCCGCACGGGCAAGTTCCTCGAAGACTTCAAGATCACGCCCGCCAATTATAAGGATCTCCTGGAGGTCCGCCCGCCCGGCTCCCCGGCCGGCTGACCCGCCGCCCGACCCTCTTGAGCGCCTGAAACCATGCCCATTGACCAGGCGGAAGCTATCGTCCTCAGGACGATGAACGTCGGCGACCAGGACAAGATCGCCGTGTTTTTCTCCCGCGACCGCGGCGTCCTCCGCGGCGTCGCCAAGGGGGCCCGGAAGTTCGGCAACCGCTTCGGCAGCAGCCTCGAGCCCATGTCGGTCGTCCGCGTCTTCTACTACGAAAAGGAGCGCCGCGATCTCGTCACGGTCTCCGGCTGCGACCTCCTCGAGTCCTTCTTCGAGATCCAGGCCGAGCCGGCCACGGCCTTCCTCCTGACCTACTTCGCCGAGCTCATCGAAGAGTTCGCCCCGGCCCGAGCCCGGGAGGAGGTCCTCTACCGCCTCCTGCTCTCCGTCCTCCGCTGCATCAAGGAAGGGGGCGACCGGGAGTTCGCGGGGGCCTATTTCGAAGCCTGGTTCCTCCATGCCAACGGCCTCCTCCCCGACCTCTCCGGCTGCCGGGAATGCCGCAAGCCTCTCGCTTCCGGCTGGCTCGCCCCCCGGAAGGACGGGGCCTACTGCCCCACGTGCGCCCCCCTCAAGAAGGAGGAGGTCCCCGCCGAGACCCCGGCCTTCCTCCGCTGGGCGCGCAAGAACCCGCCGCCGGGAGTCTGCGCCCCGCCGTTCGCCCCCGCGGACATCGCGGGGATCCGGCGGACGCTCCAGGCCATGATCGTCTACCATATGGAGCGGGAACCCCGGACCCTGCACGTCCTCAAGGCGAAGTAGCCCGGTTTTTGCTATAATTGGTGGAACGCGAACGACCGGAGTGTAGTTGAATGAATGCGATCGCGGCTCCCGATCGACCGAGGAGGCTCCATTGAAACAAGCTTTGCGCGTCCTGGCAGTCCTCACGACCTTCGCGCTGTCCCTGACGGCCCAATCCGGGACGGGGACCGTCCAGGGGAAGATCGTCGACAAGGATGGAAAGCCCCTCGCCTCCGTCGCGGTGAGCCTCTCCCGGCCCCCGGCCGCCGATCTGAAGGCCCGGACCGGCCCCTCCGGCATCTTCCGCTTCCCCTCCGTCTATCCCGGCGAAGGCTATTCGGTCAAGGCCGAGCACGCCGATTTCAAGACCGCGGTCCGGGCCAACGTCGTCGTCCGGATCGAAGGGAGATCGACCGTCGACCTCGTCCTCGAAGCCGGCAAGCCCGAGGAGCAAACCGCCGTCACAAGCGCCTTCCCGACCATCGACCGGAAGCGGATGACCTCCGGAGCCGACTTCGGCCGCGTCGAGCTTCAGATCCTGCCCTCGGCCCGCGATCCCTGGGTCGTCCTGCAGCTCGTCCCTGCGGTCATGCTAGACCGCGAGAACGTGGGCGGGAACGAATCGACCGCGCCGTCCGTCTTCGTCGCCAAGGGAGACGAGACGAACGGCTCCGGGAACATCTGGAAGATCGACGGCATCGACGTCACCGACCCCATCGACCTCGGGAAGCCGGGCATCACCTTCGATTTCGACGCCATCGACACGATCGCCGTCACCACCGGCGGCGCGGCCGACGCCACCATCCCGACCGGCGGCATCGTGGTGAACCTCCTCAACCGCCGGGGGGACAACCGGATCGGGGGCGCGGCCCGGTTCTACCTGACCGACAACGCCTTCCAGGGCAGCAACCTGACCTCCGAGCTCAGGAGCCAGGGGGTCGCCAACACGAACAGGATCGAGCAGATCAAGGACTTCGGGGCCAACGCCGGCGGCCCGATCTTCAAGAACAAGCTCTGGTGGTGGGGATCCTACGGCGTCCAGGACATCTACAACTTCACCATCCTCAACGCCAAGGACCAGGCCCTCCTCAACAGCCTCAACCTCAAGCTCGACGCCCAACCCGTCACCGGCAACCGCTTCGAAGCCCTGTATATGGCCAACTCGAAAGTGCGACTCGGGGCGAACGCTTCGATGGCCAAGCCCGAAGGGGACCATCTCTCGGGCCGGTTCCGCCTGGGCGACCCGGTCTTCAAGATCCAGGACGAGCAGGCGTTCGGGAACAATTTCCTCCTCTCCGCCAAGATCACCGTCGTCAACACGGGGAGCCGCTCGCGGCCCACCCTCGACGAGGAGCTGGCCTACCCCGTGACCTTCGACGTCGGCCGGGGCGTCTACGTCCCCTTCACCTCCGCGTTCGGCCGCTCCTGGGACTCGAGCACCGAGCGCCGGAAGAAGACGGGCCTCGAGATCGCGGGAGCGCTCTACAAGGACTCCCTGCTCGGCATGGCCCACGAGTTCAAGGCGGGCCTCGCGTTCTCCGACAATTCTCATGTCAGGCAGACGGGCTACCTCCAGAACTTCCTCGTCCAGCGCAACTACGTCGATCCCATGTTCGATCTCGGCGAGGGGCTGGTCGTCCCCCCGGAAGGGTGGCAGTACGTCTCGTTCGGCCGCGAGAACCGGGATCACCTCCTGGCCAAACAAGCCTCCGCGTACGTCCAGGACACGATCACCAAGGGACGTCTCATCCTGACCCTGGGCCTCCGCTACGACAGTCAGACGCCTTCGTCGGGCGGCTACGGGCTGGCGACGATCCTGCCGTTCTCCCAGGCCTGGCGGAACGCGTTCGACGTGGAGCTCATCGACGCCCTGGGCGAGGTCCTCCCCGCGCTCACGGTCAATCCGATCGACGCGAGATTCCGGTGGAGCACCTGGTCGCCCCGGGTCGGCTTGAGCTGGGACGTCAAGGGCAACGGCCGGACCGTGCTCAAGCTGTCTCTGGCCCAATACGGCGATCTCATGGCCGCCGGAGAGTTCACGAACAAGCCGCTCGGTCTCGGCGGGAACGTCGGCTTTTGGTGGAACGACGCGGACAGCGACGCGCTCGTCGACGCCGAGGAGACCTTCTGGAAATACTCGGCGACCCACCCCGAGTTCCCCCACCAGCTCTATCCCTTCCTCGACTCCAACGGCGACGTCACCGAAGAGGCCGCGGCGGCCCTCGTCGGCGGATTCGAGAGCGACGCCTATCTGGCGGGCAACTTCTGGGACTTCGATTGGTCGAATCCCCGCGGGATCAACTACGACAACCTGACGACCTTCTACCGGAGCGACGTCGACCCCGACGCCAAGAACGTCAAGACCTCGCCCCGGACGCGGGAGATCTCCCTCGGCCTCGAGCGGGAGCTCCGCCCCAACCTCATCGCTTCCGTCACGGCCACGTTCCGGCGCTTCGACAACTTCGACTGGGCCAAGCCCTTCTATCCGGCCGACATCTATCCCTCGACGCCCGATCTCGTCATCGACGAGACGCAGACATGGTACGCCGCCGCTGGGATCGTCCCGGAGAAGATCACCATATTAGATGAGGAGGGCGAGATCGAGCAGGAGTACAGCCTGGGGGACGCCGCCGGCAAGACCTGGTACCTGCCCATCTCCTCGTTCCCCGGCCCGACGCCCTACCGGATGGTCGATAAGAGCTCGGCCTATCGGACCTATATCGGCCTCGACCTCGCCGTGACCAAGCGCCTCGCCCACCGCTGGTTCCTGAACGCCTCGGTGACGCTCCAGGACCAGCGCGTCCATTGGGGCACGTCCTTCATCGACCCGACGAACCAGTGGGCCCTCGACGGAAAGCCCTACGGCAACCTGAGCCAGTACGGGGAGGGCGGCAAGTCGCCGGTCCAGATGTACTCCCGCTGGCTGGCCAAGCTCAGCGCCCTCTACCAGATGCCCCTGGGCATCACGGCCTCGGCGACGCTCTACGCCCGGGAAGGCTGGAAGATCCCGAATTACGTCGCCCTGGGGTTCGCCGACGAGGAGTCCTGGGCCGGCCTCTACACGACCAACATCGTGTACCTCCAGACGGCGACCAAGGACAGCCTGCCCGCCTTCCGGAATCTGAGCTTCCGGCTCGAGAAGAGCATCGCCCTGGGCTCCGGCCGGATGGTCTTCATGGCCGACATCTTCAACGTCCTCAATTCGGCCATCGTCAACCGGGCCACCGACGCCTTCATCGGGATCTACTACGTCGATACGGAGGAGTTCTCGGCCAACCCCTTCAGCCGCCGCTACACCGAGGTCCTCAATCCCCGGGTCATGCGGTTCGGGGTTCGCTTCGAATTCTAAAGCTATTTTTTAATGGTCGAGATGAACTCCTCGACCTCGGGAATGCCGCCCTGGAAGATGAGGTAGCCGTTGGACGGCTCCCGCTCCGTCGTCTCCCCGGCGACGGGCGTCAGCATGATCGTCCGGACCTCCGCGAGGTCGGACGTCCGGCCCAGGGCCCAGGCCAGCTTGACGTAGGCCACTTCGGGCAGCATGTTCGCCGCCGGGATGACGCCTAACTCCATCATATCGCGGCCCGTGTCGTAGACGTACATTTGGACGTAGCCCCAGAGGGTCTGGACGGTCATGTAGACGGCAACGCCCTTGTCCCGGGCCCTTTTCAGCGCGGGATAGAGGGGCTTGTTGACGTGGCCCAGGCCCGTCCCGGCGATGATGATGCCGCGGTAGCCGTTGTCGATGAGGGAGTCGACGATGTCCGGCTTCATGTTCGGGTAATAATAGACGATGGAGACGCGCTCCTCGAACGACGTGTCGATCCGGACGTTCCGGTCGGCCCGTCGGCGCTTGTAGTCCTGGCGCAGGGGCGTGATCTTGTCCCGGCTGACCATGGCGATGGGGATATCGCCGATCGTCCGGAAGGTCGACCGGTAGCTCGAGTGCATCTTCCGGACGCGCGTCCCCCGGTGGAGGAGGCCGTACGTGTCCGAGGTCGGCCCGAACATGCAGACCATGACCTCGGCGATGTCGCTCTCGGCCGCGGTCTTGACGCTGTGCATGAGGTTGAGCGCCGCGTCGGAGGAGGGCCGGTCGGAGGAGCGCTGGGAGCCGACCATGACGATGGGCACGGGCGAGTCCTGGACCATGAACGAGAGGATGGCCGCCGTGTGGTGCATGGTGTCCGTGCCGTGGCCGATGACGATGCCCTGGACGCCCTTTTCGATCTCCCGGCCTATGGCCTGGGCCGTGGCGATGTACTGCTCCGGGCCCATGTTCTCGCTGAAGACGCCGAAGAGCTTCTCCGTCTCGAGGTTGCAGATGTCGGCGAGCTCGGGCACAGAGCCGTAGAGCTCGCCCGGCGAGAAGGCCGGGATGACGGCCCCGGTCCGGTAGTCGAGCCGGCTGGCGATCGTCCCCCCCGTGCCGAGGAGCTTGACCTTCGGCTTGGCCGGGTCGTAGGGGAACGCCTTCTCCGGGATCTTGTAGTGGGCTTCCTTGCGGCCGCTGATGGTGATGGCCTCGATGGAGCCGGCGGCCAGGCCGATGTTGTATCCCGAGCGGAGCTTGATGACGATGTGGTGGGGGTCGGCCGTTTCGGAGCGGGGCAGGATGATGCCGGTGTAGGCGCCCCGGGAAGTCTTGATCTCGACGTCGCTCCAGACCATGGCCCCGAAGCTCTTGAGCACCCCCAGGGCCTCGCCCCGGTAGCCCTTGTAGGAGTCGTCGGCGGCCATCAGCATGTCCCTTCAGCGGCGGCCCGGACGCGCTCGAGGACGGCGGCGCCCTCGACGCGGCCGCGCAGGGCCGTCATGACGAGGCCCATCAGCACATGGGCCTTCTTCTCCGGATTATGGATCTTCATCGTGTCGAGTTCGGCCTTCGAGGCGACGACCTGGGCGTAGACCTCTTCCTCCGTCGCCGGACGGACCTCGGCGATCCCGGGAAGCGGCTCGCCGCGGGCGGCCCTTTCCATAAAGGCAAAAACTCCGTCCCGGGAGATCTTCCTGTCCCGGTAAAGGGCGAAGATCCGGCGGTGGGCCTCGTCCGTGAGGAGGCTCGGGTCCAAGCCGTTCTTTTTAATGCGCTTAGGGAACTGCACGAGGGCCACGGCCGCGGCCACCGGCTCGATCTTCCAGTCCTTGACGAGGATCTCGAACAGGCCGGCCAGGCGTGACATCGCCAGAGGCTCGACGACGTCCGCGGGGATCCCGATCTCCCGGTACCAGGCCTCGCGCGTCCAGACGGGGACCGGCAGGCCCCGGCGGATCGTCTCCAGGCGCTCCTCGGTGACCTTTTTCGGCGGCAGGTCCGTGTCCGGGTACATCCGGTCCGGGCCGGGCAGGATGCGCTCGAAGCCGTTGGTTCCGTCCTTGAGGGCCTGGCGCGTCTCGGAGGGGATGCCGATCGTGGCTTCGCGGGCCCGGATGGCGATCTCCTGGACGCCGGTCTTGACGTCCTCGGCCGGCCCCCAGACGACGACCACGGTGTCGTCATTGGCCGCCCGGACGGCCTTGCGCACGGATTCCCATCGCGGGCTCGAGAGGGTCTCCGAAAGGCTGTCGGAGTGGATGATGTTGGGGAGCGTCGTCAGACAAGCGACGACGCGGACGCGGTCGGAGATCTCGCGGGAGAAGCGCGTGTTCGTCTGCGTCCGCCAATTGAGGAGCTCGCGGAAGCCCCGCAGGACGACGGCCGAGGCGACGGCGCCGGCCTCGAGGGCCTCGCGGATGGGGTGGAAGCTCGTCTTCAGGAGGAGGCGGGTGACGTCCTCCGATGAGGACCGGAACGTCTCGGGCGTGATGCCGCGGCCGTGGAGCTCCTCGCGCAGGCGGAGGAGGTTCCACTGCCGCATGGCCTCGTGGTAGGTCAGGAGGGGGATGCGGGGGATGCGGGGCACGCCCTTGATCTCGACCCGGGTCCCGCCGCGGACGCTGACGTTGACGTCCTCGCGGGCGGCGCCCATGCCGGTGCGGACGTTCCCGGTGCTGCGGACGAGGCGCCGGAGGATCTGGGCGACCTCGGCGACCTCGTCGGGGGTGCGCATGTCGGGACCGGTCACGGTCTCGATGAGGGGCATGCCCAGGCGGTCGGTCAGGTAGACGCGGCGGTGCCCGACGTCGCTGACCTCGCGGCAGGCGTCCTCCTCGAGGCCGAGCTGGACGATGGAGATGCGGCGGTCCTTGTAGGGGATGAAGCCGTTGACCCCGACGATCGTCGTCCGCTGGAACCCGGTCGGGATGCTGCCGTCGAGATACTGCTTGCGGGCGATGTGGAGCTCGTCGACGAGGGCGAGGTTGTAGAGCATGGCGACGCCGAGGGCCTCGTCAAGGGCCTCCTCGTCCATCATGAACGGCGGCGTGTCGTCCATCTCGTAGGTGCAGACCGTCTCCCGGTTGATCCGGTAGATGATCTCCTTCTTCGTCTTGAACTCCATCAGGGCCGTGCCGTCGTACTCGCCGAGCTCGGACAGGGTCGGCCGCATGTGGCGGAGGATCTCGGCGTCGTAGCGGTCGCTGTAGCGGCCGGCGGGACAGCGGCAGAACAGCTTCTTCGCGGTCAGCAGCTGCTGGTGGATCTCGAGGCCCGAGCGGAAGCCGACCTCGGCGTAGTCCGCTTCGGTCATCTCGGCGAAGGGCTTGAAAAGGAATCGGTATTCGTTCATGGTCCGGTCCGTCCCCGGGGGACGGGACGCGCATTATAGCACAAAAACAGAGTTGATTTTTGGCCGGATTTGTGTAAAATGGGGCCTTTCTCGG
>MEYC01000045.1 GCA_001775715.1 Candidatus Aminicenantes bacterium RBG_16_66_30 | reverse complement strand
CGCGACCGCCTGGCGAAGCTCGGCCAGAACCTGGCCAAGCTCTCCGATCCGGCTTGAGACCGGGAGCGGGGACCCATGCCCTTCGGAGCCACCGTCCATCGCCTGGCGAGCGTCGCCTCGACGAACGACGCGGCCCGCGACCTGGCCCAGGCCGGCGCGGCGCACGGGACCGCCGTCGTCGCCCGGGAGCAGACGCGCGGCCGGGGGACGAAAGGCCGGGCCTGGCATTCGCCGGCCGGGCTGGGGCTCTATGCCTCCTTCATCGTTCGCGGGCCCGGCGGCGGGCCCGTGCCCTCGCCTCATCTCCTGCCCCTCGCCGCCGGGTTGGCCGCGTCGGACGCCATCGCGGCCGGGGCCGGCATCGAGGTCCGGCTCAAGTGGCCGAACGACCTCGTCCTCGGCGGGCGGAAGCTCGGCGGCATCCTGTCCGAGGCCGTCACGGGCGCGGCGGGCGGGGACTTCGCCGTGGTCGGCGTCGGCATCAACGTCGGCCACGAGCCCGGGGATCTCCCCCCCGAGCTGCGGGACGCCGCGACCTCCCTCCGGATCGCCGGCCGGGCCGCGGTGACCGTGGACGCCCTCTTCGACGGCCTTTGCCGGGCCCTCGACAGTTGGTATAATGCCCTCGCCCGGGGCGAGAAGGGGAGGATCGTCGCGGCCGCGGAGGCCAGGCTGGCCTTCCCGCCCGGCGAGCCCGTCCGGGTCACGACGGACATCGGGACGTTCACGGCGGTCTGCCGGGGCCTCGACCCGGAAGGCCGGCTCGTTGTCGAGCGCGAGGGCGCGGCCGGGACGGTCGTCCTCGACGCGGTCCTCGGCCTCGGCGGCGGGTGACGGCCGGCAAGGAGGCGCGCGATGCTCTTGGCTTTCGATGTCGGCAATACGACGATCGCCATCGGGCTCTTCCGCGGCCGTTCGCTCGTCAAGAGCTGGAAGATCCGGACGGACAGCGATAAGACGAGCGACGAGTACGGGGCCATCCTCCTCAATCTCATGCAGGTCGCCGAGCTCAAGGCCGGCGAGATCTCGGGGGCCATCATCTCCAGCGTCGTCCCGCCCCTGACCCCGGTCATCGAAGAGGTCTGCCGGAGCTATTTCGGCCAGACGGCCCTCGTCGTCGGCCCCGGCCTCAAAACGGGCATGCCCATCCTCTATGAAAATCCTTTCGAGGTCGGCGCGGACCGGATCACGGCCGCGGTCGCCGCCTTCGAGAAGTACGGGGGCCCGGCCATCGTCGTCGATTTCGGGACGGCGACGACGTTCGACGCCGTCTCGGCCAAGGGCGAGTACCTGGGCGGGGCCATCGCGCCCGGTATCCAGATCGCCGCCGAGGCCCTGACCCTCAAGACGGCCCGCTTGCCCCGCGTCGAGATCCGCAAGCCCAAGCGGGCCATCGGCCGGACGACCGTCGCGAGCATGCAGTCCGGCCTCTACTTCGGCTACATCGGCCTCGTCACGAACACGATCGGGGAGATCCGTAAGGAGCTCGGCGGGCCGGTCCGGGTCGTGGCCACGGGCGGGTTCGGCGGCCAGATCGCGCCCGAGCTCCCGGCGATCGAGGCCTATGAGCCCGACCTCGTCCTCGAGGGGCTGAGGATCATCTACGAACGAAACCGGGACGCGGAGCCCTGAGCCGCGGGCCGGCCCTAACGACCATGACCGACGATAAAGACCGGAGCGGCTACTATCAGTCGATCGCCCGCGCCTTCGTGGAGCGCCGCGGCGCGCCGCTCCTCCTCTCGCCCCGGGACCAGGCCTTGATCGGCTCGTGGGAAGCCCGGAGGATCCCTCTCCGCGTCGTCCTCGAAGCGATCGCCCGGACCTTCGACGACCTCCGGTCGGCGGGCCGGGCGAGGAGGGGGATCTCGCTCGGCCGCTGCGAGCGCCGCGTCGACGAGGCCTTCGCCCAGCACCGGGACCGCGGGGCCGGCGGCCGGGCGACGGCCGGCACGGGACTCGGCAAGCCGGAACGGGCCCGCCGGGAGATCGAGAAAGCCCTCCGCGGCCTGCCGCCCGAAGACGGCGAGATGGCCGGCCTCCTCCGGTCGGCCCTGACCGCGCTGGACACGTCCAAGCCCGATGAGGCCGTCCTCGAACGGATCGATGCCGATGTCGAAGAGATTCTTTGGGCCCGGGCGACGGCCGCGGAGAAGGCCGCCGCCGCGTCGGAGGCCCGGCGCGAGCTCCGCGGGCGGGCTTCCGCAGACCTCGCCGGCGACGCCCGCCGGCGGGTCGTCATGGCCGCCCGCGCCTGCCGCCGCATCCCCCACGCCTCTCTGTTCTATCACTGAGCACGATCATGGCCGTCCCCAAAAAGCTCGTCCTCGGCCGCTTCGTCACGGCGCGGCCGGGCTTCGGCTTCGTCACGCCGGACGCCGGCGGCGAGGACATCTTCGTGCCCGCCCGGTACGCCCAGGAGGCCATGCCCGGCGACGAGGTCGCCGTCTCCGTCGTCGAGAAGGGCAAGTTCGGCAAGCCCGAGGGCCGGGTCGAGCGCATCCTGAAGAAGGGCCGGACTGTCCTTTTAGGGGTCTATAAAGAGCGGGCCGGGGCGCCCTTCCTCCAGCCCTTCGATTCGCTCTCGCAGGACGATCTCCCGCTCAAGTCCCGCGGCCGCCTCCATCCGGCGCCCGGGATGATCGTCGAGGCCGACCGGGCGACCTTGACCGTCACCTGCGTCCTTGGCCGGCCGGAGGACCCGGGCGTCGACGCCCAGGTCGTCATCCGCCGCTACGGGCTTCGGAGCGAATTCGGCCCGGCGGCCGTGCGGGAGGCCGCGGCCTTCCCGGACGACGTCCCGCGTGAAGCGCTCGAGGGGCGGCGGGACTTCCGCGATTGGGCCTCCGTGACGATCGACGGGGAGAAGGCCCAGGACTTCGACGACGCCGTCAGCATCCGGCGGCTTCCGGCCGGGGGCTGGCTCCTTGGTGTCCACATCGCCGATGTCTCGCATTACGTCGCTCCGGGAAGCGCCCTCGAGCGCGAGGCGTTCGAGCGGGGAACGAGCGTCTATTTCCCCGACCTGACCCTGCCGATGCTCCCCGAGAAGCTCTCGAACGACCTCTGCAGCCTGCGGCCCCGGGTGCCGCGGCTCGCCTTCTCCGCCCTGATCGAGGTCGCCGAGGACGGCCGGGTCCGCAAGGCGGAGTTCATGCCCTCCGTCATCCGGACGGCCCACCGCATGACCTACACGTCGGTGTTCAAGATCTTTGAGGGCGACGCGGCCGAGGCGGCCCGGTTCGCGGACGTCGTCCCCGACCTCCTGGTCATGCGGGAGCTGGCCGAGGCCCTGCGGCGAAGCCGCCTGGCCGAGGGCAGCCTCGACTTCGACCTCGTCGAGCCGGAGCTCGTCTATGAGGAGGGCAAGCTCCTCGCGGTCGCGGCCGGGGAGCGCAACGAGGCCCATCGGCTCATCGAGGAATTCATGGTCGCCGCCAACGTCGCCGTGGCCCGGCGGTTCTCGGAGAAGAAGGTCCCGTCGATCTACCGGGTCCACCCGCCGCCCAGCGTCTCCGACCTCGAAAAGCTCCGGGACCTCATCCTGAATTTCGGGCTGACCCTGCCCGAGCCGTCCAAGGTCCGCTCGCGGGACCTCCAGCGCGTCCTCGAGAAGGCCAAGGGCCTCCCCGGCGAAAAGTTCGTCGGCATCCAGGTCCTGCGGGCGATGAAGCTGGCCGTCTACTCGTCGAAGAACGTCGGCCACTACGGCCTGGCCAAGGTCGACTACACGCACTTCACCTCGCCCATCCGCCGCTATCCCGACCTCGTCGTCCACCGCCTTCTCAAGGCCCTCCTCGCCCGCGAGGCGCCGGGCCGCCTTCCTCTCGAAGAGATCGCGGCCAGATCCTCCGGCCGGGAGCGCAACGCCGGCGAGGCCGAGCAGGCCCTCGTCGAGTGGCGCATCTTCCGGTTCCTCAAGGACCGTCTCGGCGAGGAGTTCGGGGGCATCGTCGTCGACGTTGTCAAGGCCGGCCTGGTCGTGGAGATCGACGAGTATTTCGTCGCCGGGCTCCTGCCGTTCGCCTCGTTGAGCGGGGATTTCGAGCCGAAGCCGGCGGCCCGGCGGCTCCGGCCGAAGCGCCGGCGGAAAACGTTTGACTTGGGCGACGCCGTTCGTGTAATCCTGGTGTCCTGCGATCCGGCCCTGCGCCGCATGAGCTTCGTTCCGGCGGCGGATCCGGAGGAGCGCCGCCGATGAAAGCCACCGCGTTCGACGCCGTCCTGGACTTCCCGCTGCCCCGCGGGGCCGGCGAGGTCCGAGCCGAAGCCGTCTTCCTCGGCGCGAGCGCTCCCGTCCGGCTGACCGACTATGCGTTCGCAGGGCGGCGGGAGGCCCCGTTCGTCCGGGTCCTAGCCTCCGCTCCGATCGACGTTCGCTGGGGCGACCCCTTCGAGCTCCGGACCGATAAGGGCGAACCGCTCGGTCGCGGCACGTGTCTCTACCCGGACCCGCCCTCGGCCGAGGAGCTCAAGCCGTCCCGGCGGAAAGCCCTCCTCGCCCGGCTGGTTCTCGGGGAGAAGGACATGCTCCTCGCCCTGACCGAGGCGGGAGGGCTCGAAGGGCTTCACGGGGAGCGCCTGGCCTCGTTCTCGCGCCTGTCCGCCTCCCGGGTCGAGATCCTGGCCCGGACGCTCGAGACGGAAGGCCGGCTCCGCATCCTCGCCTTCGCCCCCCTGCGGCTCATTGCCCAGGACAGCCTCGATTTCCTGCGCTGCCGCATCGTCGCCTTCGTCGCCCGATACCATCAGGCCCATCCCTCCCAGCGGGGCGCGCCCCTCGAGAAGCTGGAGAAGCGGTTCGAGACCCCCCGGACGGTCCTCGTCCTGACCCTCCGGCTCCTGGCCAAGGAGGGCCGCGCCGTCGAGGAGGCCGGGATCGTCCGGCTGCCCGATTTCCGCATCCCCCTCACGGCCGCCGATGAGGAGACCCTGGCCGCCCTCGAAAAGATGGTCCTCAGCGGCGAGCTCGGCAGCGTGTCCTTGGACGACATCCAGGCCAGGCTCAAGCTGACCACTGGGAAGCTTCAGACGCTCCTGGCCGCCCTGGCCGAGCGGAAAAAGATCGTTGAAGGCGTCGACGGCTTCATCCTCCACGCCCGCTGGCTCGACGAGATCGTCCGCAAGGTCCGCGGCTCGGGGAAGAAGGAATTGACCGTGGCCGAGTTCAAGGCCATGACCGGACTGTCGCGCAAGTACAGCATCCCCCTGCTCGAGCTCCTAGATAGCATGGGCGTGACGCGCCGCAAGGGATCGGTGCGCGATATCCTGTAAAGCGGAAGGCTTTTTTTCGCGGGGCCTTGGAGCGATAACCCTCGCCGCCTCACGACGGACTTCCCCGCGATGAAGAAACCAGCCCTTACTGAGATTCAGGTTCGGGCTTGCCGGGCTCCTCGGGCTTCGGCTCCTCTTTCTTCTTGAGGGCCGTTTTGAGCAGGTCGCCGAAGATGCCGAACTTGGGCTCTTCCTTGGCCTTGGCCTTGTCCTTGGCCTTGTCCTTGGCCGCGGCCGGCTTGAATTCTTCTTTCTTCTCCCCAGCCTTCTGCTCGAGGCCTTCTTCCTCTTTTTCCTTGACCGCCCGGATGGCCTCCTGGACGGATTCCTCCTCGACGATCTTCTCCTCGATGACCCGGCGCTCGCTCTTCTTGGGCCGGGGGCCCTTCTCGCCTTCGGCCTTGGGCTTCCTCCTCTTGAAGGCCTTGTCCTTCTTGCCCGGCTCGCCGGGCTCCGGAGCCGGGGCGGGCCCCCTGGCCGACTCTCTCTCCGGAACGATCTCGAAGCCCGTTTCGGGCTCGGCCCCGCGGAGCTCCTTGGCCACGGCCTCGAGGGCCGCCTCTTCGGGCGTGTAGGCCTCGGGCGCGGCCTCTTCGTAGGCCTGGGGATAGCCGATCTCCAGGGGCGCTTCCTCTTCGGGCACGTAGGGCTCGTGGTAGGTGAACACGCCCTTCTTCTTGTCGGACTTGATGAACTCCTCCGGCGAGTTGAGCAGGACGTATTCGACGTCTTCCTGGGTCGTTTGGCGGACGATGTCGATGAGATGGTAGGCCCGGAGGAAATGGAGTGAGTGGGCCGACGTCGCCAGGGCCGGGTCCCGGAAGACGAGGACGACGAGGTCCTTGAGGTTGAGGCTTTCGCGGGTCGCCGCGAGCGGCAGGAGCCGGGCCAGGGTCTCGCGCTCGATGTAGATGATCTTGTTGGGCTCGGCGTAGGTATAGGCCTCGCCGCCGGTATCCACGAACTCGTCCTTCTCGGCGTCGTATCCGAGACGGAGGACGGACATCTTCTTCTTCGATTTCTTGACCCAGAACTTGAACGTGTTGGGACCGGTCCTCTCGAGGGTCAGGCTGGACCCCTGGGGGATGTTGTGCACGGTGTAGAATTCCTGGAGACCCAGGAAGAAGCTCTCGTTGGGATAATAGTACAGGGTGTAGGGTTTGTTGTCGTCGGGGTCGACGAAGGTGTATTCGCGGGCGTGGGACAGGGCCTTGCCCAGGCTGCGGGGGACCTTGATGCCGCCCGAGAGGATCTCGCGCCAGGTGAGGTAGATCTTGATCGGGAAGTCCTGGACGATGCTCATCTCGGGCTTCTCGACCTCCTCGACCTCGGGGAGCTCGGCCATCGGGGCGGCCAGGGCGAGGCCCTGGGGCAGGGCGTTGAGGATCGACTTGAGATGCCACTTGCCCCAGCCGGAGTCGGCGAGAAGGATGAACTCCTTCTTGTGCTTCTTCTCGAGCAGGGCGTTGAGGCTCAGGCAGGTCAGATCGAAGAGGTCGTTCGAGGCCTCCAGGCCGAAGAACTTCCGGACGAGGTCCTCGGTCGTGGCCGAGTGGCCGGTGGCGATGAAGTCGGCCTCGATCTCCCCGACCTTCTCCGGCAGGATCTCAGCGCGCTTGGCCGAGATCTGCCAGGAATCGTTCCAGGAGAAGACGTTCGGGTCCTTGGCCAGGCCGGCCCGGAGGTTCTTCTCGAGCGTCTTGAGGTCGCGCTCGGTCATCGGCAGCTCGGTCAGGCGCGGATCGTCGCCCTTGGCCATGATCTCGGCGGGCTGGTTCCGGCCCTCGCAGTTCGACGGCAGCAGGACCTGGGTCCGCGTCTTCTTCATGTAGTCGATGTACTTCCGGAAGACGCCGCCGCCGGGGTAGTCGACCTCGAGCATCTCGCAGCCGAAGTGCTTGGAGAACGTCTTGGCGGCGACCTTGAGGATAATCCGGCCCTCGAAGTGCTCGACGGACTTGCTGCCGACGGTCAACGGCTCGTTGTAGTCCTTCTCGATGAGGTCGCCGACCTCGTAGCGGGCGTAGGAATCGTACTTCTTGACGTCCTGGGTCCGCTCGGTGGCGGTCTTCTCGAAGGCGAGCTTGCCGGCCAGGTCCCGCGTCGGCTGGGGGTGGGGCGTCCGCCCGAGCTCCCGCTCGATGAAAGCGAGGTCGTCCGCGGACACCGTGGTCAGATTGGTGGGTTCGTCAGTCATGGTCGGCCTTTTTCCCCATCAGGGCGATCAGGATGGCCTTTTGGGCGTGGAGGCGGTTCTCCGCCTCGTCGTAGACGACGGAGTTCGGCGAGTCGATGACCTCGTCGGTGACCTCTTCGCCGCGGTGGGCCGGCAGGCAGTGCATGAACAGGGCGTCCGGCTTGGCCTTGGCCATGAGCTTGGCGTTGACCTGGTAGGGGGCGAAGATCCGGGCCCGTTCCGCCTTCTCCGCCTCCTGGCCCATGGACGCCCAGACGTCGGTGTAGACGGCGTCGGCCCCGCTCACGGCCTCCTCGGCCGACGTCGTCAGGGCCAGGGAGAAGCCGGTGTCCTTGCCGTCCTCCCGGGCCGCCCGGACCATCTCGGGCTTCGGCTCGTAGCCGGCCGGCGTGGCCACGGCCATCTTCGTCCCGCCGCGGGCGGCGGCCAGCATGAGGCTGTGGCAGACGTTGTTGCCGTCGCCGACGTAGGCGAGCTTGATCCCGGCGAGCGCGCCCTTGTGCTCCCGCAGGGTCTGGAAGTCGGCCAGGGCCTGGCAGGGATGCGACAGGTCCGTCAGGGCGTTGATGACCGGGATCCGGCAGCTCGCGGCGAGGTCGACGGCGATCTGGTGGCCGAAGGTCCGGATCATGATCCCGTCGACCCAGCGCTCGAGGTTCCTGCCGATGTCGGTGGCCCCCTCGCGGCTGCCCATCTGGATATCGGACGGCGCGAGGTAGATGGCCTCGCCGCCGAGCCGGAGCATGCCCGCCTCGAAGGTCATCCGCGTGCGCAGGGAGGGCTTCTGGAAGATCATGGCCAGGATCTTGTTCTTGAGGGCCTGGCGATACTTGTCGGGATGCTTTTTCACCCGGTCGGCGCGGTCGAGCGTCTTGCCGAACTCGTAGACGCTCAAGTCGCGGATGGACAGGAAATCCTTCTGCATCGCGGTTTCTCCTAGGCGGCGGCGACGATCCGGGTCCCCGACCGGCCGATCAGGGCGGCCTTGAGATGGGAGTCCTTGGTGATGAGGACCTCGCGGCCCCCGGCCTCGATGTACTCGACGGCGGCCAGGATCTTGGGTCCCATCGATCCCGGCGGGAACTGGCCGTCGGCCAGGTGCCGGCGGGCCTCGTCCACGGTCAGGACCGGGACCTCGGCCTGGTCGGGCTTGCCGTAATTGATGTAGACGCGCTCGATGGCGGTCAGGATGATGAACAGATCGACCTTGACCTCGCGGGCGAGCAGGCTCGCCGCGTAATCCTTGTCGATGACGGCCTCGACGCCCTCGAAGAGGCCGTTGCCGTTGATGATGACCGGGATGCCGCCGCCGCCGGCGGCGATGACGATCCGGCCGGCCTCGACGAGCTCGCGGATGACCCCGCTGTTGACGATGTCGATGGGCCGGGGCGAGGCGACGACCTTGCGGTAGCCCCGGCCGGCGTCCTCGACCATGGCCCACTTCTTCTCCCGGGCCAGCTGCTGTCCCCGGAACTTCGAGTAGAAGGGACCGACGGGCTTGGTCGGCTTGCCGAAGGCCGGGTCGTCCTTGTCGACGACGACCTGGGTGACGAGCGAGGCGACGTCCTTGTCGACGGAGCGCCGGCGCAGCTCGTTGATGATGGCCCGCTCGAGCATGAAGCCCATGCTGCCCTCGGTCATGGCGTCGCAGACGTCGAGGGAATAGGGCGGGATCTTGTTCGCGGCCTCCTCCATCTGGATGAGGAGGTTCCCGACCTGGGGCCCGTTGCCGTGGACGATGATGAGCTCGTAGCCCTTGCGGACGATGTGGACCATGAGCTCGGCCGCCTTCTGGGCGTTGCGCATCTGCTCGCTCTGCAGACCCCGCTGGTCCTCGGGGAGCATGGCGTTGCCCCCGAAGGCGACGAGGGCGATCTTCGGTCTCATCGGCTGCCTAGAACCCTTTCAGGACGTCCTTCAGCGTGGGCGCGCCGATCTCCTCGAGCTCATAGCCGACGCGGAGGATGGGCTTGGAGACCTTGATGACCCGGGTGATGTCGATGGGCGTCGCGCTGACGACGAGGTCGCAGTCGATGGCCTCGATCGTCTTGGCCAGCTCGCGGGTCTGCTTCTCGCCGTAGCCCATGGCCGGCAGGACGCTGTCGAGGTGGCTGTACTTCTCGAAGGTCTTCTTGATCGAACCGACGGCGTAGGGCCGGGGATCGATGATCTCGGCCGCGCCGTACTTCTTGGCCGCGACGATGCCGGCGCCGTATTTCATGCCGCCGTGGGTGAGGGTCGGGCCGTCCTCGATGACCAAGACGCGCTTGCCGGTGATCCGGCCGCCGTCCTTGACGATCGTCGGGGAGTTGGCCCGGATGATCTTGGCCTTGGGGTTGACCGCCTTGGCGCTGGCCAGGACGGTGGCGATGCCTTCCGGGGTGGCCGTGTCCATCTTGTTGACGACGATGACGTCGGCCCGGCGGAAATTGACCGCGCCGGGGTAGAAGGAGAGCTCGTGCCCGGCCCGGTGGGGGTCGGCGACGACGATCTCGAGATCTGACTTGTAAAAGGAGAAGTCGTTGTTGCCGCCGTCCCAAAGGATGACGTCGGCCTCCTTCTCGGCCTGGCGGAGGATGGCCCCGTAGTCGACGCCGGCGTAGACGATGATGCCCTTGTCGATGTGGGGTTCGTACTCCTCGCGCTCCTCGATCGTGCACTCGTGCTTGTCGAGGTCGGCGTAGGCGGCGAAGCGCTGGACCTTCTGCTTGACGAGGTCGCCGTAGGGCATGGGATGGCGGATCGCGGCGACGCGGCGGCCCTTGGCCTTGAGGATCTCGGCCACCCGGCGGCTCGTCTGGCTCTTGCCGGATCCGGTCCGGACGGCGCAGACGGAGACGACGGGCTTGCGGCTCTTGATCATCGTGTCGCAGGGCCCGAGGAGGACGAAGTTGGCGCCGGCGGCCAGGACCTGGGAGGCCTTGTCCATGACGTAGGCGTGGGGCAGGTCGCTGTAGGCGAGGTGGACGTCGTTGACCTTGTGGGCGGCGATGAGATCGTCGATCTCGGCCTCGGCGTGGATGGGGATGCCCTTCGGATAGAGCTTCCCGGCCAGGGCGGCGGGATACTTGCGGCCTTCGATGTCGGGGATCTGCGTCGCCGTGAACGCGACGACCCGGTAATCCGGATTGTCCCGGAAGTACGTGTTGAAGTTGTGGAAATCGCGCCCGGCGGCGCCCATGATGATGACCCTCTTCATCGCGCGCTCTCCTCTCTCATAAAGATGAAACTCCACCACACATGAATTCCGACGTCTTCAGTTTTAAAGAAACGAAGGGTAAGTATAGCCCAATAAGGGTCTTAAATCAATAAGGATGGCCCGAGGTCGAACTGACCGGGCGATCACTCTTCCCGCTCGGGGTATTCCCTCCGTCGGCCTCCGGGCGGCTCGGCGGATAGCCCTCCCCGGCCGGGAGAGTTCTTCACGCCGGTCCGTGCGCCGGACTCGGCGCCAAAACAACTCGCTCGGCGTCCGCTACGCCTCGCTCAAACACGTTTTGGCGGCTTCTTCCGAAACTGCCCTCGTCCGCCACGCGCCCCGTCTAAACTCTCCCTACACCGGGTTCAGGCATCCTACTCGCCGCCCTTCCACGGCCGCCGCCAGGAACACCCCTGCGCGACGTGATCGCCGGGCCGCCTGGCCATCGACCTAAATTATTTAATTTAAATTAGATATGGCCCCTATTTGGGCTTGGAGGGAGGAGAGATCTTGCGGCCGGGGGCTCCCTTCTGGAACCCGCCCTGGCGCGGGGTGGCGGATGGGGGGCGGCGGGGCTGTTTCCAGGCGGGCTTTTGACGGCGGTTGATGGGGTGGGGCATGTTGGACCTCTTATAAGGTGACGATCTCGACGGCGAGGACGGCCGGATCGAGCAGGACGACGGTGCTCTTCCCCCTGAGCCAGCCGCCCGCCTCCCCGGGATTGACGAGGAGGACGCCGTTCCGGCGCTCGGACGAGGGGCGGTGGGTATGGCCGAAGACGACGACGTCGCCGGCCTTAGCGTCCGCGAGCTTTCGGGCGGCGCCGTCGAGGTGGCAGACGGCGAAGCGCCGCCCGGCGTGAGTGAATCTCAGGGGGGCCGCGCGGATCTCCCCGAGGCCGGCGAAAGCCCGGGCCAGGCCGGCCTTCTCCCCGTCGCAGTTCCCGTAGACCGCTTTGACCGGCGCGCGAAGGTTGCGAAGCTCCTCGACGGTGAAGGGGGCGACGAAGTCGCCGGCGTGGATGACCAGGTCGCATCCGGCGTCGTTGAACAGACGGACCGCTTCGCGCACCCGGGTCAGGTTGTCGTGGCTGTCGGAAAGGATGCCGATCACGGCCGTTCCTCCGCCCTTATTATAGCTGAAAGAGCGGATTGCCGGCGATATTGACAGTCCGGGCCGATTTGCTTAAGATATAACGGCTTTAAAAAGTGGATTTTAGGCGCGTAGCTCAGTGGGAGAGCGCTTCCCTGACACGGAAGAGGCCGTGGGTTCAATCCCCTCCGCGCCTACCAAGAGACCTAGCGGTCAGAGATCAATGGGCCGCCGGAACGGCCGGACTTGATTCTCCCGCCCTGTCGAAAAGCTAAAGCGAGTGAGCGAAGTGAACGATATTCCGATCGACGTCCTGAGGCATAGCGCCGCGCACCTCCTGGCGCACGCCGTCCTCGATCTCTACCCGGAGACCCGGACGGGGATCGGCCCGGCCGTCGAGACCGGCTTCTATTACGATTTCCTCCGCCAGACCCCGTTCACCCCGGATGACCTCGAGAAGATCGAGAAGCGGATGAAGGAGATCGCCCGGGAGAACACCCCGATCGAGCGGCTCGTTCTGACCAAGGACGAGGCCGTCCGCATGTTCGAGGAGAAGAAGCAGGATCTCAAGGTCGAGCTCATCCGGGAGAAGGGCGACGCCACCGTCACCGTTTACCGGCAGGGGCCGTTCGCCGACTTCTGCCTCGGGCCTCACGTCGCCTCGACCGGCCTTCTCCAGAACGTCAAGCTGCTCTCGGTCTCGGGGGCCTACTGGAAGGGCGACGAGCGCGGCCCGCAGATGCAGCGGATCTACGGGGCGGTCTTCGCCACCAAGAAGGAGCTCGAGGACCATTTCCGCATGCTCGAGGAGGCCCGCAAGCGCGACCACCGCAGGCTCGGCGCCGAGCTCGACCTCTTCAGCACCAGCGACGACCTCGGCGGCGGGCTCATCCTCTGGCACCCCAAGGGCGCCCGCGTCCGGGCCGTCATCGAGGACCACTGGCGGGAGCGCCACTGGGCCGGCGGCTACGACATCCTGTTCACCCCCCATATCGGGCGGGCGACGCTGTGGCAGACCTCGGGCCATCTCGGCTTCTATAAGGACAGCATGTACTCGCCGATGGATATCGACGATCAGCCCTACTACCTCAAGCCGATGAACTGCCCGTTCCACATCCAGATCTACAAGTCGCGGATGCGCTCGTACCGCGACCTGCCTCTCCGCTGGGCCGAGCTCGGCACCGTCTACCGTTACGAGCGCAGCGGCACGCTGCATGGGCTCCTCCGCGTCCGCGGCTTCACCCAGGACGACGCCCACATCATCTGCACGCCCGGGCAGATCGAGTCCGAGATCCTGCGGGTCCTCGACTTCTCGGTCTCCATCCTGGCCGACTTCGGCTTCATCGACAATAAGATCGAGCTGTCGGTCCGCGATCCCAAGAATCTTGGGAAGTACTGCGGGACCGACGATCTCTGGTGCCGGGCCGAGGCCTCGCTCGTCAAGGCCCTCGAGACGCGGGGCTACCCCTACGAGCGGATGGAAGGCGAGGCGGTCTTCTACGGGCCCAAGATCGATATCAAGATCAAGGACGCCCTCGGCCGGCACTGGCAGTGCACGACCATCCAGTTCGACTTCAACATGTCGGAGAGGTTCGGGATGACCTACGTCGGGGAGGACGGCCAGGAGCACCGGCCCTACATGGTCCACCGGGCCCTGCTCGGCTCGCTCGAGCGGTTCTTCGGCGTCCTCGTCGAGCATTACAACGGGAGCTTCCCCCTCTGGCTCGCCCCGGTCCAGGCCGTCGTCCTGCCGATCGCCGAGCGCCACGAGGAGTACGCCCGGGCCCTCGACCGGCGGCTGGGGGAGAACGGCCTGCGCTCGTCGGTCGACCTCAGCCGGGAGAAGGTCGGGAAGAAGATCCGCGAGGCCGAGATCCAGAAGATCCCGCTCATCCTGGTCGTCGGCGACAAGGAGGTCGAGCGCGGCACGGCCGCCCTCCGCGTCCACGGCCAGGGCGACAAGGGCGAGGTGGACCTGGCCCGGTTCATCGAGCAAGCGAAAGAATTCCATCGTCAAAAAAGTCTCATCGTGAATTTCTAGAGGAGGACCGACCATTTTCAAGAGACACGGTTACTATCCTGCGGTCGCCAAGGCCAAGCCCCACCGGATCAACGAGATGATTCCGGCGCGGGAGGTCCGGGTCATCGACGACGAGAAGAACGCCCTCGGCGTCCTGCAGACGGTCCAGGCCATCCAGCTGGCCCGCGACCGGGGCCTCGACCTCGTCGAGATCGCCCCGACGGCCGACCCCCCGGTCTGCAAGATCACGGACTACGGCAAGTTCCTGTACGAGCAGCACAAGAAGGACCACGAGGCCAAAAAGCACCAGAAGCAGATCCAGATCAAGGAGATCAAGTTCCGTCCCAAGATCAGCATCCACGACTACGATTTCAAGATGAAGCACGTCAAGCGGTTCCTCGGGGACGGCAACAAGGTCAAGATCACCGTCATGCTCCGCGGCCGCGAGAAGCAGAAGCCGGAGCTCGGCTATCAAGTCCTCGACCGGGTCCTCGGCGACGTCAAGGACCTGGCGACGCAGGACGGCTCCGCCCGGAAGCAGGATTGGGCCGTATCGGCCCTGTTGGTCCCCACGAAGTCAGGAGGAAAAGATGCCAAAGTTAAAAACCCACAAGGGAGCGCAAAAGAGGTTCAAGGTCACGGCCAAGAAAAAGTTCCTGCACGCCCAAGCGAATAAGAGCCACATCCTGACCAAGAAGGCGTCCAAGCGCAAACGCCACCTGGGCAAGTCCGCCGAGGCCAGCCCGGCCGACCGCAAGGCGCTCAAGACGATGCTCCCGTACGACATGTGAGCGCGCCCCGCGCACGAAGGAGACGATCATGCCCCGCGTGAAACGCAGCACCAAGAGACACGACCGGCGGAAGAAGGTCCTCGGCCGGGCCAAGGGCTATTTCGGGGCCAAGAGCCGTAATTACCGGACGGCCAAAGAGGCCGTCGAGAAGTCCCTGCTCTACGCCTATCGCGACCGGCGGAACAAGAAGCGGGATTTCCGCAGCCTGTGGATCGTCCGGATCAAGGCCGCGGCCCTGGCCAACGGGTCCTCCTACAGCCGCTTCATCCGCGGCCTGAAGGTCCTCGGCGTCGCCCTCGACCGCAAGGTCCTGGCCGACCTGGCCGCCAACGCCCCCGCGACGTTCTCCCACCTGGTCCGGATGACGCAGACCCCGGCGGCGTAGAATCCCGCCCATGTCCAGCCTCAGGGACCGGATCGAGGGGCTCCGGAAGGCGTTCGAGGAGTCGGCCCGCAAGGCCGGCGACGCCCGGGCCCTCGAAGAGCTCCGGAACGCCTTTCTGGGCCGCAAGAAGGGCCACGTCACCCTTCTGTTCGAGGACCTGAAGTCCGTCCCGGCCGGGGAAAAGCGCGAGGCCGGACAGTTGATCAACGAGCTGAAGGATTTCGTTCAAGAGTGGCTTCGACAAAAGGCCGCAAGCGGCGTTGCCTCTGTTTCCGGCGGGGGATCGATTACGACCCACGGTTACAAGACCGAAGGCGGGACGGACCTGACCCTGCCCGGGCGCAAACGGTACGTCGGGACGCCCCATCCCCTGACGCTCTTCGAGCAGGAGATCGAGAGGGTCTTCCTCGGCATGGGCTTCACCATCGAGGAGGGCCCCGAGATCGAAACGGACTACTACAACTTCGAGGCCCTCAACTTCCCGCCGTACCATCCGGCCCGCGACAAATGGGACACGCTCTTCATCAAGGGCGACCTGCTCCTGCGGACCCACACGTCGCCGGTCCAGGTCCGGGTCATGGAGCGGTCGAAGCCGCCCATCCGCATCATCTGCCCCGGCCGCGTCTTCCGTCACGAGACGCCCGACCCGACCCACCTGCCGATGTTCATGCAGGTCGAGGGTCTCGTCGTCGACGAGGGCGTGACCTTCGCCCACCTCAAGGGCACCCTCGAATATTTCCTCCGGGCCCTGTTCGGCGAGAAGGTCAAGGTCCGCTTCCGGCCGAGCTTCTTCCCTTTCACCGAGCCGTCCGCCGAGGTCGACATCGAGTGCATCGTCTGCGGCGGCCGGGACGCGGCCTGCCGCGTCTGCGGCGGGACGGGCTGGAAGGAGATCCTGGGCTCGGGCATGGTCCACCCCCAGGTCCTCAAGAACGTCAACATCGACCCGGAGAAGTACTCCGGATGGGCCTTCGGCCTGGGCATTGACCGGACGGCCATGCTGGCCCTCGGCATCCCCGAGATGCGCTACTTCTACGAGAACGACCTGAGGTTCCTCAGGCAATTCGGGACGAAATGAAGATCAGCCTGGATTGGGTCCGCGAATACGTCGCCGTCGACATCAGTCGGCCGGAGCTCGTCGACCGGCTGACCATGATCGGCCTCGTCGCCGAGACCGTCGAGGAACGGGGCGGGGACGTCGTCCTCGACCTCGAGACCTACGCCAACCGGCCGGACACGCTCGGCCACCTCGGCGTCGCCCGCGAGATCGGGGCGGCCCTCGGCCTCCCGCTCATCGAGCGGGACTGGCCGCTCGCCGAGCTCCCCGAGGCCACGGCGGAGATCGCCGACGTCCAGATCGAGAGCGAGGCCCTTTGCCCCCGCTACTGCGGCCTCGTCGTCCGGGGCGTCAAGGTCGGCCCGTCGCCCGACTGGTTGAGGCGGCGGATCGAGGCCGTGGGCCTGCGGCCGGTCAACAACGTCGTCGACGTCTCGAACTACGTCTGCTTCGCCACGGCCCAGCCCATCCACACCTTCGATTTCGGCCGGATCGGCGGCGGCCGCGTCGTCGTCCGCAAGGCCAAGAGGGGCGAGACGCTCATCGACCTCGACGGCCGGACCCTCGATCTCGCGCCCGGCATGCTCGTCATCGCCGACGAGTCCCGGCCGGTCGCGCTGGCCGGCGTCATCGGCGGCCAGGCCTCGGGCATCAGCGAGGCGACCCGCGAGGTCTTCATCGAGAGCGCCCACTTCGACCCGATCTCGATCCGCAAGACGGCGAAGACGCTCGGCCTCTCGACGGACGCCTCGTACCGGTTCGAGCGCGGTTCCGACATCGCCTTCGCGCCCCAGGCCGCCCGGATGGCCGCCTCGCTTCTCTGCGGGATGGGGGGCCGGGCCAGCCGCGGGCTCATCGACCGCGCCGCCAAGCCGCCCAAGCCCCGGACGGTGCGGCTCCGTCTGCGCCGGATCGCCGAGCTCCTCGGCGTCGACGTCCCCGAGAGCTTCGTCGTCGACGTCCTCGGGCGGCTGGGATTCCGCGCCGAGAGCGCCGCCAAGCACTCCTGGCGCGTGGACGTCCCGACGTTCCGGCACGACGTCGCCCGGGAGGCGGACCTCATCGAAGAGGTGGCCCGGTTCTACGGCTACGACCGGATCCCCTCGGCGTTCACCCCGGTCGACACGTTCGACCTGAGCGTCAACCGGAGGCGGGAGCGTCTGGCCCGGATCCGCGAGACGCTGCTCGCCCAGGGCCTCGACGAGGTCATCAACTGGAGCTTCGCGGACCCGGACCGGGAGAAGGCGGCGGCCGGCGGCCGGGAGGCCGTGGCCATCCAGAATCCCATCTCACAGCGGGCCTCGGTCCTGCGGACGACGCTCCTTCCGGGCCTGCTCGAGAACGCGGCCTGGAACCTCAACCGCGGGCTCGAAGGCGTCCACGTCTTCGAGACGGGGAACGTCTACGCCTGGGAAGAGGAGAAGCACCGCGAGGACCTCCACCTCGGCCTGCTCTCGACGGGCCTCCTCCCGGGGGCGAGCTGGGCCGAGCCGGCCGGAGAGACGGATTTCTTCGTCCTCAAGGGCGCGGTCGAGGCGCTCGCGGAAGCCCTGCGCTTCGAGCCGATCGCGTTCGAGGAAAGGGACCACCCGTCCTTCGAGCCCGGGCGGGCCCTGGCGCTCCTCTACAAGGGCCAGGAGGTCGGCCGGCTGGGGGTTCTGCGCGCCGCTTTCGCGGCCGCCGCCTCGGTCGAGCGGACGGTCTACGCCGCCGAGATCGATCTCGAGGCGCTCTTCGAGAAGACGCCGCGGCCGTTCGAGGTCGCCCCGGTGCCGAAGTTCCCGGGGGCCTCCCGCGACCTGTCGTTCCTCCTCGACCGGGCCGTCCCGTTCGGGGAGGTCGCCCGCGTCCTGGGCAAGCTCAACCAGCCCCTGCTCGAGGGTTTCGAGCTCCGCGACCGCTTCGCCGGGGCGCCGGTCCCGGCGGACAAGGTCAGCCTGACCGTCCGGTTCCGCTTCCGCCATCCCCAGAGGACGCTCGTGGCGGAGGAGGTGGACCGCGTCGAGCAGGAGATCGTCGGCCAGCTGAGGTCGGCGCTGAACATCCAGCTGAGGGAGGGGAAAATTGACATCGGAACTTGAGCGGATTAAAATACTCGAAGGGAAGATCGGACTGGTCGTCGATCACATCCACAAGCTGACGACCGAGAACGAGAAGCTCAAGCAGCAGCTCAAGGAGTCCCGGACCGAAAAGAAGGAGTCCGAGGAGAACGCCCGCAAGATCGCCCGCCTGGACGAGGAGATGAAGAGGGTCGAGGGCGAGCGGGAGGTCCTCAAGGGGAAGATCGAGGCCATCATCGGCCAGATCGACAAGCTGGGGTTATGACCGACCGAATCCTCGAGATCGAGATCTTCGGACAACGCTACAAGATCCGCGTCAAAGGAGAGGAGGATGAGAAATATATCGGCCACTTGACCTCGCTCGTCGATCAGAAGATGCACGAAGTGGCTGTGAAATCCCAGTCCGCGGACACGACCAAGATCGCCGTGCTGGCGGCCTTGAACATCGCGGACGAGCTGTTTCTGAGCCAGAAGAAGATGGATCAGCTGAACGAGGCCTTGGGCCACATGGAGACGGAGATCGAAAGCCTGGAGATTCATCTCGTCACAGATGACCATACATACACGGACGCCGATAAATCCCCGTCGTGACGGGCCGGCCGCGCGCGGCGCTCTCGCCGGGCGGGCCGATCCCGGACGGGCCACGGGCATCTGACGCTCCGCGCTTTCCCTCGCGTCTCCTCATTCGAATAGATGAGGAGGTTATCCCATGAATCCGGTCACGTACGCCGCGCTCGCCGTCATCGTCGTTCTCCTGGCGGCGGTCGCCATTCTGCTCGTCAAAAGGAAGGAGAGCACCCGCAAGGCCGTCGAGGCCGAGGACCAGGCCCGGGTGATCCTCGACAAGGCCCGGGAGGAAGGGGAGAAGATCAAGCGGGAAGCGGCCATCGACGCCCGCGAGAAGGACCTGGCCCGCCTGAACGAGTTCGAGGCCCACACCCGGGAGAAGCAGCGCAAGATCAACGAGACCGAGCGCCGTCTCCTCAGCAAGGAGGAGAACCTCGAGCGGAGGTTCCAGTCGATCGAGCGCAAGGAGCGGGACTTCTCCCAGAAGGAGCGCAAGCTCACCCAGAAGGAGAAAGACCTCGAGGCCGAAGAGGCCAAGATCGCCGAGGCCATCGAAAAGGCCGTGGCCGAGCTGGAGAAGATCTCCGGCATGACCCAGGAGGAGGCCAAAGCCCAGCTGATCAAGCGGATCGAGGAGGAAGCCAAGCTCGAGGCCATCGCCACCGTCCGGCGGATCGAGGAGGAGGCCCGGGAGAAGGCGGCCTCGTCGGCCCGCGAGATCATGTCCAACGCCATCCAGCGCTCGGCCGCCGAGCACGTCGTCGAGACGACGGTCTCGGTCGTCGACCTGCCCTCGGACGACATGAAGGGCCGGATCATCGGCCGCGAGGGCCGCAACATCCGGGCCCTGGAAATGGCCACGGGCGTCGACATCATCGTCGACGACACGCCCGAGGCGGTCATCCTGTCGAGCTTCGACCCCATCCGCCGCGAGCTCGCCCGCCTGTCCATCCAGAAGCTCGTCACCGACGGCCGCATCCACCCGGCCCGCATCGAGGACATCGTCGAGTCGGTCAAGAACGAGCTGGAGCAGAAGATCAAGCAGGAGGGCGAATCGGCCGTCCTGGAGCTCAAGGTCCGCGACATCCACCCCGAGCTCATCAAGCTCCTGGGCAAGCTCAAGTACCGGACGAGCTACGGCCAGAACGTCCTCCAGCACACCAAGGAGGTGGCCATGCTCGCGGCCATGATGGCCCGCGAGATCGGCCTCGACACGAACGTCGCCCTCCGGGCGGGCCTCCTCCACGACATCGGCAAGGCCGTCGACAGGGACACCGAGGGGACGCACACCGAGCTCGGCGTCGAGCTGGCCAAGAAGTACGGCGAGTCGGAGAAGGTCTGCCAGGCCATCGCCTCGCACCACCGCGACATCGACTTCCCGTCGATCGAGGCCGTCCTCGTCCAGGCCGCCGACACGCTCTCGGCCGCCCGGCCCGGGGCCCGGCGCGAGCTCCTCGAGACGTACATCCAGCGGCTGGAAAAGCTCGAGGAGATCGCCGCGTCGTTCGAAGGCGTCCAGAAGGCCTTCGCCCTGCAGGCCGGCCGGGAGATCCGCATCATCGTCGAGGCCCAGAAGATCTCCGACGACCGGGCCGCGCTCCTGGCCAAGGAGACGGCCACGAAGATCAAGAACGAGCTCGACTACCCCGGCCAGATCAAGGTCACCGTCATCCGGGAGATGAGAGCGGTCGAATATGCCCGCTGAGTTCGGGATTCTCTTCCTCGGCGACATCGTCGGCCGGCCGGGCCGCCGGGCCATGGACAAGTTCCTCCCGGGGCTCATCAAGAAGCACGCGCCGGCCATGATCGTCGCCAACGGCGAGAACGCGGCCGGCGGCAGCGGCATGACCGAGGAGATCGGCCAGGACCTCTTCATGCACGCCGACGTCCTGACCTCGGGCAACCACATCTGGGACAAGAAGGAGGCCCTGACCTACCTCGAGCGCGAGCCCCGGCTCCTCCGACCGGCCAATTATCCCGCCGTCAATCCCGGCCGGTCCTCGTACGTCTTCCGGGCGGCCGACGGGACCAAGGCGGCCGTGCTCAACCTCCAAGGGCGGGTGTTCATGGAGCCCCTGGACTGCCCGTTCAAGAGGGCCGAAGAAGAGATCGAGGCCCTCCGGGCCGAGACGCCCATCATCCTCGTCGATTTCCACGCCGAGGCGACCTCCGAGAAGCAGGCCCTCGGCTGGCACCTCGACGGCCGGGTCTCGGCCGTCATCGGCACCCACACCCATGTCCCCACGTCCGACGAGCGCGTCCTGCCCAAGGGCACGGCCTACATCACCGACGCCGGGATGGCCGGCGGCCGCAACGCCGTCATCGGGATCGCCCGCGAGGCGGCCCTCCAGAGGTTCCTGACCTCCCGGCCGCAGCGGTTCGAGCCCTCCCGGGACGGCCTCTTCCTGTCCGGCGTGTTCATCCGCATCGACGCCGCGACCGGCAAAGCCCTGTCGATCACGAGAGAGGTCCTGGCGGAGGATGGACACGAAGATTGATGGCCTGATCGTCAAGGACCGCGTCTACTCGGTCTCCGAGGTCACCGAGATCGTCAAGACGGCCCTCGAGGTCGCCCTGCCCCAGGTCTGGGTCGAGGGCGAGGTCTCGGGCCACAAGAAAGCCGCCTCCGGGCACGTTTTCTTCAGCCTCAAGGACGAGAAGTGCGTCATCAAGGCCGTCATGTGGCAGTCGACGGCCCGCAAGGTCGCCTTCGACCTCAAGGACGGCCTCAAGGTCGTCTGCCGGGGCAAGGTCAGCGTCTACGAGCCCCGCGGCGACTATCAGCTCTACGTCGACCTCGTCGAGCCCAAGGGCAAGGGGGCCCTCCAGCTCCGCTTCGAACAGCTCAAGGAGAAGCTCCGGGCCGAGGGCCTGTTCGACGAGAAGCGGAAGCGCAAGCTCCCCCTCCGGCCGCGGACGATCGGCGTCGTCACGTCGCCCACGGGCGCGGCCATCCGCGACATCCTCCGCGTCCTCGAGCGCCGCTACGCCAAGCTCCACGTCGTCATCTATCCGGCCCGGGTCCAGGGCGAGGGCGCGGCGGCCGAGATCGTCGAGGGGATCGACGCGCTCGGGGCCCGTCCGGGCATCGACGTCCTCATCGTCGGCCGGGGCGGCGGCTCCATCGAGGACCTCTGGGCCTTCAATGAGGAGCCGGTCGCCCGGGCCATCGCCCGCTCCGGGGTCCCGGTTATCTCGGCCGTCGGCCACGAGGTCGACTTCACCATCGCCGACTTCGTCGCCGACGTCCGGGCCTCGACGCCCTCGGCGGCCGCGGAGATGGTCATCGAGACGGAGGAGGCCTTCGCCGAGAGGATCTCGTCCCAGACGCGCCGCCTCGGCGAGCTCCTCCGCTACGCGATCCAGGACCGGCGGAGCGAGGTCGCCGACCTGGCCCAGCACCGCATCTTCCAGAATTTCGAGGTCCGGCTGGCCAATCTCGGACGGCGGGTGGATGAGCTCGAGACGCGCGGCCGGAACGTTCTCCGGGCCGAGCGCCAGCGGATCTCCGAGCACAAGGGCGCGGCCCGGCTCGCCGACGAGCGGCTCCGCAACATCCTGCGCCGGATGGTCGGCGAGCGCCGGGCGACCTGGGAGCGGTGCGCGGCCGCCCTGAACGCCCTGAGCCCGCTCGCCGTCCTCAAGAAAGGCTACGCGCTCGTCTGGACGGACGGCGGCCTGCGCCTGGCCCGCCGCGTCGAGGACGTCGCCGCCGGCGAGGCCGTCCTCGTCTCGTTCTTCAAGGGCGAGTTCCGCGCCCGCGTTGAGAGCGTCGACAAGACCAAGCTCCTCGAATCCCGGTTCCTGAAGGAGGGCTGATGACCAACCTAACGTTCGAAAAGGCCCTGGCCGAGCTCGAGCAGATCGTGGCCAAGCTCGAGAAGGGCGGGATCTCCCTCAACGAATCCCTGGCCCTGTTCGAGAAAGGCGTCAAGATGTCCCGGTTCCTCAAGGGCGAGCTGGACAAGGCCGAGCGCAAGGTCGAGATCCTGCTCAAGGACGAGAAGGGGACCCTCCAGGCGAAGGATTTCGACGCCGGCGAAGCCTGCGACGAGGCGAAAGAGGGCGAGGGCGGCGACGCCTGAGCGGGAAGGGACGGGCATGGCCAAGATCCTCGACACGATCCGCGAGCCGTCCGACATCCGGAAGCTCGATCCCGGCGAGCTCTCCACTCTGGCCATGGAGATCCGGGCCCTCATCCTGGAGACGGTGGCCAAGAACGGCGGGCACCTCGCGTCGAACCTGGGCGCTGTCGAGCTAACCTTGGCCCTCCACTTGGCCTTCGACACGCCCCAAGACAAGATCGTCTGGGACGTCGGCCACCAGTGCTACACGCACAAGATCCTGACGGGCCGCAAGGACCGCTTCAGCGGCCTGCGGCGCTGCGGCGGCATCCTTGGCTTCCCCTGCCGCGAAGAGAGCGATCACGACGCCTACAACACGGGGCACGCTTCGACGGCCCTGTCCGCCGCCCTGGGCATGGCCGTCGCCCGGGACAAGGCCGGCGAGAAACACCATGTCGTCGCCGTCGTCGGCGACGGCAGCCTTACGGGAGGCGTCGCCCTCGAGGCCCTCAACCAGATCGGCCATCTCCGCGAGCGGCTGATCATCGTCCTCAACTTCAACGAGATGTCGATATCGATCAACGTCGGGGCCTGGTCGAAATACTTCTCCTATCTCGTTTCCGGTCAACGCTATATCCGGATGAAGGACCAGGCCAAGTCCATTCTCAAGAGGGTCCCCCAGCTCGGCCAGCCGGTGATCAAAGCCGGCCGGGCCCTGGAGGAGCTGGTCAAGAAGACCCTCTTCCCCGGTCTCGTCTTCAAGGAGCTCGGGATCCGTTACATCGGGCCGGTCCACGGCCACAACGTCCAGTCGCTTGTCGAAGCCTTCGAGACGGCCAAGACCTTCGACGGCCCGGTCCTCATCCAGTGCGTGACCCAGAAGGGCAAGGGCTACCCGCCGGCCCGGCTCCATCCCGAGAAGTTCCACGGCGCCGGCCCGTTCAAGATCGCCACGGGCGAGCCGATCCAGCGCGACCGGGGCCCATCGTTCTCGAGCGTCTTCGGCGACGCAATGATCGAGATCGCCCGCAAGGACGCCAAGGTCCTGGCCATCACGGCGGCCATGGGCGAGGGCACCGGCCTCCGGGAGTTCTCCGAAAAGCTCCCCGACCGCTTTTTCGACGTCGGCATCGCCGAGCAGCACGCCGTCACCTTCGCCTCCGGCCTGGCCGTTTCCGGCCTCAAGCCGGTCGTGGCCATCTACTCGACCTTCCTTCAGCGGGCCTACGACCAGGTCTACCACGACGTCTGCCTGATGGACCTCCCGGTCGTCTTCGTCCTCGACCGGGCCGGCATCGTCCCCGACGACGGGCCCACTCACCAGGGCGTCAACGACATCGCCTACCTCCGCCATATGCCCAACATGATCGTGATGGCCCCCAAGGACGAGGGCGAGCTCAGGCACATGCTCTGGTCGGCCCTGGCCTACGGCCATCCGGCCTCCGTGCGCTTCCCCAAGGCCAAGGGCCTGGGCGTCCCGATCGACGAACCGCTCTCGGTCCTCCCGCTCGGCCGGAGCGAGCTCGTCAAGGACGGCCGGGACCTCCTCTTCGCGGTCGGCAATATGGTCCGGCCGGCCCTCGATGCGGCCCGGGAGCTGGAGAAGGAGGGCTTTTCGTTCGCCGTCGTCAACGCCCGCTTCGTCAAGCCCCTCGACGGCGAGACGATCCTCCGTTTCGCCGGGCCGGGGAGCACGGTCATCACGGTCGAGGAAGGCGTCGTCGACGGGGGCGCGGGCAGCGCCGTGCGCGAGCTCCTCGACCGCGAGGGCCGCTTCGGCATCCGGTTCAAGTCGATCGGGCTGCCCATCGGCGCCTATCCCCTGGGCAAGGCCGACGAGATCAGGGCCATGGTCGGCCTGGACGTTCCCGGGCTCGTCCGCCAGATCAGGGATTTCACCCAGACGGCCCTCTCGTGCGGCGGCGATGAAAGAACGCGCGGATAAGCTCCTCGTCGGGCGCTCCCTCGCTCCGAGCCGGGAGAAGGCCCAAGCCCTGATCATGGCCGGGCTGGTGACGGCGGGCGGACGGCCGGTCGCGAAGCCCGGCGAGCTCGTCGACGCCGAGGCCCCGCTCGAGGTCGCGCGCCCGCTCCCCTTCGTCAGCCGCGGCGGGCTCAAGCTCGAAGAGGCCCTCGACCGGTTCGGCGTCGACGTCCGCGGCCTCGTGGCGCTCGACATCGGCGCGTCGACCGGCGGCTTCGTCGACTGCCTGCTCAAACGCGGCGCGAAACGGGTCTACGCTGTCGATGTCGACACGAAACAGCTCGATTGGGGGCTCAGCAAGGACCCCCGGGTGGCGGCCGTCGAGAAGAACGCCCGCGGGCTCGGGCCCGGCGATATCCCCGAGCCCGCGGACATCGTCACCATGGACGTCTCGTTCATCTCGGTCCTCAAGATCCTCCCCGCCCTGAGGGCGATCCCGGGCGCCTCGACGCTCGTCGTCCTCATCAAGCCGCAGTTCGAGGCCGGACCGAAGGACGTCGGGAAGAAGGGGATCGTCCGCGACGCCGCCGTCCATGCCGCGGTCCTGGCCCGGATCATCGAGGGGGCCCGCGAGCTCGGCTTCGGCCCGGCTGGGCTCATCCGCTGCTCGACGCGGGGCCAGAAGGGGAACGTCGAGTTCTTCGTTCGGTGGATCAAAGGGAGCCCGGGACTCAACGCGGGCTCCGTCCCAGCCTGGATCAAGGAGGCGACGAGCCATGAACAAAGTGGGTAAAGCCGGCATCGTCATCAAGCCCCACGCCCCGTCGGTCGAGGGCATCCTGAAGATCCTCGTCGACTATTTCGAGGCGCGCGGGATCGTTTGCGTCCTGGAGGCCGTGGCCTCCCGCAAGCTCGGGCGCTCGAACGGCCTGCCGCGGGCCGAAGTCGCCGCCGCCTCGGACCTCGTCGTCGTCCTCGGAGGGGACGGCACCCTGCTCAGCGTCGCCCATTACGCGGCCCAGGCAGGCGTCCCGGTCATGGGCGTCAACCTGGGCCGGCTGGGCTTCCTGACCGAGATCCCGGTCACCGAGGCGACGCTCACGCTCGACCGCTTCCTGGCGGGAGACGAAGGCCTCATCAGCCCGCGCTCGCTTCTGGAGGCCCGGACCCGGAGCGCGGCCGCCTACTGCCTGAACGACGTCGTCGTCACCAAGGGCGCCAAGGCCCGGATGATCGAGCTCTCGATCGGCGTCGACGGCCGGGACGTCGCGACCCTCAAGGCCGACGGCCTCATCGTCTCGACCCCGACCGGGTCGACGGCGTATTCGCTCTCGGCCGGAGGGCCCATCCTCCACCCCCAGGTCCCGGCCATCATCCTGACGCCCATCTGCCCCCACACGCTCTCGTTCCGGCCCATGGCCGTGCCGGCGACCTCGGCGATCGCCGTCCGGCTCCTGACCGGAGGGGAGGAGGTCCATCTGACGCTCGACGGGCAGCGCGGCGGCGTCTTCGAGCTCAACGACACGGTCGAGGTCCGCAGTGCGCCGTTCGAGCTCCAGCTCATCACCTCGCCGCGCCGGAAATACTACGACCTGGTCAAAGAGAAACTCGGCTGGGCGGAGTAGGGACTGTCCCTCTTGATTTGACAGGGCTTCGGTGAGTCGTTATCATGAGGGCTCGCCAATATACTACTAAAACACTCAGGATTGGAGATTGATATGTCCGACGCCATCGTCACCGGAACCGACGCCACCTTCGACGCGGAGGTCCTCAAGTCCGACCTCCCCTCGCTGGTGGATTTCTGGGCCCCGTGGTGCGGCCCGTGCCAGATGATCGCCCCGCTCGTCGAGGAGATCGCCGAGTCCCACAAGGGCAAGCTCAAAGTGGTCAAGATGAACGTCGACGAGAACGTCCAGACGCCCCAAACGTACGGCGTCATGGCCATCCCGACCCTGATCCTGTTCAAGGGCGGCCAGCCCCAGGAGAAGGTCGTCGGCTTCGAGTCCAAGGCCAAGCTTCTCGACCGCATCGCCAAGCACCTCTGATCCTTGCGCCATGAACGGCCCCTGGGACGTCGTCATCGCCGGGGCCGGTCCGGCCGGCCTGGCCGCGGCCCTCTACACGGGCCGGGCCAGGCTTTCGACGGCCGTCCTCGAGAGAGGCATGCCCGGCGGCCAGATCCTCCTGACCGACTGGGTCGAGAACTACCCCGGCTTCCCGTCCGGCGTCGCTCCCTTCGAGCTGATGCAGGGCTTCCGCAAGCAGGCGGAGACGTTCGGCGCCGGCATCGTCCTTGACGAGGCCCTCTCGATCGCGACGTCGGCGACGGGCTTTATCCTCAAAGGCCATAGCGGGGAATACGAGGCCCGGTCGGTCATCGTGGCCACGGGATCCGCCTACCGGCGGCTCGGCGTCGAAGGCGAAGAGCGGCTGACGGGGCGCGGCGTCTCCTACTGCGCCGTCTGCGACGGGGCCTTTTTCGCCGGGCGCGACATCGCCGTCGTGGGCGGCGGGGACAACGCCCTCAAAGAGGCCCTATTCCTGACCAAGTTCGCCAAGACCCTGACCCTCATCCACCGCCGGGCGACGTTCCGGGGCGAGAGGATCTATCAGGAGAGGGTCGCGGCCAACGACAAGATCCGCATCCGCTACGACACGATCGTCTGCGGCGTCATGGGCGAGACGAAGGTGGAAGCGATCTCTCTCATCGACCTCAAAAGCGGCGCCACCTCCTCCCTTCCCGTCGCGGGCCTGTTCGTCTCGATCGGAACCCGGCCCCAGACGGACTTCGTCAAGGGCTTCCTCGAGCTCAACGAATGGGGTCAGATCAAGGTCGGCCGCGACACGCAGACGTCCGTCCCGGGCATCTTCGCCGCCGGCGACGTCTGCGACGCCTGCCCCAAGCAGATCGCCACGGCTGTGGGCTCGGGCGTCCACGCCGCCCTGTCCGTCCAGGAGTATCTCGCCCGGCAGCCGGCGGCGGATTCGTAGGAGCTGCCGTCAGAAGTGCGGCGGAGCGGCTCGGAGCCGCACTTCTGAGAAATATCTGAAAGAACCCCCGCCTCCCCCTGGAGACCTATGCTTTGGCGGCGGTTGCCTTCGCCGGGGCCGTTACGGCCGCCGTCGCGTCGTACTTCTCGTTGAGCAGTGCCGCCAGCTCCGCCCCCCAGAGCAGGATGACCAGCGACGAGGTGATCCAGAGAAGGAAGAAAAGAACCGAGGTCAACGTGCCCTGAAGGATTTTGCTGAGGACGATGCCGATCGCGGAGACGTTGGCGACGTAGAAGGCGAAGGCCCTCTTGAAGATTTCGAACAGCAGGGCGGCGACCGCGGCCGGGATGAGCGCGGCCCGGGTGTGGACTTTGACCTCCGGGATGTACTTGTAAAGGATGAAGAACATCAGGAAGGTCAGCGCGTAGGGGATGACGTATTTCAGGAAGACGTTGTTGAAGGCTGTGGCGGCCTCGGGGCTCAGCGTGGCCCGGACGAGCTCGCTCTCCTGGATCGTCCGGCCGAGGGCCGTCCAGACGGCCGTCATGGCCAGCGAGAAGATCATGAAGATGCCGACGACGGCCATCAACAGGAACTCCATGAGGCGGTTGTAGAAGAAGGACCGGTGGTATTTCGTCCGGAAGATCTGGTTGACCGTCGTGATGAGGGAGGAAAAGAGGAAGCTGGCCGAGACGAACGAGCCGACGACGCCGAACAGCCCGAGATTGCCGACGGTGCCCGAGAAGTCCCCCAGGCTTTTGAAGAACGCGGGATCGAGCCGGGCGAAGAACTCGTCCGTGAAGATATTGAGGCTGCGCAGGGCCACCTCCGTGTCGCCCAGGAAGCGTGCCGCCACGGCGAAGAAGAGGGCCACGAGCGGGACGCAGGCGAGCAGGGCGAAGTAGGAGATGACGATGGCCGAGGTCCAGCCCTTGTCTGCGCCGAAGCGCTTGAAAGACGCGGCGATGAGAGCCGGTGCCGATCGCGTCATCCGTCGCGGCGTCCCGAGGTCCCCAGCCGCTAGGCCTTGAGCCCGTAGTTCCCCCACTGGACCATCGTGATGATGATGGTGATCAGCAGGGCGTAGATGACCAGGGTCTCGATGAGGACGAGGCCGAAGATGAGGAGGAACCGGATGGTCGGCGCGCTGGCCGGATTCCGCGAGATCCCCTCGCACCCGGCGCTGATGGCCTTGGCCTGGCAGAAGGCGCCCGCGATCACGGCCAGGGTGATGATGGCCCCGCCGACGATGAGCGACACCTTGAAGATATCGGCGTGGGACTTGCCGAGCTCGGCCGCCTGGGCCCCTTCCTGGGCCAGCAGCGGGAGAGCCATGAGGGCGATACCGAAGAACATCAGGCTCAGGGCTTTGAGTCTCTTGGACATGGCGGAACTCCTTTGTGTTTAATGCTCTTCTTCATGGGCGACGGCGCCCGCGATGTAGATGCAGGACAGGAGGACGAAGACGAACGACTGGATGAGCGACGTGAAGATGGCCACGGCCATGAACGGCAGGGGCAGGAGATAGGGAATGATCGAGGCCATGATGACGATGAGCAGCTCCTCGGCGAAAATATTGCCGAAGAGCCGCATCGATAGGGAAACGGGCCGGGAGAAATGGCTGATGACCTCGATCGGGACCATCAGCGGGGCCAGGGCCGGGATAGGGCCCAGGAAGTGCTTGAAATACTTGAGCCCCTGGGCCCTGACGCCCTGGGCGTGGTAGTAGAAGAAGACGACGAGGGCGCAGCCGAGGGTGACGTTGAGCTTGCTCGTCGGCGACATGAAGCCCGGGACGAGGCCGATCATGTTGCAGCCGAAAACGAAGAGCCCGACCGTCCCGATGACGGGCAGGTACTTCCGGCCGTCCGGGCCGACGGTGTCGACGATGAGCCCCTCGAAGACCTGGACGATCATCTCGGCGACGCTCTGCCGGGCCCCGGGAACGAGCCGGGGCCGGCGCGAGGCCAGGCCGAGGAGGACGATCAGGACGAGGGCGACGACGAGGACCATGACGAGGAAATCGGGGACGACGTGGAGAGGGTCGGCAACCTCGATCCCGGCGAGACCGAGGAGCGCGGAGATGGGCGGGCCGAAGACGCGGTTGAAGGCGTCGACGATCCAGAGGCTGTGCTCTAAGCCTTCCATGTTCTCAAGAGAAGAAGAGCCCGGATGCCCTCGACGAGAGACACCAAGACGACGACGGAAAAGCCCGCCCCGAAGGCGAGGATCTTCTTCGGATAGAGGAGGATTATAAGGAAAAAGACCCCGCAAATCAACACGAGCCGGAGGGCGTAGAGCGCGACGCCGGAGCGGAGGGCCCCCTTCCGGCCGCTCGTGAGGATCCGGGTCAGGGATTGCTTGAGCCAGGCGAAGCCGAGGGCCGAAAAGGCCCCCCCGGCGAAGACAAGGAGCCCGGTCAGAGGATCGAAGACCAGGGCGGCCCCGAGGGCCAAGGCGGCGGCCCCGACGGCGATCTCGACCGGGATCCGCCGCAGGACGCGTTCCTCGATGGCGCCAGGCTTTTCGGGCTCCATGACGGGGAGATTATAGCACTTTCCCGGCGATTTCCGGCCAAAAGGTGAACGGAATCCCCGGATTCCGTATTTTAAGTATAATAAGGCCGGCGACGGGAGCCGGCCCCGGGAGGAGCGAGACATGTCCACGGAATTCCTGGTGAAGTTCTTCGGCCTTCTCCTCGGCGTCCTGGCCCGGACGATCCTGCCCTGGCTGCGCAAGGTCCGGGAAGGCAAGGTCCGCGGCTTCAGCCGCCGCTACCTCTATTCGGCCCTGGCTTCCGCGGCCATCGGCCTCATCCTGACCCTGACCCTCTTCCCCCAGTTCGAAGGCGGACCCGATGGCCGGACGCTCGAGGCCTTCTTCAAGCTCTTTTGCCTGGCTTTCGGGTTCGGCTTCGGCTTCAACGCCCTGTTCAATGAGGGCGGGGCCTGGGCGTCGAAGCCCGCGGCCGTGGAGCCGGAGGCAGGAACCGCCGGGAAACTGTCCCGATGAGCGACAAGCCCTCTCGGCCGGATCTCCGGCGGCTAGCGGAGCTGAGCTCGCTTGGCCTCATCCTGCCGTCCTCGATCGCCGTCGGCCTCTTCTTCGGCTATTTCCTTGACCGTTGGCTCGGCACGGACCCCTGGCTCCTCCTGACGTTCACCGTTCTCGGCATCGTCTCGGGCCTCCTCAGCTTGTTCCGGGCGCTCAGGAAGCAGTTGAAGGATGAACCGCCGCAGCCTCCAGAAGCCTGATCCGCCTCGATTTGCCTCGTTTGCTTCTCCCCAGTCGCTGTGCTAAATAACAGGCCATGGATCTCTGTCCTTCCCGGCCGAAGCTCGGACGCCTGCTCGCCGGATTGTGCCTCGCCGCCGCCGGTCTTCCGGCCTTTCTCCTCTCCCAGCCGCCCGCTCCTGCCGCTCCCGCCGCGCCGGCGGATCCCGGCCGCCCCGCCGATGTCAGGATCGTGGCCCGGAGCCAGGAGCGGACGAAGGACAGGGTCTTCGCCGCGGGCGACGTCGAGGTCCGCTCCGGCGACATCCTTCTCTTCGCCGACCGGGTCGAGTACAACCTCGAGTCGAAGGACGTCATCGCCGAGGGCAACGTCGTCGTCCAGTCGGGCGCCGAGGTCATCCGGGCCGAGCGCATTCTCTTCAACCTCGAGACGGGCCGGGGGACGATCGAAAAGGCCTCCGGCATGCTCCCGCCGTCGGTCCTGTTCGAGGCGGAGACGCTCGAGCGGAAGCAAACCGACCTCTATAGCTTGAAGAAAGGCCGGATCACGGCCTGCACGCAGCCCAATCCCCGGTGGAGCTTCGGCGTTTCCCGGGCCAACATCCGGACGGACGATCATGTGGAGATGTGGGACGCCGTCGTCCGGATCAAAGGCGTTCCCCTCTTTTACACTCCGTACATGCGCTATCCCCTGAAGGACCGGGCCACGGGCTTCCTCATGCCCCGGATCGGCTTCGGCGGCGAGAAAGGCCTGTCCTTGTCCCAGGGATTCTACTGGGCCATCGCGTCCAACATGGACGCCACGCTCGGCGTCGACCTCTATTCGAAGCGCGGCACGGGGGCCGGGCTCGAATACCGCTACCTCTTCCCGGGCGGGACCAAGGGCGACCTCAACCTCTATTACTTCGTCTACAAGCGGGACGCTTCAGGGGCCAAGCCCGCGAGCTCGTCCATCGTCCGGATCAACCACACCCAGGCCTTGCCCTGGGGCTTCACCCTCGTCGCCAACATCGACTACCAGACCTCCTACAGCTTCCTCAGGGAGTTCGACGAGAACTACCAGCGGGCCGTGGTCTACAACCGGACCTCCCAGGCCTACCTCTCGCGGTCCTGGCGGCGCTTCAACATGAGCGCGCGCGTTTCGCGCTTCGAGACTTACTTTTCCCAGATCGACGACGCCAACGTCACGACCGCGCTCCCCCAGGTCAACTTCAGCGTCTTCAAGACCAAGATCGCCGGGCCCCTCTATTTCTCCCTGGCAACGTCCTTCGCCCGTTCTCAGTACGGCTGGAAGTCCGAATACGAGGCCGGGACGGAGCGGCGCTCGAGCCGGGTCGCGGTCAGCCCCACGGTGACCCTGCCGTTCGCCTCGATCCCCTGGCTCACCGCGACGACCTCGGTCACGGCCAACGTCTCTTACTACGGCGAGAGCCTCGACCCGGTGACCGGCGCGATCGTCGGCGAGGACCTCTTCACCGGGAACCTCGTCGCCGCGGTCGAGATCGTCGGGCCGGTGTTCGCCCGGGTCTTCTACGGCCGGGATGGCCGGGCCCGGCTCAAGAACATCGTCGAGCCCTTCGTCAATTATTCCTTCGACAGCCCGACCCGGTACGCTGACCGGATCGTCACCTCCTACGGCTTCTTCCGCTACCATCAGATGAGCTACGGCGTCACCAGCCGGTTCCTGTTCAAGGCGGGCGAACGGGCGGTCGAGGTCTTCTCCCTGGGCCTCGGGCAGACGTACTATTTCTCGCCCGAGGACGGTCCTCTCTCCAGATTCCCGGTCGACGGGAAGCCGCCCCGGTTCTCGGAGATCACCGGGACCGTCCGCTTCTACCCCCAAGCCCGATTCAGCTTCGACGCCTCGGCCGCCTACAATCCCTACTACAAGAACCTGTCGAGCCTGAGGCTGAGCGCTACGGCCGGGAGCAAGGACGGCGGCGATTTCCTGACCGTCAGCTGGTTCAGGAGCCGCAACTCCTGGATCGCCGGCGTCGATCCGGAGCTCATCGCGCTCTACAACCGCGATCAGATCGGCGCCCATGGCGGGCTGAGGCTCCCCGGGCTCGACCTCGACCTCGAGCTCGCCGCCGACTACAACATCAAGGAGCGCAAGCTCCTGTACACGGGGGCCAGGGCGGTCTATCATTACCAGTGCGTCGACTTCCTCATTGACGTCGGCGCCTACTACTTCCGCGAGACGCCGGACCTCCAGGTCAGGTTCTCCCTGGGGCTCGGGGTGATCGGGAAGACGCTCGGCTTCCTCAGCGGGGCCGGATTCTGAGAACGGGAGCGCGACCATGAGCACGGAACGGACCCTCGAAGGGATGACGGTCCTGGTCACGGGCGGGGCCGGCTTCATCGGCAGTCATTTCGTCCGCCTGATCCTCCGCCGCTACAAGCAGACCCGGGTCGTCAACCTGGACAAGCTGACCTACGCGGGGAACCTCGACAATCTCCGCGACGTGGAGGAGGACCCGCGCTACGAGTTCATCCTCGGCGACATCCGGGACAAGGCCCTCGTCCGGAAGCTCTTCGCCCGCGTCCAGGGGGTCGTCCATTTCGCCGCCGAGACCCACGTCGACCGGTCGATCTACGACGCCGGCGAATTCGTCCTGACCAACGTCCACGGCGCCTACACGCTGCTCGACGCCCTGCGGGCCTTCCCGGCCGTCGAGTTCTTCATCCACATCTCGACCGACGAGGTCTACGGCAGCCGGCCCGGGCGGGCGGCCCGGGAGACGGACCCTCTTCTCCCGTCCTCGCCCTACGCGGCGACCAAGGCGGCCGGGGACCACCTCGCCCGGGCCTACCACGTGACCTATGGCCTGCCGACGATCGTCCTCCGGCCGTCGAATACTTACGGGCCCGGCCAGTTCCCCGAGAAGCTCATCCCCCTGTTCCTGACGAACGCCCTCGAGGGCAAGACCCTGCCCGTCTTCGGCGACGGGCTCCAGGTCCGCGACTGGCTCTTCGTCGAGGACCACTGCCGGGCCGTCGAGGCGGCCATCCTGCGGGGCCGAGGCGGCGGCGTCTACAACGTCGGCGGCGGCTTCGAGCTGGCCAATATCGACCTCGCCCGGCGCATCCTGGACGCCCTCGACTCGCCCCACGAGCTCATCCAGTTCGTCCCGGACCGGCCCGGCCACGACCGCCGCTACGCCATGGATTCGGGGCTCATCCGGGCCCTCGGCTGGGAGCCGGAGACGCCGTTCGCGGAAGGCTTGAAGCGGACGGTCCGGTGGTACGCGGCGAACAAGAGCTGGTGGCGGAAGGTCCGGACCCGGTC
>MEYC01000044.1 GCA_001775715.1 Candidatus Aminicenantes bacterium RBG_16_66_30 | reverse complement strand
TGAATTCGTACCGGTGCCGGTGGCGCTCCGAGATCCTGAGGGCCCGGTAGGCCTGGTGGGCGACGCTGCCCTTCTTGAGCTCACACCGGTACTGGCCCAGGCGCATCGTCCCGCCGATGTCGCAGTCCATGGCCAGCTCGCGCCAGCGGACGATGACCTTGTGCGGGGCGTCCGGGACGAATTCCGTGCTGTTCGCTTTCTTCAGTCCGGCGAGCGATCGGGCGTACTCGATCGACGCGCACTGCATGCCCAGGCAGATGCCGAAGAACGGCACTTTGTTCTCGCGGGCGTACGTGACGGCCCGGATCTTGCCCTCGATCCCGCGCTTGCCGAAGCCGCCGGGCACGAGGATGCCGTCCTTCGCGCCGAGGATCCTGGCCGGATCCTCCTTCTCCAGGGCTTCGGCCTCGATCCAATCGATATCGACCTTGAGCCGATGGGCCAGTCCGCCGTGGACGAGAGCCTGATTCAGGCTCATGTAGGAGTCATGCAGGCCCGCGTATTTTCCGACCAATCCGATCTCGACGACGTCCTTGGGAGCCTTGATCCGCCCGACCATGGCCTCCCATGCGGCCATGTTCTTCTTGCGGCGGGGCAGCCGGAGCATCTTGAGGATGGTCGCGTCGAGGCCCTGCGCGGCGTAGTTCAACGGGATCTCGTAGATCGTATCGACGTCGATGGCGGTGACGACGGCCTCGACCGGCACGTTCGTGAACAGGGCGATCTTGGACTTGATGTCCGCCGAGAGATCGCGCCCCGTGCGGCAGAGGAGGATGTCGGGCTGGATGCCGATCGCCCGCAGCTCCTTGACGCTGTGCTGCGTGGGCTTGGTCTTGAGCTCGCCCGAAACGCCGACGAACGGGACGAGGGTGAGGTGGATGAAGAGCGTTTTGTCGACCCCGAGAGAGAGGCGCATCTGCCTCGTGGCCTCGAGGAAGGGGAGGCTTTCGATATCGCCGACTGTTCCTCCTATCTCGCAGATAACAATATCGTTACCTTCGGCGACGGATTCGACGGCGCTCTTGATCATATCCGTGACGTGGGGGATGACCTGGACGGTCTTGCCCAGGTATTCGCCCTTGCGCTCTTTGCGGATGATGGACTCGTAGATCTTCCCGGCCGTCCAGTTGTGGGCCCGGGTCGTCCGGGCCGACGTGAAGCGCTCGTAATGGCCGAGGTCGAGGTCGGTCTCCGCGCCGTCATCGGTGACGTAGACCTCCCCGTGCTGGAACGGGCTCATCGTTCCCGGATCGACGTTGAGATAGGGATCGAATTTCTGGATGGTGATCCGATAGCCGTGGCTCTCCAGAAGGCGGCCGATGGACGCCGCGGCGATGCCCTTGCCCAGCCCGGAAATAACCCCGCCGGTGATAAAGATGTACTTGGTCATAGGACTCTCGTTCTGGATTTAACCCCCCGATTATATTACGCGGGCGCGCCGCACTCAAGCGGAGAAAGCGGCGGGGCGGCCGCCGGAAGGGCGCGAAAGGGGCCGGCTCAGTCCTGGCCCGTTTCCTTGCCCGAAGCGACGGCGGGCCCGGCGGCCCCCTTCGTCTGGCAGGTCGCCTCGAGATACGCGCCTTCTTCGACGACGAGCGTCGGCGTGAGAAGCGTCCCGAAGACGCGGCCCTTGTTGTGGACCTCGATCCGCTCGGACGCTTGGAGGGTCCCCCGGACCTCCCCGTTGATGACGAGCTGCCCGACCTTGACGTCGGCCTCGACCTTGCCGCGCTCCCCGACGACGAGGAGGGAGTCCGAGTTGATCGTCCCCTTGAAGGTCCCTTCTATCCGGAAGGATCCTTTAAAGGTCAGATCGCCCTTGAACTCCGACTCCATGTCGATCAACCCGGCCAGCTTCGTCTCGTTCAGCTCTCGCGGCCTGTCTTTCATGAGCTTGCTCCTTTGATCCGGTCATAGATCCTGTTGAGATCGTCCAGCGAAAAATAATATATCTTCACGACGCCCTTGCTCCGGTTGCCCGCGACGAGGACCTTGGTCCCCAGGCTCTTGAGCATCTCCTCCTGCAGGGCGTGGAGGTCCGGATCGGCCAGGCTTCTCTGCGCCCGCGGCGCCTTCTTCTTGAGGCGGTTGACGAGGGCTTCGGCGTTCCGGACCGAGAGGCTGCGGTCGATGATCTGGCGGCAGGCGTAGAGCTGGGCGGAGGTTTCCTCGAGAGCCAGAAGGGCCCGGGCGTGCCCCATGGTGATCTCGCCTCCGGTCAGGCGGTCCTGGATCTCTTGAGGAAGCTTGAGGAGCCGGAGGTAATTCGTGACCGAGCTCCTGTCCTTTCCGACCTTATCGGCCAGCTCGTGCTGGGCGTAGCCGTGATCGTCGATGAGCTGCTGATAGGCCTGGGCGATCTCCAACGCGTTGAGCTCCTCGCGGTGGATGTTCTCGATGAGAGAGACCTCGAGCTGCTTGTCCTTGGGGATGTTCCGGATGAGGACCGGGATCTTGCGCAGACCGGCCCTTTGGGCGGCCCTCCACCGCCGTTCTCCCACGATGATCTTATAGTGGTCCTCTTCAGGGGCCACGATGACCGGCTGCACGATGCCTGTCTCCTTGATCGACCGGGCCAGCTCGTCTATCGTTTGGTCGTCGAACTTCCTCCTCGGTTGAAAGGGATTGGGCTTGACGTCCTCGAGGTCGAGCTCGGCGAACCTTTCGTCCTTCAGGATGCTGAATTCGTCGGGGATGAACGCACCCAGACCTTTTCCCAGGGCTTTCTTGTTCATCGGCGGATGATCTCCTCGGCGAGGTTGAGATAGGCCTCGGCCCCTTTCGACTTGATGTCGTAGAGGACGATGGGCTTGCCGAAGCTCGGCGCTTCGGCCAAGCGGATATTGCGCGGGATGACAGCTTCGAACATGATGTGTTTCAACGACTTGCGGATCTCTTCGGCGACCTGCTTGGAGAGGTTCGTGCGCTCGTCGTACATGGTCAAGAGGAGGCCTTCGATGGCCAGCCTGGGATTGAAGTATGTCCGGACGGTCTCCAACATCTGAAACAGATCCGGGATGCCTTCCATGCAGAAGAATTCCGTCTGGACGGGAATGACGAGCGAATCAGCCGCGGACAGGGCGTTGATGGTCAGGAAACCGAGCGAGGGCGGGCAATCGATGATGATGAAATTGAAATACCGGCGCGCTTTCTCGACCGCGTCAACGAGCCGCTTCTCTCTCCGTTCGGCGGGATAGAGCTCGGCTTCGACGCCCGAGAGCTCAGGAGAGCATGGGCACAAGTAGAAGTTTTCGAGCTCGGTTCCCGTCATGCAATCCATCAGATCCCGACCGTTCATCATGACCTGATAGATCCCCTTGGAAGGTTCCTTGGGTTTGCCGAGACCCAAGGTCGACATGCCTTGGGGGTCCAGATCGAGGAGGAGCGTCCTCCGGTTCTTGAGAGCCAGGCAGGCGGAGAGATTGATCGCGGTCGTCGTCTTACCGACGCCGCCCTTCTGGTTGGCGACCGCGATGACTTTATTCATCGTCCGGTCCTGTTCCACGTGGAACGGGGGGCCGCTGAGCCCCCTTTTTTCGTAGGATCTCGAGGTACAACCCGACGTTCTGGACGGCCGCGGGAGTCATGCCGGAGATCTTCCGGGCCTCACCAAGGGTCGTTGGCCGCTTTTTCTCGAGCTTTTCGACGGCTTCCCGGGTCAATCCGGGGACCCTGCCAAAATCGATTCCGCCCGGGATCTTCATCGAATCTGCCCTCGCGGCCTTGGCGATCTCCCGTTCCTGCTTTCTGATATAGCCCTCATATTTCGTTTCCGATTCGAGGAACCTCGACTCCTCGTCGCTCAGCGCGCCGGGGAACTCGCTCCATTTTAGCACATCCTCGAGGCGGATCTCGGGTTTTTTTAGGAATTCGCACAAGCTCAAGCTATCGCCGGCTTCCGTCTTGACCCGGGTTTTCTTGAGAAAAGCCGCCGCTTTCGCGATCCGCTCCTGTTTTGCCAGGTATTCCCCCCAGACAGCGTCGGGGACCAAGCCAAGCTCGCGGCCGTAGCCCATCAGGCGGCGGTCGGTATTGTCGATCCTCAGCATCAGCCGGTATTCCGCCCGAGAAGTGAATAGCCGGTATGGCTCTTCGACCCCGGAGGAGACGAGATCGTCGATGAGGACACCGATGTAGGCTTCGTCCCGGCGCAGGACGAACGGCTGTTTCTTCTTGACGGCCAGGGCCGCGTTGATGCCGGCCATGAGGCCCTGGGCGGCCGCTTCTTCATACCCCGAGGTGCCGTTGATCTGTCCGGCCAGATAAAGCCGCCGGATCTTCCGGGTTTCCAGCGTAGGAAACAGCTCGGTGGGGGAGACGGCATCATATTCGATGCCATAGGCTGGCCGCACGATCTTGGCCTGGTCGAGCCCCGGTATCGTATCCAGGATCTCCCGCTGAACCTCATAGGGCAGGCTCGAGGACAGGCCGTTGACATAGACCTCGGTCGTTTCGATGCCCTCCGGCTCGAGGAAGAACTGGTGACGGGCGCGCTCCGGGAATTTGACCACCTTGTCCTCGATCGAAGGGCAGTAACGGGGGCCTATGCCCTTGATCTTGCCCCCATATAAGGGGGATTTGGCGAGGTTTCTCCTGATGACCGCGTGGGTAGCGGCATTCGTATGGCCGAGATGACAGTCGACCTTGTTCTTGAGGGGCCCCCGCGTTCGATAGGAGAACGGAACGGGCTCGTCGTCTCCGGGCTGGGGGGTGAACGCCGTCCAGTCGATCGTGTCCCTATCCAAGCGCATCGGGGTGCCCGTCTTCAGGCGGAGGATCCTCAGACCGAGCTTCTTGAGCTGTTCCGCGAGCTCGACGGACGGTGGTTCGTTCGCCCGGCCGGCCGGATAGCTGTGGAGACCGATATGGATCAGCCCGTTGAGGAAGGTCCCGGGGGTGATGATCACGGCTTTCGCCGGCAAAAAGGTCCCGTCTATCGTCCGGACCCCGGCGGCCGCGCCCTTCTTGACAACCACTTGGGCGACGATGCCCTGGAATATGGACAGGTTGGCGATTCTCTCGAGGCGGTGCTTCATCGCCAGCCGATAGGCCGCCTTGTCGCACTGGGCCCTGGGAGCCTGGACGGCTCCGCCCCGGCTCCTGTTCAACAGGCGGAACTGGATGCCGGTTTCATCGGCCAGGAGGCCCATCAGGCCGCCCAGGGCGTCGATCTCCCGGACGAGATGGCCCTTGGCCAACCCTCCGATGGCCGGATTGCAGGACATCTGGGCAATGGTCTCGAGGTGGATGGTGACGAGGCAGGTCCGAAGCCCCATGGCGCTGGCCGCCGCGGCGGCCTCGCAGCCGGCGTGGCCCGCCCCGACGACGACGATATCGAACCCTTTCCGGCCGGCCATAGCTGTCCTTATTTTCCGACGCAGAAGCGGCCGAAGATCTCCTCGAGGACCTCCTCGGCCCGGACTTCCCCGGTCAATTCGCCTATGAAGGAGATCGCGGCCCGGATCTCCTCAGCCGGGACCTCCTCGGAATGCTGCTTGGCCAGGAGTCTTTCCGCCCGGCGCAGAGCTCCCAGGGCCTCCTGGAGACAGTTTTGTTGACGGGCGTGCAGGATGACCTCTTCCGTTTCGGGCGTCCGGGGCGCGAAACGGGCCCGGATGGCCCCGCGGAGCGCGTCTATGTTCTTGCCCCTGAGCGCGGAGACCTCCACGATCGGATTCTCTCCGGCGATCGCTCGGACCTTCTTGCGATCCACCTTTCCGGGCAGGTCGGTCTTGTTCATGACCAAAATGGCATTCCGGGACAGGTATCTTCGGACGAGCCTCTCGTCTTCTTCGCTCCAGGCCCTCGAGACGTCGATGACGAGGAGCAGGCCGTCGGCCTCCCTGGCGATCCTCTGTCCCCGGGCGATCCCCCGCTTTTCAACCGGGTGGGCGGCCCGCCCCAATCCGGCCATGTCTACGAGATGGAAGACGATGCCGTCGATGACCAGCTCCTCCCTGAGGAAATCCCTGGTCGTCCCCGGGAATGGCGTGACGATGGCCCGATCTTCCTCGAGAAGGGCGTTGAACAAGGTCGATTTCCCGACGTTCGTCCGGCCGGTGATGGCCAGCGTGACGCCCTGGCTGAGGGCCCGTCCGGCCTCATGGCTAAGGACCAGACGGTCGATATCGGAGACGATGGCGGAGAGGGACCTTCTCCAAGCCGCAGGCCCCGAACGGAGCCCCTCTTCGGGGAACTCGAGCCCGGCCTCGACCGCCGCGAGAAGCGAGATGAGCCTACCGCGCAGCCGGGCGATCCGGCGGGACAAGCTCCCGCCGAGCTGGCGGGACGATATCCGCGCCTGGGTCAGGGAGACGGACCTGATGAGGTCGTTGACGGCCTCCGCCTGGATGATGTCGAGACGGCCGTTCAAGTGGGCCCTGAGGGTGAATTCTCCCGGCCGGGCGAGCCGCGCGCCGGCCTTGGCGCCGAGCCTGAGAATGCTCTCGAGAACGGCCGGGCTGCCGTGGACGCTCAGCTCGACGACGTCCTCCCGGGTATAGGACCGGGGAGCTTTAAAATAGGTCAGAAACGCTTCATCGAGGGCCGCTCTCCGCTCCGGATCGCGTATTGTCCCGAATATCGGCCGCCTCACCGGGAAGGGTCTCTTTCCCCCGGACTTGGCTTCGAATACGCGCCCGGCCACGGCCAGGGCCCTTTTGCCGCTGATCCGGACGACACCCAGCCCTCCGAACCCAGGCGGCGTCGCTACGGCGATGATCGTATCTTCGAGCACAAATGCCCTTTCATCCAGCTTCCCATTCTAGATGAGCCCCCTGCCAATGACAAGGCCTCTGGGGCGCAACCGGCTGCGGAGGGGCCTCGGGGATCGTCTCCGACGACACCCCTCAACCCCTTCTTCCGCAGCCAGCTACGTCCCTGGCCATTTCGATCCGAGCTATTAATTCTGTCCTTCAAGGGGTTCTGAAGGTTATTCACAGCGCGCAGGGGTGTTCCTGGAGGAGGCCGGAATTAGCGGCGAGGAGGGTAGCCTGAACCCGGTGTAGGGAGAGTCTAGCTGGGCCGCGTGGCGGACGAGGGCAGTTTCCCTGGAAACCGCCAAAACGTGTTTGAGCGAGGCGTAGCGGACGCCGAGCGAGTTGTTTTGGCGCCGAGTCCGGCGCACGGACCGGCGTGAAGGACTCTCCCGGCCGGGGAAGGCTATCGTTCGAGCCGCTCCGCGGCCCACGGAAGGAATACCCCGAGTGCCGCAGGGCGGATCCTTTGACGAAATCCCCCAAGCGGGGGCGCGTCAGCGGGGGACGCGGAAGATCTTGACCTTTTTGAGGAACCCGTCGCCGATGCTCTCGCTGGTGACGCCCGGCGTCTCGTTGGCGACGATGTGGATGATGCGCCGCTCGTACGGGTTCATGAGGTCGAGGATCTCCTCGCGGCCTGTGTCCGACACCTGCCGGGCGACGCTCTGGGCGTAATCCTTGAGCTTCTTCTCTTTCCGCTTCCGGTAGAACTCGCAGTCCACCTGGACCTTGATCGGGGAGAGCTTGTTCAGAACGTGCTGGAGGGACAGCAGGAGCGCGCCGTCGTTCCGGAGGAGCATCGTCTTATCCGGGCCGTCGAAGATGACGAATATGATGTCGGACCGCTTCTTGACCTGGTAGGTCAGCTCGAGGGGAAAGACGGTCATCAGCTCGGCGAGGAAGCGCTCGGCGGCGTTATCGGCGGCCTCGTCCTTGGCCCAGGCGCGGATGACGATCTCCTTGCACTTCATGCCGAAGAGCCGGGTCTTCTCGGTGACGATCTCGTAGTTGAACTTTTCGCGGGGTATCTTGAGCCGGTGCTCGGCCAGGCTGATCGCCTCTTCGAGGTTGCGGCCGCTGTACTCCGGCCGTTCGTCGGCCGGCGCGGCTTCGGCCGGCTGGGGGGTCTCGGGTTTTGTCTCGTTGTCCATCGTCATCTCGCTTTGGCCGGCGCGGGGTGCCGGTGCATCATTTTGTTCATGAGGGCCTGCTGGCCGATCTGGAGGACGTTGGTGGTCAGCCAGTACAGGACCAGGCCGCTCTGGAAGTTGATGAAAAATATGGTCATTACGAAGGGCATGATGAGCATCATCTTGGCCTGCGACGGGTCGGCCGAGGTCGGGGTCATCTTCTGCGAGATGAACTGGGTGATGCCCATGAGGATCGGCGTCACGTAAGCGGGGTCCTTCATGGAAAGGTCGGTGATCCAGAGGGCGAAGGGCGCGTGGCGGAACTCGACGGCCACGACGAGCATCCGGAAGACGCCCCAGAACACGGGCAGCTGGATGAGCAGAGGCAGACAGCCGCCGGCCGGATTGACGCCCTGCTCCTTGTAGAGCCTCATCATCTCTTCGTTCATCTCACGGCGCTGGCCGATGTCCGATTTGGCCTTCTTGTACTTGGCCCGGATGGCCTTGATCTTCGGCTGGAGGTCGGCCATCTTGGCCATCGATTTCGTCGAGCTGTAGGTCAGCGGGAAGAAGAGGAGCTTGATGGCGATCGTGAGGAGGATGATGGCGACGCCCCAGTTCGGGACGAGCTTGTGGAAGAACTTGACGGCGACGAGCAGGATCTCGGCGATGCTGCCGAAGGTCCCGTAGTGGATGGCCTTTTTCGAATCGTAGCCGAAGGCCTTGAGATCGTCGGCGGACTTGGGACCGATGAAAGCCCTGCGCGGCTCGGTCACATAGAGGAAATAGGCCGGGGCCCGGCCTTCGGCGGTTTCCTGCAGGAAGGCCGCTTGCCCTTTCTGGGACGGCAGGACGAAGAGGGCGAGAAAATAGTTCTCCTCATAGGCGGCCCAATCGACGAAGTTGTAGGTGTTCTCGCCGGGCTTGAACTTCCGCTCGTTCATCCGGTAGACCTTCCCGCCCGTGTAGACGGCGGAACCCCTCGCGGCGCTGAAGCTCTGCTTCATGTCGGCCGCGCTGAGGTTGCTGATCCCCGGCCCCCACAGGACAGACGGGGAGACCGGCTGGCCGTTCTTCCAGACCCGGACCTCGGTGTCCAGGGCATAGCTCCCCCCGGTGAAACGGAAGACCTTTTCGGCCCGGACGGAAGCTCCGTCGGAGTAAACGAACCGGATCTCGCCTTTCTCCCCGTCGCCGAGCGTCAGCCCGGCCCCGGAAGCTTCGAAGAGAGCGGTGTTGAGCGTCCCCGCCAGGGCGACGTCGTCGAGACCGAGAGAGAAGGGGAAGCGCCCTATTTCGGCGGCCATTGCCGGAACGAGTTCGAGGTCCTCGACTATCTTGCGACCCTCCACTTGCCGGATGCTCTTATGCTTCTTGAGCGTCCAGCTCTTGAGAAGGCCCCCCTTATTCGACCAGACGGCCCTGTAAAGGGAGGTCTCGACGACGACATCGGACTCGGCCAGGCCCGCGACGGCTGCGGGGACAGGGGCGGGAGCCGCTTCGACCGGGGCCGGCTTGGCTTCAGGGGCGGCCGGCTTCGTCTCCGTCCTGGCTTCAGCCCCGGTGCCCGGCACCGGCGCCGCGGGAAC
>MEYC01000043.1 GCA_001775715.1 Candidatus Aminicenantes bacterium RBG_16_66_30 | reverse complement strand
CGTCGGCTCGTCGACGTAGACCTGCTGGAAGCGCCGCTCCAGCGCGGCGTCCTTCTCGATGTGCTTCTTGTACTCGTTGAGGGTGGTCGCCCCGACGCAGCGGAGCTCGCCCCGGGCCAGGGCCGGCTTGAGCATGTTCGAGGCGTCGATCGCGCCCTCGGCCGCGCCGGCGCCGATGATCGTATGGAGCTCGTCGATGAAGAGGACGATGTCCCCGCCCGATTCGCCGATCTCCTTGAGCACAGCCTTGAGCCGGTCCTCGAACTCGCCCCGGAACTTCGTCCCGGCGACGAGGGAGCCCATGTCGAGGGCGAGCAGGCGCTTGTTCTTGAGCGATTGGGGCACGTCGCCGTTGGCGATGCGCTGGGCCAGGCCCTCGACGACGGCCGTCTTGCCGACGCCGGCCTCGCCGATGAGGACGGGATTGTTCTTGGTCCGCCGCGACAGGACCTGGATGACCCGCCGGATCTCGTCCTCCCGCCCGATGACCGGGTCGATCTTCCCCTGGCGGGCCAGGGCCGTCAGGTCGCGGGTGTATTTCTCGAGGACCTGGTACTTGCCCTCGGGCTCGGGATCTGTCACCCGCTGCGAGCCGCGGACCGCGGCCAGGGCCTTGAGGACCGCGTCCTCATCGACGCCGTTGGCGCGCAGGATCCGGGAGGCCTCGCTCTTCGGGTCCTTGAGCATGGCCAGGAAGAGGTGCTCGGTCGAGACGTATTCATCTTTGAGCTGTTCGGCCTCTTTGCGGGCCGCGTCGAGGATCTGACGGAGGGCCGGGCCCAGGGTCGTCTCCCCTCCCCCGCGGACCTTGGGCAGGCGGCCGAGCGCGGCGTCGACGTCCGCGCGGATCTTCGCCGCCGGCGCGCCGATCTTGGCCAGGATGGCGTTGACGATGTTCTCGTCCTGACTGATGAAGCTCGCGAGCAGGTGCTCGGGCCGGATCTCCTGATGACCCTTCTCCTCGGCCAGGCCCTGGGCCTTCTGGATAGCTTCTTGGGACATGACCGTGAACTGTTCCCAGCGCATCGGACGAACCTCCCGTCGCGGATATCCTATCTATTAAAGACCCCCGGCGAGAGGCTGTCAAGGCGCCGCGCGGCGCGCCCGCGGCGCCCCGGCCATCCCCCTTGACAAGCGCCGAAAAATGCATATTTATGTCTGTAGGAGTGCGCGTCATGGAAGAATTGGAAGTCACGAGCTGGCTGATGCTCGACGCGATCAAGAAGTCGAAGAGCGCCGAGATCGTCGAGACCGTCGGCAACCTCCAGACGGGTCACTCCAAGTCCGTCTTCTGCATCATCGAGGAGGACTACCTCGAGCTCTGCTACAGCGACGCGGCCGCCAACACGATCCGCCGCTTCGAGGACCGCGACGAATTCGACGAGGCCCTCGAGGAGCGCAAGGAGGACCACGGCGAGGCTCTGTTCGAGAATAACGGCGACAAGGATCTCGACGAGGACGAGGACGAAGAGGAGGGCGAGGACCTCGAGGACGGGTTCTCCGTCGAGGACGAGTCCGAAGTCTATTGACCGGTGGGGCCGGGCCCGAGCCGGCCTTTGAGTCCGGCGAGGATGTTCAGGGCGTCGAGGGGGGTCAGCGACGCGACATCGAGCCCCTCGATCTCTTCCTTGAGCTCGCGGAGGAGGGCCGCCTCGCGGTCCTCGGCGAAGAGGAAGAGCTGGTTGCGGTCTCCGGGGGGACGGCCGTGGCTGGCCAGGCGGGGCAGGCCTGTTTCGTCGAGTTCCTGCTTTTCCAGGTTGAAGAGGATCTCCCGGGCCCGGTCGACGACGTCGCGCGGGATGCCGGCCAGCTTGGCCACGTGGATGCCGTAGCTGCGGTCGGACGGTCCCGCGACGATCCGGCGCAAGAAGACGACCTCGTCCTTCCATTCCCTGACGGAGACGTGGAAGTTCTTGATCCGCGGCAGGGTCAGGGCGAGCTCGGTCAGCTCGTGGTAGTGGGTGGCGAAGAGGGTCTTCGGCCGGACCTCCTCCCGCTCGTGGAGGCGCTCGGCCACGGCCCAGGCGATGCTCAGGCCGTCGAACGTGCTCGTGCCGCGGCCGACCTCGTCGAGCAGGATCAGGCTCTTCGACGTGGCGTTGTGGAGGATCGCGGCCGTCTCCAGCATCTCGACCATGAAGGTCGATTGGCCGACGCTGAGGAAATCCATGGCCCCGATCCGGGTGAAGACGCGGTCGACGAGGCCGAGGGCCGCCGATTTGGCCGGGACGAACGATCCCATCTGTCCGAGCAGGACGATGAGCGCGGCCTGGCGCAGGAAGGTCGACTTGCCGCCCATGTTCGGGCCCGTGATGATCAGGATCTGGTTCGCCGCGGCGTCGAGCTCGAGGTCGTTGGGGACGAAGGGCTCGGCCTGGCTCGTCTCGATGACCGCGTGCCGCCCGGCCTCGATGCGGATCGCGTCCCCGTCGTCGATGGTCGGGCGGACGTAGTCGCGGCGGGCGGCGCATTCGGCCAGGGCCAGGAGGACGTCGAGCGCGGCGACGTCGGCGGCGATCCTCTGGAGCCTCGAGGTCTCCTTGGCCACGGCCTCGCGGACCTCGAGGAAGAGCCGGTGCTCGAGGAGGCCGATCCGCTCCTCGGCGTGGAGGACCTTCTCCTCGTATTCCTTGAGCTCCGGCGTCAGGAAGCGCTCCGCATTGACGAGGGTCTGCTTCCGCATGTAGTCGGCCGGGACCTGGGGGAGATGGGTCTTGGTCACTTCGATGTAATAGCCGAAGACCTTGTTGTAGCGGACCTTGAGCGAGCCGATGCCCGTCCGCTCGCGCTCCCGGCTTTCCAGCTGGGCGATGAAGGTCTTGCCGGAGCGGCTGACCGAGCGCAGGTCGTCGAGCTCGGCGTTCCAGCCGTCCCGGATGATGCCGCCCTCGGTCAGGAGAAAGGCCGGCTCGTCGAGGACGGCCCGGCCGATGAGTTCGGCCACGTCGCCCGCATCGTCCCAACGGTCGGACATGGCCTTGAAGAGACCGGCCGAGAGCGAGACGAGATCGCGGCGGACATGCGGCAGGGGGGCGAGGGACTTCTTGAGCGCGACGAGGTCGCGCGGGTGGGCCGCCCCCAGGGCGATCTTCCCGGCCAGGCGCTCGAGGTCGAGGACCCCCCTGAGCGTTTCCCGGAGCTCCCGGCGGACGACGGTCGCGCCGAGGGCCTCGGCGACGGCGTCCTGGCGGGCGACGATGGCGGCGACGTCGCGGAGGGGCCGCAGGAGCCAGGCGCGGAGGAGGCGCCCGCCGGGCGCGGTCACGGTGAAATCGATGACGTCGAGAAGCGTCCCCTTGAGCCGGCCGTCGCGGAGGTTGCGGACGAGCTCGAGGTTGCGGACCGTCGTCGCGTCGAGGACGAGATGGCCGGCCGGATTGAGGTACGAGATGCGGTGGACGAGCGCCAGGGAGTCCTGGCGGACCCGCTGGACATAGGCGATGAGGGCCCCGGCCGCGGCCACCGCGCGCGGCTTCTCCTCGAGCCCGAAGGCCGCGAGCGACCGGGCGCCGAAATGCCCGAGGACGACCCGGGCGGCCTGCGGCGGATCGAAGAGCCAGCCTTCGGCCGGACTGAGCGAGGCGCCGGCCTCCCCGTCGGCGGTGAGGACGCGGCGCAAGGCGTCATCCGTGCCTTCGGGATAGAGGACTTCCTTGGGCGACGCCTTGAAGAGCTCGTCGGCCAGGACCTTGGCCTCGGCCCAGGTCCCTTCGAGCGTCCGGACCTCGCCGGCGGCGAGATCGACCAGGGCCAGGCCCCAGCCCGAGTCCTCGAGGGCCAGAGAGGCGATGAACGTCCCCTCCTTGGCCTCCTCGGTCTCGACCTCGACGGCCGTTCCGGGCGTCAGGACCTTGATGACCTCGCGCCGGACGACCCCCTTGGCCGCCTTGGGGTCCTCGACCTGCTCGCAGATGGCGACCTTGAAGCCCGCGCGGAGGAGCTTGGGCAGGTAGGAGGCGACGGCGTGATAGGGGACGCCGCACATCGGCACCTTCTGCCGGGAGGTCAGGGCGATGTCGAGGACCGGGGCTGCGACCTTGGCGTCCTCGTAGAACATCTCATAAAAGTCCCCGAGCCGGAAGAACAGCAGGGCGTCGCGATGGAGCTCCTTGATGCGGAAGTACTGCTCCATCATCGGGGTCAGGGAGGTATCGTTGGCCATCGGCGAACCCTCACTATACCCACGGCCCGGGGCTTTTGCAAGATTGACACTCGCGCCGGGACTGGTGTAATCTCGGGCCGTGAACTTCCCCAATTACTTGAGCCTGGCGAGGATCTTGGCCATTCCGGCTCTTGTCGCCATGATGCTGGCCGGGTTCAGGGGCCACGAGATCGTCGCCCTGGCCATCTACGTGTTCGCCACGCTGACCGACGCCATCGACGGGTGGATCGCCCGCCGGAAGGGCGAGGTCACGGTCCTCGGCCAGCTCCTCGATCCGACGGCCGACAAGCTCCTCATCGCTTCGGCCCTCATCTGCCTCGTCGATCTCGGCCTCGTCCCCTCCTCGGCGGCCATCATCATCATCGGACGGGAGATCGCCGTGACCGGGTTCCGGGCCATGGCCTCGTCCAAGGGGATCAACATCCCGGCCTCGGCCTTCGGCAAGGCCAAGATGGGCAGCGAATCCTGGATCCTCGGAGCCCTTGTCCTAGGCCCGAATTATCTGGGGAAGCTCATCATGGGCGGGGCCAAGGTCGGGCTGTGGCTGGTCGTCGCCCTGGCCATCATCTCCGCCGTAGAATACTTCATCCGCTTCGGCCCCCAGGTCATCTCACAGAAGGCCGAATAGCGCCGCCCGCGCCCTTTCCGCGCCCTCCCCGTCCTCGACGTTGTGCAGGACCGGCGGCTTGGGCCACGTCCGGCCGATGCGCTTGAGGAGCCCGGCGAGGACCTTGCCCGGCCCGCATTCCACGTAGGCGTCGACCGCCAGGTCCTTCAGAACGCCCATGGACTTCGTCCACAGGACCGCCCGGCTGACCTGGCGCTTGAGGGCGTCCCGGGCCTCCTCCCCCGTCCGGATGAGGCGGGCGTCGACGTTGGTGACGATGGGAAAGCGCGGGTCCGCGAAATCGGCGGCGTCGAGGTCGGCCGCGAGCCGCTCTTCGGCCGGCTTCATCAAGCGCGAATGGAAGGGCGCGCTCACCGGCAGGACGACCGAGCGCGGCGCCCGGATCGCGGCCAGGGCCTGCTCGACCGCGGCCTTCTCGCCCGAGATGACGATCTGGTCGTCGCTGTTCCAGTTGGCGATCTCGACCACGCCCGCGCGGACGTCGCCGAGCCGCCGTTCGATCTCCTCCCCCGGGACGCCGAGGACGGCGGCCATCGCGCCGACGCCGACCGGCACGGCCTCCTGCATGTAGCGCCCCCTCTTGTGGACTAGGAGGACGGCGTCCTCGAAGCGGAGGGACCCCGCGGCGACGAGCGCCGAGTATTCCCCCAGGCTATGACCGGCGGCCACGGCGGGATCGCGGCCGAGTTCCCGGCACGCGGCCGTGCTGACGACGAGCAGGGCCGGCTGGGTGTTCCTGGTCAGGCGAAGCTCTTCTTCCGGCCCTTCGAAGCACAGCTTGGAGAGCGGGAATCCGAGGACCTCGTCGGCCCGTCCGAAAAGCTCCCGGGCCTCGGCGGAACGCTCGAAGAGGGCCTTGCCCATGCCCACGGCCTGGGAACCCTGGCCGGGGAAGAGATACGCGACGGTCATTTCAGCCGGTCCTTCTTGATCTGGATGTCGGCCCGCTTCCTGAGGTCGCGGACCCAGGTGTTCATCTGCTGGGTCCTGCGCCCGGCGCGGAGCTTGGCCTCGATGGCCTCGCCGGCGCGCTCGAGGGGCTCGACGGCGCGTCCGAGGCGGGTCTGCTCCGGGATATAGATGTCCCGATAGTGGCGTTCGATCTCCGTGAGCGAGACGGGAACGCTCTGGCTGAAGCGCATGGCCAAGGCTCTCTCATAAAGGATGCGCTCCTCGAGATACGGTTCGAGGCCTTTGGCGGTGAGGCCGAGCTTGGCCAGCTTGGCGGCGAAGACCTCCTCTCCCATCGACCGCCGAAGCTCGGCGACGGCCGCGGCGATCTCGGTCCGGTCGGCGCCCCGGGCTTCCTGGGCCAGGTCGAGAACGATCTTGCGGTCGATGAGCGCTTCGAGCGCGGCCTGCCGGGGGTCGGCCTCCGCGTCGGTCCCCCCGGCTTGCGCCAATCCGAACTCGGCCGTCACCAGGACGTCGAGAAGGGTGATGACCTCGCCGTTGACGACGGCGACGATGCTGTTGACCGTCTGGGCCGGGGCGGCGACCGCCCCCAGGAGCATGATCAGCGCGATCCTTTTGATCATCGTCGCCTCCCGTTCCATCAGAAAATGTTGCCGATCGTCAGGAAGATGAGCGGCCGGCCCCGCTTGTCCTGGGCGTCCAAACCCCAGAGCTTCCAGGCGATCTCCACCCGGACGGGGCCGAGCGGGGTCCGATAGCGGAGGCCGGCCCCGGCGGCTCCCCGCAGATCGAAGGGCCGGAACTCACCCAGGGTCGCGTAAACGTTGCCGAGGTCAAAGAAAGCGGCCAGCCGAAACGCCTGCCAGGACGGGAAGATGGGGAGCGTGAGCTCCGCGTTGACGAGCAGGACCGCTTCCCCGCCGTAGGGCTTGAGCGTCGTCGAATCGATGGGTCCGAGAAGCTCGAACTCCTCGCCCCGGAATGTGTTGCTGCCGCCGGCGAAGAAGCGCTCCGGCAGATGGCGCAGGCCGTTGCCCAGCCCGAGCCGGGTCGTCAAACCGAGGTTCAGCCTGGACGTCAGCGGCCGGAAGTACTGGGCCTTGAGGAAGAGCTTCTGATAGTTCGACTCGGTCCCGAACACGGGCACGCCGAGCTCGCCGACGGCGCTGAAGAAGACCCCCCGGGTCGGATTGAGGGTGTCGTCCCGCCTCTCCCAGCTCATGCCGAGCGAAGCCAGGGCCGCCGAGTACGGCAGGAATCGGCGATCGATGTCCGGCGGCAGGTCGCTGAGGTCGGGCGTCTCGGGAAGGGAGGTCCGTGTCAGGCTCAGCGATCCGAGCAGAAGCCGGGATCGGCTCAACGCCTTGACCGCGCTGAGGCTGATGCCCCGGCGATCGAGGGTGAAGCCGGTCCGGGCTTCCCGTTCGGCCCAGGCCAGGATGGTCGTCGGCATGGACAGCCCCAGGAGGTAGGGCTGGCTCCACGAAAGGACCGCCCGCCGTTCGATCGTGCTGATCTGGCCGACGATGCCCGCCTGAGCGCCCAGCCCGAAGACGTTGTTGCGAATGTACTCGGCCGTGCCGCGCGGCCGGAAGTCGTCGGGCCCGAGCTGGGCCAGCGAGCCGCTCACGGGATTGATCGATTCGAAGCCGAGGCCGAGGCCGGTGTAGTTCCTTTCGCCCTCGCGGACGGTGACCACGACGACCTCTTCGCCGGCCCCCGTCTGGACCTCATCGACGCGAACGTCGGAGAAGATGCCCAGGTTTTCGAGCCCCCGTTTCGTCGCCAGGACCTCCGAATAGTCGGCGGCGTCGCCCTTGCCGATCCTAAGCTCCCGGCGGATGACCCGGTTCCTCGTACTCCGGTTGCCGGTGAAGAAGATGTTCCGGACGACGACCGGCTCGCCCTCCTCGACCTCGTAAACGATGGAGACCCGGTTCTCGCCCGCGGGCTCGACCCGGGGGACGACCGAGGTGCCGCGGACGCCTTGGACGAGGTAGAAGGTCTCGATCTGGCCGATATCCCTCTGCACGTTGGGCGGGAAGTACGGGCCTCCCGGGCGGCTGACCAGGCCGGCGAGGACGTCGGCCGCGGGAAAGAGCCCGGCCCCTTCGAGCCGGACGGCGTCGACGAGGGTCCTCGGGCCCTCCTGGATGTCGAAGACGGCCCGGACGCCCGTCTCCAGCCGCACGAGCTCGAGCCTGACCCGGACATCGGCGTAGCCGCTCTCCTTGTAATGTCCCTCGATATCCCTCGAGAGGGCGAACAGCCGGTCGTAGCTGAGGAGCGAGAAAAAGGGAATGCCTTCGCGGATGGCCAGACGGGTCTTCATGTCGGGAACGGAAAAGGCGGTGAGTCCCCGGAACTCGACGCCCTCGAGCTTGTGCTGGTCGCCCGAGGCGACGTCGTGGACGATGCGGACCTCGTCGCGCCCCTTCTCGACCCGGCTCTTGACCTCGGCGAAGAGGTAGCCCTTCCGGCGGAGGTAGTTGAGGATACGGGCCTCCCCCTCGGCCAGTCCCCAGGGCTCGAAAACGGGGTCCTCCCAGATCGGTTCGAGGAGGCGGGCCGGGACGCGGGCGCCGTTGACGGCGATGACGATCTTCTCCCGGGGCAGGATCTCGACCCGGAGGTCGACCCGCCGGTTCTTCTCGTCGAAGCTTTCTTCGGCCAGACGGACCTCGGCCCGCCGATAGCCGGCCTTCGCCAGTCCCGCGGAAAGGTCTTCGAGGTGGGCGGCGAAGCGCCGCGGGACATAGACGTCCCCGACCTTGGTCTTCAAGGCCTTGAGGAGCGTCCCCTCGGGGATCTCGGCCTTCCACTCGACCTCGACCCCGCCGACGCGGAAGCTCTTCCAGTCCGTCGTCCGGAAGACGAGATCGGCCGTGGAGGCGCCGGCTCTCCTCCGGACGTCGCAGACGACCACCGCGTCGAAATGCCCCTGCCGTCTCAGCCCTTCGCGCACCTCCGCGACCGCCGCCGGGATGCGCTCCTCCTCGAGATAGCCGCCCGGACGGAGAGAGACCAGGGCGTCCCTCAAGCGCGTCGCCGAGACCTTCACGCCCCGGAAGCGGACGGCGTCGATGAACACTTTCCGGACGAGGATGAACGCGAGCTCGATCCGCTCGTCCCCCGTTCTCTCGACCCGCACGTCGGCGAACAGGCCCGTCCGGAAGATCTGCTTGACGGCCTGGTCGACGAGATCGGGCTGGAAGGGATCGCCTGGGCGCAGGGGGATGAGGTCGAGAAGGCCCGCTTCCCCGGGCCGGCCGTCGACGACGACGACGATGCGCTCCACAACGGCCTGCGGGGCGTCCTGGGCCCGCAGGGGGCCGGGGCCGCGGACGGCCAGGGCGAAGACCAGGGCCAGGGCGGCCGCGGCGCGGCGGACCCGGACGCCGGGCTCAGAAGCGCTTGCGGAACTTGACATCGATGCCCAGCCTTCCCCGGTCGTCCCGCCCGCCCACGAGCGAGAACCTGCTGCTGATGTCCCACTCCATGCGGAAGATGGGGACCTCTTCGATCTCGGCCAGGACGGTGGAGTTGGCCAGGATCGTCGAATAAAGGAAAAGGAGGTTCTTGGAGACCTTCTTGCCGACCGTGATCCGGGCGGCGATCCCGCCCGTCGCGCCTTCCGGGATGTAAGGATCGATCCGCAGCCGGTCCAGGGAGAACAGCCCGCCCGTCCGCTTCTTGGCCAGGTCGGCGATCTGGTAGGTCAAGAGGGAGGCCGTGTTCAGGGCCGTGCTGCGGTCGCCCGAATAAGAATAGTACGTCCGCCGGAAGGACTCGCCCAGCGCGAGGAGGGACAGGATCTCCTCGGGGGGGAGCGGCGGCGAGGAGCTGAACTCCGGCTTGAGGCGGCTCGTCGGCCCTCTCAGGTTCAGCGTCACCCGGTAGTCCTTGACGTAGGTCTCGCCGCGGAAATCGAGGAAAGGCTCCGTCCTCACGGGATCCGTGAAGCTCAGCCGCCCGTGGATGACGCGGAAGCTCCGGTCCTGGAAATAGAAATCGCCGCTCACAAGATCGATATCGCCGAGGAGGACGGGCGCGGCGAACGCGCCCGTGGCCGTCAGGTTGAACCGGACGCTGAAACGGCCCAGAGTGTTCTCTATGAGCGCGTTCTCATCGGCCCGGAGCCGGACATTCAAGGACATCCCGTCGAAGAAGGAAGGCCCCGCCGTCCCCGGCTCGCTCTGCGAGGAGAAGCCGAACTCCTCGTAGATCTCGCGCCGCCAGTCCAGGCGCTTGAACAGGATCTCCCCTTCCGTGACGAAGCGCCTCCGGTCCTTGATGAGCCGCAGGGAGGCGTCGGCTTGGGTCCGCACCCGCTCCATGGGCGCGAGGACCACGTCCCGGCCCTCGAGCTTCAGGTCCAGGGTGGCGATCCCGCCCGCGCCGAAGCCGGCCTCGCCGGAACCCGTGAGGGCCCCGCCGCCGAGGATCCCGCCGATCGAGGTCATGGTCAGGACGTTGTCGAGGTACCTTCCCGTAAGCCTGAAATCGGTCACGGCATAAGCGAAGCCCGGTAGGGGCAGGAGCGGGATCGAGGCGTCGATGGCGACGCTGACGCGCGTCTCCGGCTCCTCTTCCTTCAGGTCGGCGACATAGTTCAGCCGGCCCTTTGCCCCGTCCCAGGGGACGATGAGGTCGAGGTCGGTCAAGGACCCCTTGAGGCTCCCCGTGAAGGGCTCCCCGGAGAGGGGGAACACGAAGGCTCCCTCGAACGGGTTCTCTCCGGGGACGAGGCCGCCGGCGAGATCGAGGAGGACCTTGCCGCCGGCGACGTCCAGCCGCAGATCGCCGCGGGCCTCCGTCCGGCGCAGGGGCGAGAGGACCATGTCCTTGATACTGAAGAGGCCGGGAAGCTTGTCCCGGCCGAAGACGCCTTGGCCGGCCAGAGAGAGGGACAGACGCCCGGCCGCCGACGGAACGATGCTCTGGAAATCGAGCTCCTCGCCCCGGAGGTCGATGTCGAATTCCCCTCCGACGGTCCCGACGGCCAGCCGGCCGTCGATGCGGCCGCCGTGGAAGTCCATGGCCAGCTCGGGGAAAGCGATCCGGCCCGCCTTCCACTCGATGCGGCCCGCGACGTTCTTCGCCGTCTCGCCGTAGCCTTGGATCTCGGGGCTCGTGAACGTCCCGGAAAATTCCTGGACGCCGGACGTGGAGACCATGCGGAAGTCCCCCGCGGCCCGGCCGGAGAGGGAGACCGGGATGGCCAGGACGGGCAGGATCGCGGCCAGCTCTCCCTGGCCGCCCTCGACCTCCACTTCGACCGTATCGGCGCGGGTCTGGATGCGGACCAGACCCTTGAGGGCGGGATCGTCGACGTCGAAGCGGCCGGCGAATCCGGCGGGCGAGATGAGAGTTTCCGCTTCGATGGCGGCGGCGTTGAAAACGTCGAAGCCCCCCGGCGACAAGGTGGCCTTGATCGAGACCGTCGGGGAGGCGGACCGTCCGCTGAGACGGACATCGGCATAGCCGCGGCCGCGGATCTCGCCGAAGGCGAAGGCCTCGTCGAGGACGAGAGAAACGAACTCTCTCGTTCCCTTGACGTCGGCGACCTCCCCCCGGACCCGGACGTCCATCTCTCCTTTGAGATCGATCGCCGCGTGCGCATCGAAGCGGCCGAAGCTCGATTCGAGGGCGGGAGTGTCGATGGTGACATGGTCGGCCGCGAAGTCGACGCCGACCTTGACCCCGCCGCGGAAGGCGAACAGGTCCCCCTGCCGTTCGAGGGAGTCGTCGAGGAATTCCGCGTCCACCGCGAGCTTCCGATCCTCGACGCTGAACGTCCCCGCGGCCAGCGATCGCACCGGCCAGGGAATGGCGATCTCGCTGAAGACGGGATCGACGACGATCGGCGCGGCCCGTCCCTCCACCCGGCCGCCCCGGAAGGTCAGGATGAGGCTCTCGGCGGGCCGGCCGGGCTTGAGGATGCCGGCCTCGAGACGCCCGCCCGTTCCCGGGAGAAGCTCGAAGCGCCCCCGCAGGCGCCCCATGGGCACGCCCGAAAGGACCAGGTCGTCGGAGCCGACGCTCGTCGCGAAGGTGATCCGGGCGTCCTTGCGCTCGAGCCGCCCTTCCCCGCTCGCCCGCCCCTTCCAGCCGAAGGGCAGGTGCAGGATGGCGTCGAGGGCATCCATGTCGGCGTCGAAGCGGGCGTCGAGCTCGACCGTCGGGTCGGACAGGTCCCGGAGACGGCCCGACGCGCTGACGGTCAGGCCGGGTCCTTCGACGGCCAGGCGCTCGATCGCGATGTCCTCGCCCCTTCCCGAGAGGAGGACGGTCAGGCCGCCGAGGGAGAGAGGGGCCTTCCCCAACGACGCGTAGCCGCTCGTCGCGGCCGTGGCCCGGACCGCGAAGGCCTCGCCGTCCTGGGTGACGACGGCCCGGACGCCCCGGGCCTCGACGATCGTCGTCCCCGACTCGAAGACGACCGAGCCGTTCTCGATGAGCCCCCGCTCGATGACGAACGGGAGCGAGAGGAGGGACAGCGGCCGGCGCGGCTTTGTCCGGGGCACGGGGGCCGCCGGGCGGGCCACCCGGATCTCGGGAGCGTCGAGGAGGACCGACAGGGACTTGCGGTTCCTGAGCAGGGAGAGGTACGGGACCTCGATGCGGACCCGCCGGACCCGGATGGCCGGAGGGTCCGTGAGCGAGCGGAGGTTCTCGATGACGAGGGCCGGCGGGAAGTAGGCGATCGTGAGGCGGTCGTAGGCGTAGGTCTTCCGGATCCCCTTGCGGACCTCGTTGAGGAGGGCGTTCTTGCCGACGACGAGGATGACGGCAAGGACGGCCAGGACGAGGGCGACGACGGCGGTCTTCCGGACCTTCCGGACGAGGGTCCGGACCTGCTCGCGGATCCGGAGGATCAAGTGGAACCTCACGTCTTCACTTTCCTCCAGTCGGCGAGGAATCGCTCGACGCCGATGTCGGTCAGCGGGTGGCGGACGAGCTTGGTCATCACCCCATAGGGGACGGTCGCGATATCGGCGCCGAGGAGGGCCGCGTCGATGACGTGGCGCGGGTGGCGGACGCTGGCGACGATAACCTCGGTCTCGAACCGGTAGTTCTCGAAGACCTGGACGATCTCCTCGATGAGGGCCATGCCGTCCTCGGCGATGTCGTCCAGACGGCCGATGAACGGGCTGACGAACCGGGCTCCCGCCTTGGCCGCGAGGAGGGCCTGGCCGGTCGAGAAGATGAGGGTCATGTTGACGGCGATGCCCTCCGCGTGGAGCGCCTTGGTCGCCTTCAGGCCTTCCAGGCCGACGGGGATCTTGACCGCGATGTTGGCCGCGATCCGGGCGAGCGACCGGGCCTCAAGGACGATCTCGTCAGCCCTGAGCGAAACGCACTCGGCGCTGACCGGCCCCGGCGTCAGGGCGCAGATCTTCCGGATGTTCTCCTCGAAGCTCACGCTTTCCTTGGAGCAGAGGGACGGGTTGGTCGTGACGCCGTCGAGGACGCCCCAGCCCGCGACCTCGCGGATCTCCTCGAGATTGGCCGAATCCAGGAACAGCTTCATCGGTCCTCCTTGACGCCCGGGCCTGTGAACGTGTTCGAGAGCACGCCGATGCCCTCGATCTGGACGTCGACCCGGTCGCCGGGCGACATCTGTCCGACCCCGGCCGGCGTGCCCGTGGCGATGACGTCGCCGGGGTTGAGGGTCATGATGCGGGACAGGAATCTGACGAGGAATGGGATGGAAAAGATCAGGGAGGCGGTCGATCCCGACTGGACGAGCCGGCCGTTGAGGAAGGTCTTCAGACGGATCGCGGCAGGATCGAGCCCCGTGGCGACGCAGGGCCCGAGGGCGGCGAAAGTATCGAAGCCCTTGGCCCGCGTGAACTGGACATCCTTCGATTGGAGGTCCCGGGCCGTGACATCGTTGAAACAGGCGTAGCCGAGGATGCCGTCGGCGACAGAGGCGTCGTCCGCGAGGTCGCGGAGCTTCTTGCGGATGACCACGGCGACCTCCCCCTCGTAGTCGACGCGGGCCGAGGCCGGCGGCTGGACGATCGGGTCCAGGTGGCCGATGAGCGCCGTCGGAGGCTTGAGGAAGATCAGGGGCTCCTCAGGCAGGGGGTTTCCCAGCTCCTTGGCGTGGTCCCGGTAGTTGCGGCCGATGCCGATGATCTTCGACGGCAGCACGGGCGGCAGGACGTGGACGTCGCTGATGGGCACGGGACTCGTCGCCAGCCGGAAATCGCCGAAGACCGAGCCGACGACGGGAAAGAGGAATTCCTCCTTGAGCACGCCCTGGAGGACCCTCTTGCGGTACCGGAACCGGTAGATCTTCAAGTCCCCCTCCTCGAAGAGGCCAGGGTCCTCGCGGGGGCCCGGACGATCTCCGCGACGGCCGGGGTCGAGAAATCCGAGGCGCGGCCCTTCCGGTCGAGGACGCGGACCGTGAAGGTGAGGCTGTTCGGGCCGGCCGGGCTCGGCTCGAAGACAAACGAGGAAACCGCGGCGTCCTTGACTGCGATCCGGCGGACGAGCCGGGCCGAGGCCTCGACGGCGGCCGGCCTTACGGAAGCTCCGGCGGCGGGGGCGTCCCGCTCGAACACCCAGATCTCGATCTCGCCGAGAGGGCCCAGGGGCTTTCCGGAGACGGTCTTGACGGGATTCTCCCACGTGAGGACCACGGTCCCGTCCTTTGGGATGGCCGAGAGCCGCTCGACGGCCATGGGGGCCTGCCCCTGCGGCAGCGCGAGAGGGCCCTTCCGGCCGCAGGAGGCCCCGGCGGCGAGCGACAGCCCGATGAGGAGCGAGACGATCCGCATGCTCATTACAGGATGAAGCGACGCAGGTCCTGGCTGACGAGGATATCCTTGAGATGGTCCCGGACGTAGTCCCGGTCGATGCGGAGGGACTTCTCGGCGATGTCCGGAGCGGCGAACGAGATGTCTTCCATGACCTTCTCGACGACCGTGTGGAGCCGCCGGGCGCCGATGTTCTCGTCGTCGGCGTTGACCTTCTCGGCGATATCGGCGATCTCATCGACGGCGTCGGGGGTGAAGGCGACGCGCACGCCCTCCGTGCCCATCAAGGCCTCGTACTGGCGGATCAGGGCGTTCTCGGGCTCGGTCAGGATGCGGACGAAATCCTCCTTGTTGAGCGGGGTGAGCTCGACCCGGATGGGGAACCGGCCCTGGAGCTCGGGGATGAGGTCGGAGGGCTTGGAGACGTGGAAGGCTCCGGCGCCGATGAAGAGGATGTGGTCGGTCCGGACGAGGCCGGAGCGCGTGTTGACGGTGGTCCCCTCGATGATCGGCAGGAGATCACGCTGGACGCCCTCGCGGCTGACGTCGGGCCCCCGGCCCGACTCGCGGCCGGCGATCTTGTCGACCTCGTCGAGGAAGATGATGCCCGACTGCTCGACGCGCTCGACGGCCAGGCGCGAGACCTGGTCCATGTCGACGAGCCGCTTCTCCTCCTCCTCGAGGATGATCTCCCGCGCTTCCTTGACCTTCATCCGCCGCCTCTTCGTCCGGCCGCCCAGGAAGCCCGGCAGGAGCTCCTGGATCTGGAAGCCGATCTCCTCGATGCCGGCGTTGGAGACGACCTCGACGGGCGGGGTCGTCTTCTCCTTGACCTCGAGCTCGACCTGTCGGTCGTCGAGCAGCCCGGCCCGGAGCTGGGCCCGGAGCTTCTCGCGGGTGTCATGAAAGCGGGTCTCGTCCTCCTCCTCGGAGGCGTCGTCCCGCCTTTTCGGCGGCGGCAGGAGGATATCGAGGAGCTTCTCCTCGGCGCTGGCCCGGGCTTTTTCAACGATCTCGGCGACCTTCTCCTGCTTGACCATGTCGACGGAGATGCGGACGAGGTCCCGGATCATCGACTCGACGTCCCGCCCGACGTAGCCGACCTCGGTGAACTTGCTGGCCTCGATCTTGAGGAAAGGCGAGGAGGTCAGCTTGGCCAGGCGCCGCGAGATCTCGGTCTTGCCGACCCCCGTGGGGCCGATCATGAGGATGTTCTTGGGCGCGATCTCGTCGGCCAGGTCGGGCGGGAGCCTGCGCCGGCGGTAACGGTTGCGGAGGGCGATGGCCACGGCCTTTTTGGCCGCCTTCTGGCCGATGATGTACTTGTCGAGCTCGGCGACGATCTCCCGGGGAGTGAGTTCGACGTCGGGAATCTCGGCCGCCGGCCGCTCGAGCGTTTCGGGCAGGATGATCGGCACTCAGAGCTCCTCGACGGTCGTCTCGAGGTTGGTGTACACGCAGATCCCGGCGGCGATCCCCAGGGCCTCCGCGGCGATCTCGCGGGCCCCGAGGTCCGTGTGCCGGATGAGGGCCCGGGCCGCAGCCAGGGCGAAAGGCCCGCCGGAGCCGATGGCGATGAGGC
>MEYC01000042.1:9840-12726 GCA_001775715.1 Candidatus Aminicenantes bacterium RBG_16_66_30 | reverse complement strand
CGCCGGGCCCGCTGGCATTTCATCGGCCACCTTCAAACGAACAAGGCCAAGCGGGCGGTCGAGATCTTCGATCTCATCGAGACCGTCGATTCCATCGCGCTCGGGCGCGAGCTCGACAAGCGCGCCGCCGCGGCCGGACGGACGATGGAGGTCCTGATCGAGATCAACAGCGGCCGCGAGCCCCAGAAGGCCGGCGTCCTCCCGGAAGAAGCGGCGTCCCTCGCCCGGGAGCTCGCCGCCCTGCCGCGCCTGCGCGTTCTCGGCCTCATGACGATGGGCCCGTTCGAAGGGGCCCCCGAGGATTCACGGCCCTACTTTCAGGAAACTCGCCGGGTTTTCGACGCCCTCAAGCAGGCCGCGATCCCCGGCGTCGAGATGCGGAGCCTTTCCATGGGGATGTCCCATTCGTGGCGGGTGGCGGTCGCCGAGGGCGCGAATCTCATCCGACTCGGAACGGCACTATTCGGCCCGCGGCCCTGAGCCGGGCCCGGCTCAGCGGCACTCGGTCTCGCCGGCCTCCTCGGCCTCCTCGAGGGCCTGGACCTCCGCCTCCCCGATGGCCAGCTCGGGCTCGATCCCCTTCAGCCGGCGCAGGTCCTCGATCTTCTGGAGCGGCCGTTCGAGCTTGTTGCGGCGGGTTGTGGACAGCTTCTGGAATTCGTCTCTCGCGTCCTCGATCTTCCGGCCCATGTTATCCATGGACTTGCGGAATTTCTCCCACTCCTTGTTGAACCCACCGATGAGCCGGAGCATGTCGTTGGCGGCCTTGGCTGTGCTGAAATTGTCCATGGCCTGGCGGATGATGGCCAGGATGGCGAAGAGGGTGAACGGCGAGCAGAGGATGACCTTGTTCCGGAGCGCCTCGTCGATGATGCCCGGGTCGTTCTGGTTGATGAAGGCGTAGACCTGCTCGTTGGGGATGAAGACCAGGACGTAATCGAGCGTCTCGTCCTCGGGATTGATATAGTCACGGGTCGTGACTTCCTTGATCCGGGCCCGGACGTCCCTCAGGAACTGCCCCTTTTGGACCTCGCGCTCCATGTCGTTCTCCGTCTCCAGGTAGCGGAGGTAGCTCGAGAGCGGGAACTTGACGTCCATATTGACCTTGCGGCCCTGCGGCAGCTGGAAGGTGTAGTCCGGCCGCGATCCCGCGCCCTCGAGGGCCTTCTGCCTGAGGTAGTTGACGCCTTCGACGAATCCGGCCAGCTGGAGGACGTCCTCGGCCATCCGCTCGCCCCACAGTCCGCGGGCCTTGGTGCTGACCAGGGCCTGCCGCAGGTGGTTGGCCGTGTCCTGGAGCTTGGCCGTCTGCTCCGCCGCCGTCCTCAGATGCGCGGACAGCTCGCCGTACTTCTGGACGCGGTCCTTCTCGAAGCCCCCGACGAGGTCCTGCATCTTCTGGAGGTCCGTCCGCATGGATTCCAGGGCCTGGTCGATCAGCTTCTTCTTGCCCTCGAGGTCCTTCTCGCCCGATTGCGTCATGTGGCCGAGCCTGGATTCGGCCAGCTTCAGGAATTCGTCCGACGTCGTCTTCAGGGCGTCGAGGGACATGGCCCCCAGCGAATCTTTGACCCGGCTGAGGAACGCCTCCAGGTTTTCGAGCTTCTCGCTCTCGGTCTCGCTGATGATCTCCCGGGCCAGCTCTCGCGACTGCTTTCTCAGGACGAGCTGGATGATGAGGACGACCGCCGCGCCGAAGACGCCGCCGCCGATGAACAAATAAACGCCCGTCAGACCTGTCATGGCCTGTCTCCTTCATGCGCCGCGGGGCGCTCAGAAACCATCCTCGTCGCCCGCTGCGCCCGGTCCCTCGCCGTCTTCGCTCCGCGCCGCTTCGTCCATGGCCTTGTCGACCTCCTCGTCGAAGCCCTCGCCGGCCTCATCGCCCATCTCCCGGCCCATCTTCTTCATCCACCGGGCCACGCTCTTCGGGTCGTTCTCGTCGAGCCCGGTGAGCGAGGAAGGATCGGCCAGGCTCTCCAGACGGCTCTCCTCGGAGCGCCGGACGGCGACCCGGGAAACGAGCTTCGTCACCGACCGGGAGCCGCAGTGCTGGCACAGGGGCTCGACCGCGGCGCCGACGGATAGGGTTACGATCGTCGTCTTTCGGCGGCAGTCGGCGCAACGGTACTCGTAGATCGGCATGTCAGATCAGGATGCCCTCGCTCCAGCCGAGCTTGATGAGCTCGATCCGGCCCGGATCGCTGACGCCGAGGTGATGGCGCGTGTCCGCCAGCGGGATGTGGTGCGGCGTCATCTGGAGGGGCCGGTCGTCCCCGAAATGCTCCTTCCGCTTGGCCTGGAGGATCCGCAGGCCCGTAGCGTCCGCCGCCACGGGATCGCGGCTGATGATGAGGCCCTTGTATTCCCAGGTGTATTCCTTGGCGTAGTGGTGCGGCCCGACGCCGTGGAAGAGGGGCGTGAACATGACCAGGACGTTGAGCCGGGTCTTGCCCTTGACGGCCGGCAGGTCCCAGATCGCGGCCAGGTCGGCGCAGGTGTCTCCGTGCCAGGCTGACGGCTGGGGCGTGAACATGATGTAGTTCTTGATCAGGCTGCCGACCCCCGACCAGTGGTGGCTCCGCATCGGCCGGGCGTTGACCAGGGCCGTCGCTTTCTGGAAGACCGGGTTGCGGAGCACGCCCCGGTCGTCGATGGCGATCCGGTCCTCGCCGACGCCGGCGTCCATGACCCGTCGCTTGATGGCCTGCTCGACCTCGGCCGTCGTCGGGATGTAGCGCCAGGCGTTGGTCTTGATGCCGACGACGTCGTCCGGCCGGATGAGGCTCTTCCAGGCCTTGACGACGTCCGTCTCGCCGAGGAGGGCGCGCACGCCGTCGTCGAGCATCTTCTGGACGACCTCGGCCGGCGGGGCGCCTCCGGTCC
>MEYC01000042.1:5498-9832 GCA_001775715.1 Candidatus Aminicenantes bacterium RBG_16_66_30 | reverse complement strand
CTCGGGTCGCGGACGAGGACGACGCGGACCTTGTCCGCGCCGGCCGGAGCCGCTCCATGGAGGGCGGGGATCATGGCCCCGGCCAGGGGCGCGGCGGCGGCGACCTTCAAGAAATCTCTTCGGGTGATCGGTTTTCGGCTCATGGGCTCTCCTCCTTATTAGTCGTCGGGCCTTTCCCGGAGTCCGTCCTTTCCGTTTTAGGGCGACGAGCCCCGGGGGGACGCGATCGATCGTTCCACGGCCTCAAGCCGGGCGACCGCCGTCTCCGCGGAGATCGCGTCGAATACGACGGCGCAATATCTTCCGGCCGCGCGGGCGGCCGTCCATCGTCCGTTCTCGGTCCTGACCGCCGGCTTCCCTCCCGCATCCGGCATATACACGCGCCGGAACGACTCCGCCGCCCGTCCCGCCGCCGCTCCGTCGCCGTAGGAGACGATGAGCAGGTGGCTCCGGTCCTCCTTGCCGCCGTAGGCCGCCAGGACCGCGTCGGTCTCCGGGCCGAGGAGGAGGATGTTCGCGTCGGCGACGAAATAATGGTAGTTGAGGACGGAAGCCGTGTGAAAGAACCGGTTCGTCCGGGCCTCGAGACCGTCGACGGGCAGAAGCTTGAGGAGCGCGGGCGCCTCTCCCCGGCCCGGGATCGCCTCGGCGATCCGCCGCCCGAGGTCGAGGACGGCCGCGCGCGTCTCGGCCGTCTCCTCCTCCGCGTAGACGGACAGGAAATACCGGTCCTTCCAGAACGACAGGAGCCCCGCCTTATAGGTCGAGCCCTGACCGATCGCGGCGTCCTCGCCGTCGAGGTCGTGGGTGAAGACGCCGAAGGCGTCCGCGCTCGCGCCCATGTCGAAGGCGTCGACGACGATGTCGGGCCGGCCGTCCTTGTGGAAGCGGCGGGCGATGAGGAGCCTCATATTGTAGGACCGGTAGACCTCTCCGGCCCCGTCGATATAGTCGAAGACCGTTTCGGCGTCGAAGGACTGGTCGGCCTCCGAGAGCCAGGGGCCGATCGTCGGAGGGATGTACGAGGCGAGGCGGCGGGCATCGGGCTTCTCGGAGGCGCACATGGGGACGAACGCTCCTATCCCGGCCAGAACAGCGCAGAGAACAGCGGCCCTTGTCATCCTCTTCGATTCTATCACGCCCTCCCCCGCGAGACAAGGAAACGGACCGGGCCCGCCGGACGTTTGCAAATTATGGGATTTCGGGGAATAATAGTCCGGAAGGAGAGCCGTATGCCCGACCGTCGCCCGTCGATACCCGCCCTTCCCGTCCTCATCGCCCTCGTCGTCGCTCTTATGGGGTCCTGCTCCACGACCGGGGACGACAACGGCACGGTCGATCCCGTCACCATCCCGGCGGCTTCGATGTCCACGATCGTCCTGGCGTGGAGCGAGGTCGGCATGCACGACGTCAGCCCGACCTACGACCGGGAGGTCTTCCTGCCGCCCTACAGCACGATCCGCGCCCAGGTCATCCTGCGAGGCGATCCGCCGGAGATCGTGACGACCGGGATAATCCTCGAGTATTCGATCGTCGGCAACACGTCGTCTTACGACAAGTCGACCCTGGACCCGCTGAGATATTACGCCGGATTCTGGGACAACTCCCTGGAGCTTTACGGGATCGACCTCGTCATCGACACCGGCCTCAACCTGGTCGACCCCGATCATCCCAACGGCCTCTCGGGGACGATGGTCCTCCGGGACAACCATTTCGAAGCCGTCGGCGTGCCCGTCGTCCCGATCGACGACAGCGGGACGTGGGAGCCCTACCAGGTCGCCGAGATCATCGTCAGGGACGCCGGGACGATGGCCGAGCTGGCCAGGACCCGGGCGACCGTCCCGGTCTCCGACGAGATCAGCTGCAACAAGTGCCACGGGAAGTCGGTCGGCACCAGCGCGGTCCTGTCCGTCCTCGAAGAGCACGACCAGAACTCGGGGACCTCGTTCGCCGTCGACGGCCTCCCCGTCCTCTGCGCCGATTGCCACGCCAGCCCGGCCTTGGGACAGACCGGCCCCGGATCCTCGGGGCTGTATCTGTCCGAGGTCATTCACGGTTTCCACGCCACGACCGCGGCCGCCTGCTACGACTGCCATCCGGGCCCAGAAACCCTCGGCCACCGGAGCCTCGCCCATACGAGCGATGACGGCGCCTGCACGGGCTGCCACGGCACGGCGGCTTCGATCGCCGCGTCCATCGGCAACGGGCGCGTGCCCTGGGTGAAAGAGCCGAAGTGCGTCGATTGCCACACGTTCGTCGCCGAGGTCGATACGGGCTTGGCCCTCTACCGCGACGCCGCTGGCCACGGCGGCCTGTCCTGCGCCGCCTGCCACGGCAGCCCTCACGCTCAGGTCCCCTCCCGGGAGGAGAGCGACCACTACCAGTTCCTCCAGTACCAGGGCAAGGCCCTGAGCCTCGGGAGCTGCCGGGTCTGCCACCCAAAGGCGAGGGGCGGCGGCCTGATGGGGGTCGTGGAAGCCCACGGCGGGATCGGGGGCGGCAGCCAGCCGACCTCGTGCACGGTCTGCCATACGGGGCAGATCACGACGACGAACCCCGTCAATTTCCCCCACCGGTTCCAGCAGCGGAACCGCTGACGACGCGGGTTATTCCCACGGACTAGCGGGCCACGCGGTCGACGTACGCCCTCAGGAAACGGACGGCCTCGTCGGCCCTTCGGAAGACGGGGACGCCGGCCTGTTCGAGGCGGTCGGCCAGCGGCGTGTAGAGCTCGCCGGCGTCGATGTTGACGACGAACGGCTTCTCCGTCGCCCGGAAGAGCCGGACCAGCCTCGAAGCGAAGCTCCCCTCCCCGGCCAGGTCCTCCCCGTGCCCCGGACCCGGCGGAAGCGTCTGTTGGGCCGGCGTCAGCGGCACGTTGGAGACGACGGCGCAGTCGACGCCCTGATCCTCGAGGATGGCCCGGGCGCACTCCACGAACACGGCGTCGTCGGCGACCGGAGTGACGTCGAGGGGATTGTGGACATCCTGGAGCCGGTCGATACCGAGCGGCCGCATGAGCCCGGCGATCCGCGCCTCCGTCTCCGGCGTGAAGGAGGCGAGGTCGAGGCCGGACCCGTTCTTGAGATTGTCGGCCAGCATGACGCACTCGAAGCCGGCGTTGCTGATGAGGCCGACGCGGCGGCCCCGGACCGGCCGGTCTCCGAGATAGGCCAGGCCTTTCATGAAGCTCTCGAACTCGAAAAGGTCCTCGGCGACGATGGCCCCCGCCTGCTCCAAAACGGCCCGGAAGACGCCATAGTCCCCGGCGACGGAGGCGGTGTGGCTCGACGTCGCCGTACGCCCTTCGGGGCTCCGGCCGGCCTTGTAAACGAGGACCTTTCGGCCGGAAGCGGCGATCTCGCCGACGGCCCGGGCGAAGGCCAGGCCGTCGCCGTCCTTGAACCCCTCCATGTAGACCGAGAAGACCCGGACCTCGGGATCGTCCTTGAGATAGGCGAGGTAATCCGAGGCGGTGAGGTCGATCTGGTTCCCCAGCGAGACGGCATAGAGGGGCTGGATGGTCGGGAACTTGCTCATCCGGCAGATCATGAAGGCGCCGCTCTGGCTGACGACGGCCATGTCGGACCGCGGGTTCTTCGGACGCGGCAGCTTGTGCTCGGGGATGAAGGTCGTGTCGTAGCGGCCGGGCCTCGAAGTGACGCCGAGGCAGTTCCCGCCGTTGACGACGGGCGTCGTCCGGCCGCTTTGGCGGCCCTCGCGGAGGAGCTCGCGGATCCTGTCTTCGATCGAGGCCCCGCCCTCTTTCTCGCCCATGCCGCCGGCGATGAGGATGACCGAGCGGGCCTTGCCGTGATCGACCAGGTCCTTCACGACGTCGTAGCACTGGTCGGCGCCAAGGGTCAGGACGAAGAGGTCGACCGTCTCCGGCATGGCCGCGACCGAGGGCACGCAAAGGCAGCCCTCGATCGTGTCGAGCCCGGGCTTGACGACGGTCACGCGCTCCCGAGGGAAGCCGTTGGCCAGGGTATTGTTGAGGATGATGTGGCCGAGGTTCATCTTCTCGGAGACGCCGATGATGCCGATCGACCCCGGCTTGAGGAGGCGCCCGATGGCCTCGACCGGCCGCGCCGGCGCGCCGGCCTTGCCGCGGGAGAACCGGCAGACCCCGTCCAGGGCGACGAGGCGGCCGCGGCGGACGACGAACGGATTGACCTCGGCCTCCTCGAGGACGAAGGGTGTCCCCTCCGCGAACGGCGAGAACGCCGCGGCCAGGTCGCGGAATCTGAGCAGGGTCGCGGCCAGGACCTCGGGGGACACGAGGGCCCGGCGGCCGCGAAAACCGGAGGCGAGCTTGCCGAAGAAGGCCAGCG
>MEYC01000042.1:0-5481 GCA_001775715.1 Candidatus Aminicenantes bacterium RBG_16_66_30 | reverse complement strand
TTGGCTTCGTTAAGGAGATGGGCCGACGCGATGGCCGCGGCCCGCCCCTCCCGGAGCCGCTCACTCATGTATTCGACGTCGACACCGCCCCCGCCCATGGTCAGCACGGGCCCGAATTCCCGCGAGTTCCGGAGGCCCAGCAGGATCTCCGAGCCGAAGCCGACGTCTTCGAAATCGACGGCCTCGGCGACGAGGAAACCCCGGATGGAGTCCCGGACGGCCTTCGGGGTCAGCGCGGAGGCCGAAGCCCCGTGACCGCCGCGTGTCCTCGTCCACGCAAGATAGCGGAGAGGCACGGACCCGAGCATGGCCGCGACGGCCTTATTGACCGAAGCGGGATCGGCCTTGACGAACGCGACCCCGCCGACGTCGGACTTGTGGACGACGAGAGGCGAGACGACCTTGACGACGACCCTCCCGCTCCCGAGCGCGCTCAGGTCCTTCCGGGTGACGGGCCGCCCGGCCGGGACGACGATGTGGCGCGGGGCGGCGATGCCCGCCTCTTTCAGGACCTTGTAGACCTCGTGCTCGAGAAGAAAGTCCCGGCCGTCGCTCTCCGCCCGTTCGAGGACGCGGACCGTCCTGGCCCAGGTCGTTTTCATGAGCCCAGGGCCGCCTTCTTGCCGAGCGCGAAGGCCTTCAGGTTGGACTCGAGGACGGCCGGCCCCCGGCCCCCGAACAGGGTCTCGATCGTCCCGAGGAGGCTCGCCTCCTTGATGATCAGAAAGGACGAGGCGGCGCCGAGCAGGACGACGTTCTGGGCTTTGACCGTGCCGGCCTCCTTGGCCAGCTTCTCCGAGTCGACGACGACCGACCGCGGCGCTTTATGGAGGGCCTCCAGGACCTTGTCGATCTCGGGATAGTCGGGGATGTTGCGGAAAGGCGTCGAGCTCGTCACGACGATCCCGTCCGGACGGAGGTAGTCGAGGTAGCGGAGGGCCTCGAGCGGCTCGACGCTCAGGATCATGTCGGCCTCGCCTTTGGGGATGAGGTCGCTCCAGATCGTCCCGTCCGAGAGCCTCATATGCGACTGGACGGCCCCGCCGCGCTGGGCCATGCCGTGGACCTCCGCCTGCTTGAAGAAGAGGCCGTCGGCCAGGGCGGCGTTGTCGATGACGTAGGCGATGGACAGGATGCCCTGCCCCCCGACGCCCGCGAGGATGATGTCCTGCTTCATGGCCTAGCTCCTCTTCTTCCGCTGTTCCTGGACGCACTCCCGGACCGCGACGATGACCGACAGCCCCCGGTGACCGATCTCGTCCTTGATGATCTGGACGTTCTTGTCGTGGTTCTTGGGCAGGGGCTCGATCGTCCGGAGGTGCTCTTTAGGGACGCCGAGGCCTTCGACGAGCCGGAGCAGCCGCTCGCCCGATCCGTAGGTCGGCTGGCCGCCGGTCATGGCCGTCGTCGCGTTGTCGAGGATGATGACGGTCATATCCGTATCGGCCTGGGCCGCTCCGAGAAGCGGGGTGATGCCCGAATGGGCGAAGGTCGAGTCGCCGATGACGGAGACGGCCGGATGGAGCCCGACATCGGAGGCGCCCCGGGCCATGCCGATGCTCGCGCCCATGCAGACGCAGCTGTGGATGGCGTTGTAGGGCGGCAGGGCGCCCAAGGTATAGCAGCCGATGTCGCTGAAGACGTTCGACCCCGAGGCGCCCTCGAGGGCCTTGTTGAGGGCTTTGAACGTATCGGCGTGGGAACAGCCGACGCAGAGCTGGGGCGGCCTCCCGGCGAGCGGCAGGCCGCTCGGCGCGAGGGCCGGGAGCGGGGGGCGGCCGAGCGCCCGCCGGACGATATCGGGCGAGAGCTCGCCGGAGGCCGGCAGGGCGCCGGAGAGCTTGCCCAGGACGGTTTTCCCGGGGATGCCGAAGAGCCCCTGAATCTGTCTCTCGATGAACGGATAGCCGTCCTCGAGCACGAGGACGGTCTCGACGTGCCCAACGAGCTCGCGGATGAGGCCCTCGGGCAGCGGATAGGTGGAGACCTTGAGGAAGGACGGAAGTCCCGGCTCCCCGGCCAGGGCCTCGCGGAAGTAGTTGTAGGCGACGCCGGAGGCGATGACGCCGAGCTTCCGGTCGCCCTCGGCGAGCCGGAGGACGTTGAAGCGGGACGCCTCTCCGAAACGGACCATCTCGGCCTGGCGGTCGAGGAGCTGGCCGAAGCGGCGCCGCGCGTTGACGGGCAGGAGGATCCAGTCCTTGGCCAGGCCCTTATTGAGCTCGTTCTGGGGCCGGGGCTCCCGCGTGGCCACGGGCGAGCGGCTGTGGGAAAGGCGCGTGACCAGGCGCATCAGCACGGGCAGCCCGAAGCGCTCGGAGACGTCGAAGGCCTCCCGGGCCATGTCGTAGGCTTCCTGGTGGTCGGAGGGCTCGTAGCCGAAGATCTGGGCGAACTGGACGTAGTAGCGGCTGTCCTGCTCGTTCTGGGAGCTGTGCATGCCCGGATCGTCGGCGCTGACGACGAGGAAGCCGCCGTTGGCTCCGGTGATGGCCGAATTCATGAACGGATCGGCGGCCACGTTGAGCCCGACGTGCTTGAACGAGACGAGGGCCCTTTTCCCGGCGAAGGACGCCCCAAGGGCCTCCTCGTAGGCGACCTTCTCGTTGACCGACCAGACCGCCGTGAAGGCCTGGGTCTCCGCGGCCAGCCGGACGAGGTATTCCAGGATCTCGGACGCGGGCGTGCCGGGATACGAGTAGGCCGCCGAGAGGCCGGCGTGGACGGCCCCCAGGGCCACGGCTTCGTCCCCGAGAAGGATCTGACGGGACATGGGCGTTCCTTTTGCCGCGGGATTTCGAAGATGTAGGATACTCACACGGCTTGGAAGGTGTCAAGCCGACCCGCGGCGGTTATTGACTATCCTGATAATTCCTATAAACTAAGGTTGATATTGGCCCCGAAGTCCTATAGAATGAGTCCATAAGGAGTCGCTCATGATAAGGCTTTCGACCAAGGGCCGCTACGGGACGCGCCTGATGATCAACCTCGCCCGCCACTACGGGAACGGGAACGAAGCCGTCATCCTCAAGCACATCTCCGAGGACGAGCGGATATCGATCCGCTACCTCGAGCAGATCATCATCCCCCTCAAGATCAACCGCCTGGTCAAGAGCATCCGCGGCGCCGGCGGCGGCTACACCTTGGCCCGCAAGCCCGAGGAGATCAAGCTCAGCGAGATCCTCCATGCCCTCGAGGGCAGCTGCTGCCTCGTCGAGTGCCTCGAGGACGGGACCTATTGCGCGTTCACCGAGACGTGCCCGACCTACGACATCTGGAAGGGCGCGAACGATCTCCTGAAGGATTACTTCGATCACCTCACCCTCAGGGATGTCGTCGCCATGGCCGAAAAGAAGGACAAGAAGAGCCGGTCCAAAGCCCGCTGAGGCCGACCCCTCCCCTCAGATCTTTCCAAGCCCCTGGAATAACGCCGGCCGGAACGGGTCCCGCGGCGCGTCTTCAGGGCGCGAGGCCGGCCTTCCGTTCGGCGGCCTCGATGGTGTTCATCATCAGCATCGTCACCGTCATCGGTCCGACGCCGCCGGGCACGGGCGTGATGGCCGCGGCCTTCTCCTTGATGGGTTCGAAATCGCAGTCGCCGACGAGCCGGAACCCCTTGGGACAGGTCGGGTCCGGGACCCGGTTGACGCCGACGTCGATGACGACGCAGCCGTCGGGGACCATCTCGGCCTTGATCGCCCGCGGGACGCCCATGGCCGCGACGAGGATGTCCGCCTGGAGCGTGAACCGGCGGAGGTCCGGCGTCGCCGTGTGGCAGACGGTCACCGTGGCGTTCGCGCCCTTCTTCTTCTGGATGAGCATGGCGGCCAGCGGCTTGCCGACGATGTTGCTCCGGCCGCAAATGACGACGTGTTTGCCGTCCGGGCCGTAGCCGCCGCGGACAAGGAGCTGGACGACGCCGTACGGCGTGCAAGGCAGCGGGCAGGGCTCGCCCCGGAGCATCTTGCCGACGTTGACGGGGTGGAACCCGTCGACGTCCTTGTCCGGGGAGATGAGATTGATGACCTTTTCGCTGCTGACGTATTTCGGCAGGGGCAGCTGGACGAGGAATCCGTTATAGCGGCCGTCGCGGTTGAGGTCGTCGACCTGGCGGAGGACCGCCTCTTCGGTGGAGTCCGCCGGCATCCGGATCGTCGTCTCGAAGATGCCGATCTCCTCGGCCGCCTTGGCCTTGGCCGTCACATAGGACACGGAGGCCGGGTCCTCGCCCACCAGGACGACGGCCAGTCCCGGAACGACCCCCTTCTCCTTGAGGCGGGCCGCCCGGCCCTTGAGCTCTTCGCGGATCTCCGCGGATACATCCTTGCCGCTGATGATCGTGGCCGACATCGGGTCCTCCTCCGGCGCGTTGGGATCGATGGCCCCTACCTTAATGAAAAGCCCCTCCGGGGTCAATAGCGGGCGGCGCCCTTGAATTGCCCTCGCCTCCCGGGTATAATCGGCAGAATCGGGGCTGGGAGAGCGTTGTCGCGGAGGTCGTCATGCGAGTCGGGATCCTCACGGGCGGGGGCGATTGCCCCGGGCTGAACGCCGTCATCCGGGCCGTGACCCGGAAGGGCATCGTCCATTACAACTACGACATCCTGGGCATCAAGAACGGCTGGCTGGGGCTCATCGAGGGCCGGATCCTGCCGCTCGACCTCAGCGCGATATCGGGCATCCTGCCGCGGGGCGGGACGATCCTGGGCACAACGCGGACCAACCCCTTCAAGGTCGAGGACGGCGTAGGCAAGATCTTCGCCCAGGTCGAGAAGTTCGAGCTCGACGCGGTCATCGCCGTCGGCGGCGAGGACACGCTCGGCGTCGCCAAGAAGCTCCACGAGAAGGGCCTGCGCTGCGTCGGCGTCCCGAAAACGATCGACAACGACCTCTCGGGGACCGACTACACGTTCGGCTTCGACACGGCCATATCGATCGTCGCCGAGGCCCTCGACCGCCTGCACACGACGGCCGAGGCCCATCACCGGGTCATGGTCGTCGAGGTCATGGGCCGCCACGCCGGCTGGATCGCCGTCGAGGGCGGCCTCGCCGGGGGCGCCGACATCATCCTCATCCCCGAGTTCCCCTTCGACCTCAACGAGATCTGCGCCCAGATCCAGAGCCGCCGCGAGCGCGGCAAGATGTTCAGCATCGTCGTCGTCGCCGAGGGGGCCGTGCCCAAGGACGCCAGCCTGGTCACCCAAACGGGCGAGAAGGACGCCTTCGGCCACGTCCGGCTGGGCGGCGTCGGCAACCTCATCGCCCGCGAGATCGAGATGCGCACGGCCATCGACACGCGTGTCACGGTCCTCGGGCACATCCAGAGAGGCGGCTCTCCGACGGCCTTCGACCGCGTCCTGGCCACCCGATTCGGCGTCGCCGCGATCGAGCTGGTCAAGGAGGAGAAGTTCGGCTACATGGTCGGCCTCCGGGGGAACCGCATCGTCCCCGTGCCCTTCGAGGAGGCCCTGGCCGAGCCGA
>MEYC01000041.1 GCA_001775715.1 Candidatus Aminicenantes bacterium RBG_16_66_30 | reverse complement strand
AGATGTTCCAGGGGTACCAGCCCATGGGCGGGGTCAGGGCCAGTCCGTCGGCGTCGGCATGGACCGGGCTCTCCCGTCCCGATCCTGAAGCGGCCAGCGCTGCGGCCGCGATCACCGCGCCCCCCGTAAGAATGCCCACGGCAGTAGCCAAGAACGAGGTCTTTCGGAAGCTCTTCATGGCTCGCCCTCCTCGACGGCTCGGACTCGCCCCGCGTCTCAAAACGCCGTGCCGCGTCCGCCCGGCCGTCCCCTATTATCACAGCATGCCTCCCGGTCCTTCAAGCGATATTGGTATTGACGGCAGCCGGCTCTCGATCGCCATCCTGGGCGCCGGTTTCATATTCTACGTCTACATCATCATCCGGGCGCTCTCGAGCTTCTTCGGTAAGGGGTCTTAGGGTATAATCAGGCCGGCAACTTGCCGCAACACCGGGCCCGGGTGGCGGAATAGGTATACGCACGACACTTAAAATGTCGCGGCCGTAAGGCCTTGTGGGTTCGAATCCCACCCTGGGCACTCTCCCCTATCGTTTCTCCAGATATGCCAGGGCCCGTTCCATCACCACGTCCCGCCCCGCCAGCAGGTCCCCGACCGTCGGCGTCACGGGGAAATCGGGGACGACGCCGCGGTCCTTGGGATAGCCGTCCACGGCCATGACGTAGAGGACGAGCGGGATGCGGATCTGGAGGCGGCTGTTGGGGAGCGTGGCGGTGACCATGAACCCCGACGTGTTGCCGTAATAGCCCGAGCCGCACTCCTCCCCGAAGAAGACGGCCTTCTTGTAGTAGTGAAAAGCGGACGTGGTCTCCCCGGTCGCCGAGAAGCTCCCGCCGTCGATGAGGATGGCTACGCGTCCCGCGAACCGCGGCTCTTGGGGCTGCTGGAGCCCGGAGTTGGGATGGCCGACGACGTCGAACGTACCTCGGTCGTTCTTCCGGACGGACTTGGCCAGCTCCTCCCGGCCGGCCCCCGATTCGTTGGTGTGCTTGAACAGATCGTAGTCGTTCTTCTTCGTTTCGAGGGCCCAATAATAGAGGAAGGGCCGGTCCATGATATGGGCGAAGAGGAGCTTGCCGTATTCGTCCCGCCCGCCCCCGTTCGCCCGGAGGTCGATGACGAGGGCCGGGGTTCTCTTCTCTTCGAGAGAGCGGAACGTCTCCTTCAGGAAATCCGGATACCGGGGCCTCGTCTTATCCGGATCGTCGCCGAACTGCCGGATCGTCAGAACGGCCGTCTGCCCGCGGAAGGCGAGCTCGTAGGTCGGGCGGCGCCCTGCCGTCGCGGGGGATCTCTCCCGCAGGAGCCGGTTGACGTCGGCCGCTGTGATCCCCGGGGCCGTGATCTCTCCGGCTTTTCCGCTCGCAAGCGGCCGGAAGCGGATCGTGTGAGATCGCTTGGGGCCGAACCGCAGGGCGAGAAGCCGGCCGAAGGCGGCCGGGGATTCGAGCCGCCGGAGCCGGGCGGTCCGGATCCCCGCGTCGCTGGGGAGGAGCGCCGCGAGAGCCATGACGACGTCCGCGACGGGCATCCCGTCGATGGACAGCAGCTCCGCGCCCTCAACGACGCTCGCGGCCGAGCTCAAGTTCCTGAAGATGTAGGCCTTGTCCGCGAGAAAACGGAGCCCGAAGGGCAAGAATACGGGCTGGGCGTCGAGATAGGCAAAGGCCGCGCCGGAAAGCGCCAGCTGCGTGTGCCCATCCTTGATCTCGGCGACGAGCGGAAGCAGTTTGATGTAGAAATCGAATTCCGACAGGGGCCCGGTCAATCCGGCCGCGGCCGCATCGAAGCTCTTCCTGAGCGCGTCCGCGGGCGTGTAGCGATCGAATCCGCCGTGCCCCTCTTCCAGCATGTCCCAGAGGACCTCGAGGTCCTCCTTGAGCGCTTCGGCGGGGATCGTCCTGGCCGGGTCGAACGCGGCGGGCTTCGGATCGGGCTGTTGTGGCTCGGCCCCCGGGCCGGCCTCCGACCTCAGGGCCGGGACTTCGGGGTCCCGAGGCTTGCGGTCGTTCCAGACGATGTCGCCGCGCTCGAGCGACCAGTCGTTGCCGAACCAGCCGATAGCCCGGACGCCGTCTGCCCCCGTCCGGAGGATCTCGGCCGAGAACAGCAGGAGATCCGGGAACCCCGCGCCGCTGATGAAGTACTGCCCGGGCGATGCGGCGAGCCAGCCCGCCTTCCCCGTCCAGGCGACGGCGCCGACCGAAGCGACGTCGCTTCCCGGGCGCGGCCTGACGAAATAGGCCGCGAAGTCTGAGCCCGTATACCGCTTCTCCCCTGCCCGGGCCCACCCGTTCCGGACTTCGACTGGCGATGCCGCGAGAAGCTTCGCCCAGGCGGCGTTCGTATCCGCGTTACCGTAGAGGATGACGCTCCTATCCTTATGCTTGGCCGGATCGAAGGCCGTGTCGGGAAGGATCTCGATGCCCGCGTTGCCGCGGACCCAGAACGTCTCGGCGTCGAATCTCGCCTTGCCGAAGGCGCGGGCGTCTTCGGCGGCGTCGCCGCGCGTGCCGTAGACGAGGATGAAGCCGTGGCGGAAGGCATCCTTGAATCCGCCTCCGCGGTGGGGACCCTTGAGGCCGAGCGAGGGGGCTCCCGTCTGAAGCCACCCCTCTTTTCGCCGCTCCAGATAAATGCTGCCAGCTCCGGGTGCGGGCGGGGCCTCGACCTTGGAGCCATCGAGCTCAAGCGTGATCTTATCGGCCGCCTCTCCCCCGCCCGCCGCGGCCCCGGGAACGTCGATCGCCAGACGTTCGACGTTCTCCGTCGTCCCCTTGAAGACCTTCCCCGCCTCGTCCCGTTCGATCACGACCTTGCTGAATTCGAGAGGCCGCTGCTGGGCCAGGATCCCGATCCAGCGCGAGCCCGCCGAGATGCCCGGGTTGGCGGTCACGAACTCGATCCGGCGGACGTCCCCGTCCGCGGGCCGGACGCGGTCTTTCAGGAATTGGAAGAGCGGCGGCCAGTCGACGCACTCGTTCCCCCACCAGTGCCCGGCCCCGGGGCGCTCATAGTAGCCGAAGTCGGGGTGGAACTTCCCGAGAAGCTCGCGCATGTATCTCGCCTGGGCCACGGGAACGTTATCGTCCTGGTCGCCGTGAAGGATATAGACGCCGTAACTCAGGAGATTCCTGGCCAGGGCCGTCGTATCGCCCGGGTTGTTCGCCCGGAGGAGCATCTTCTCGACGGGCGAAGGGTCCTTGTAGCCCGCGCCGCCGCCGTACGAGGTGAAGCTGTGCCAGCCGGCGCTCGGGGCGATGGCCGCCCAAGGCCCGGGAACGGTCACGCCGACCTGCCAGGTCCCGTGGCCGCCCATGGAGTGGCCGGTGAGATACGTGCGGGCCGGATCGGTCCCGAAAAGCCGGGACGCTTCGGCCAGGACCTCCAGGGCGTCGAGCCGGCCCCAGTCCTCCCAGTCGAATCCGTAAGGGCGCCTGTTCGTGGCCGCGGCGACAAAGGCCCAGTCCTTGGGCTTGTACGCGCGGGCCTGGCCGATGGCCTCGACCCCGGCCCCGTGAAGGGTGAGGACGAGGGCCGGCTTCCCGGCGCGAGTCTCTCCCTCGCCCCGGATCATCGGCGCCACTCCGAAGTATTGAACGCTCCCGTCGATGGCGCTGACGAAGGTCCGCGCCTGGTGGGCCGAGGCCGCCACGGCTTTGAGCTCGACCGCGAACGGCGGCGTCTCGACCGTCCGACGCCCCGCCCGGGCCCGCGCCCTGATCTCGACCTTGACGGCCCCTTCGGCGGACGGCGCGTCGACGGCCAGCGACACGGCCAGCTTCTGGGTGACGAGCGGAGCGACGGTCGTGTCCGGGACCGTCCGGACCTCCCGCCCATTGACCTTCTGGAGGATCTCGATCCCCGTGAGCCTCTCCCCCGTCGCGTTGACCAATCTCAGCCCCGCCCAGACAGGTCCCTTCGCCCCTATGACGAGGTCCGGCAGGGTCATGTCCTTGTCGGTGAAGAACGCGTCGGCCGGGGGCTCATAGAGTCTGGCCCTGATCCGGCCACGCTCGCCGCGGAAGAGGAATCCGTTGCGGCCCTTGACCAGGCGCACCGGGTGGCGGAGAAGGTCCGCCCCGTACTTTTCCCCGCCCCGAGGCTCCCCGTTGATCCAGGCGACGTAGAACCCGGCCGCGTCGAGGATCATCGTCCTCGGCGTCTCCGACTCGACGACGACGTAAAGATATCCCCCCGCGAGCGCGCGATTCTCGATCCAGCCTTCCTTCCCGGCTTCGACGGCGGCCCAAACGAGATCTTCGCCCTTGGCGCCCTTGCCGACGACGACGCCCGCCTTCGGCTCGGCCATCGCTCCCGTCGCCATCTGCCAAGCCAGGAGGTCCGACGCCACCGCGAACCGGCCGTACTGTCCGATGAGCCCGACGGCCAATCCCTTGGTCAGGGCGAGCTCCGGGGCGTTGGCCGCCAGCACGAGGGACGGAGCCCCGCCGCTCTGAGGGACCGGACCGCCCCCGGACTGTGCGGAGACGACAGATACGGCGAGAATCCAGATCAGTATCGTGACCGGCGGTTCCAATCGGCGTTTCATGCGAAACCCTCCTCCCTGGACGGTCGGGACGAACGAACGGCCGCATCATAGCCGCTTTGAGGCCGGACCGTCAATCCGGGGGACAAAACCGGGGACACGTACCAAGGGTACATGTCCCCAAGGGCTAGCGGTACCGCAGTTTGTGTTTCTTGACTTCCTTGAGCCGGGCATGGAACTCCCGTCCGACCGCCTTCTCCCGCTGCCGGCGGGTCTTCTCGTCCTTCTTGAGCTCCAGGAAGCGCAGCTCGCGGCGAAGCTTCAGAAAGCTCTCCCATCGCCGGCGATCGAGGGTGCCGGCCTCGACGGCCTCTCTCACCGCGCACCCCGGCTCGTGCTCGTGGCCGCAATCCGGGAAGCGGCACCGGGCCGCGAGGCCGTCGATCTCGTCGAAGGTCCTGTCCAGCCCCTCGTCATCCGCCCACAGCCCCAGCTCGCGCATGCCCGGCGTATCGATCAGCAGGGCCCCGCCGGGAAGCCGGACGAGCTCGCGGGCCGTCGTGGTATGCCGGCCCCGCCCCGCCGCGGCGTCGCTCATCGAAGCCGTCGCAAAGCGGTCCTCTCCGAGCAGACGGTTGATCATGGTCGATTTCCCCACCCCCGAGGAGCCGAGGAACGCGACCGTCCTTCCCGCGATGAGATAAGGGACGAGGCCGTCGAGGCCCCCTTCGGCCAGGGCCCGGACCGTCACGATCGGCGCTCCCGGCGCGACAAGGGCGGTCTCGGCGACGACGTCCGCGAGGTCCGGCCGGAGATCGGCCTTGTTGAGAACGATGACCGGCTCCGCCCCGCTCGACCAGGCGATCGTGAGGTACCGCTCGATCCGCCGGAGGTTGAAGTCGCCGTCCAGGCCGCTGACGAGAAAAACGGAATCGACGTTGGACGCGACGACTTGGGCTTCCACGGCCTCCCCCGCCGCCTTCCGGGTGAAACAGCTCCGGCGCGGCAGGAGCGCTTCGATGAGGCAAGACCCGCGCTCGACGGGCCGTACGGCCGCCCAATCGCCGACGGCCGGAAAACCCGCGGGGCCCTGGGCGCGATGCCGGAACCGCCCGGATACCTCCGCCGCGACCTCGCCGGCGGCTGTCACGACCGTCGAGCGGTCGCGGGACTGTTTGACGACGCGGCTGGGGATCAAGCCCTCATTAGCGGACGGTTCGAACGCCTCGGCGAGCGCCGCATTCCAGCCGTATTCGGTTAGATCGATCATGATCGTAGAACCGTAGGGCATGATAGACTCGTCAGGTCAGGAACGTCAATCCGGAAAAAGAACGGGGACACGTACCGAAGCGGTACATGTCCCCTTTTCTAGGCCAGGCCGCTTGTTATCCCCCGGGACGAACGGCCGTCACGCGTGCGCCGCGGGCGTCCCTCCGTCGGCCATCTCGCCGTGCTCTTTCTTCCTCCGGAAGTCCTCGAAGATGTTGTAGACGACCGGGACGACGACGAGGGTGATGAGCGTCGAGCTCAGCAGCCCGCCGATGACCGTCCGGGCCAGGGGCGCCTGGGCCTCGCCGCCCTCGCCGAGCCCCAAGGCCATGGGCAATGTGGCCATGATGGCCGTGAAGGCGGTCATCAGGATCGGCCGCAGCCGGCGCCGCCCGGCCTCCTCGATGGCCTCACGGATGGGCATCTTGTCGCGCTGCCGCAGCAGGTTGGTGTAGTCGACGATGATGATGGCGTTGTTGACGACGATGCCGCCGAGCATGATGCAGCCGATGTACGACTGCATGTTGAAGCTTGTCTTGGTGATGAAGAGCATCAGGATGACCCCGATGGCCGCGAGGGGAACGGAGAACATGACGATGAACGGGTCGCGCAGGGATTCGTAGAGCATGGCCATGATCATATAGACAAGGATCAGGGCCAGGATGATGCTCTGGAACAGCTCTTTGTTCGCCTTCCGCTGCTCTTCGTAGTCGCCGGTGAACCCGATGCCGAAGTTTCGGGGGACCGGGACCGAGCGCAGGGCGTCCCGGGCATCGGCCATGACCGAACCCAGGTCCCGGCCGGCGATCTCGCCGGATACGGTGACGACTCGCTCGCGGTCCCGCCGCTCGATGCGGATCGGGCCCCGCCGGGGCCGGGTGTTGATGACGTTGCGCAGGCTGATCTGCTCCCCCTCCGAGTTGGACACGGTCAGGTCGAGGATGTCCTGGAAATCCAGGAACTCCGAATCCTTGACCTTGACGAGGATGCGGAATTCCCGCCCGGCCTCCCGGAAGTAGCCGGCCTGCGTCCCCGACAGGACGGTCTGGATGGATTGGCCGATGTTGTTGACCGAGAGCTTCATATCGGCCGCGGCCTGCCGGTCGATGATAAAGAGCTCCTCGGGGTTGCCGACCTCGCGGCTGATCCGGGTATCGGTGACGCCCTTGACGGTCTTGACGACCTCCTGGACCTTCCCGGCCAGGGCCTCGGACACGGTCAGGTCGTAGCCGCGGATCTCGACCTGGAGCCGCTCCTGGCCGCCGCCGCCGCGCATGCCGAACATCATCTGCCCGCCGCTCGCCCGTGTCCGGACGACCGTGCCGGGGATGTTGGCCAGCTTCCGGCGAAGGTCGATGGCGATCTCCTCGCTCGACCTCGACCGCTGCGTTTTCGACACGAGCTTGAGGGTCATGTTGCCCGAATTCGCGCCGCTGCGCCAGCCGCCGCCGCCGAAGCTCTCCTCGTGGCTGACGATCTCGGGGACGGCCGCCTTGACGATCTCCGTGACGATGGCGAAGGTCTTGTTCATCACCTCGAGGCGCGTTCCGACCTCCATCTCGACCGTGACCCGGACCTCATTCTCGTCGGTCGCGGGCATGAACTCGGTCCCGACGAGGCGGAGGAGGAACAGGCTGCCGACGAGCAGCGCCGCGACGCTGGTCAGCACGAAGACGCGGTGGTCCAGGGCCCGGTGGAGCAGCCGTTTGTACCAGTCCTCCAGCCTACGGAATCCCCCCAGAAAGAACCGGACCAGCCGCTCGGCCGGCTTCTTCGCTTCGGGTCCGACCGGCTTGACGACGCGGATGAGCCGGCTCGAGAGCATCGGGACCATGGTCAGGGCGACGAACAGCCCCATCAGGTTGGCGAAGCTGACGACGTAGGCCAGCTGCTTGAACATGACCCCTGACATGCCCCGCATGAAGATCATCGGCAGGAAGACGACGCAGGTCGTGATGGCCCCGACCGCGATGGGCGCGGCCACCTCGTTCACTCCGTCGATCGACGCCTTGAGCGGCGGGACGCCGCCCTCCTCCATGCGGTAGATGTTCTCGAGGACGACGATGGAGCTGTCGATGAGCTGGCCGATGCCGAGGGCCAGGGCGCCCAGGGTCATCGTGTTCAGCGTGAAGCCGCCGAAGTAGATCAGGGCGATGGTCCCGATGAGCGAGATGGGGATGGAGACGGCGACGACCAGGGTGCTGCGGACGCTGACCAGGAAGACGAGCAGGGCCAGGATGGCCAGGACGCTGCCCCAGATGGCGGACGATCCGACGTTGTTGATGGCGCGCCGGATGTACTCTGCGCTGTTCGAGGTCGGCACTAGCTCGATCTGGGGGATGTCCCGCTGGATCTCGGCGATCTCCTTCAACACGGCCTCGGCGACCTTGACCGTGTTCTCGCCCGACTGCTTGTAGACGGCCAGCCGCGTCCCCTCCTTATCGTTGATGCGGACGACGCGGGTGATGCGCTGGAAGGTGTCGTCGATGCTGGCGATCTCCTTGAGCTGGATAGGCACGCCGTCCCGGACGGCGACAACGGTGTCCCGGAGCTGGTCCAGGTTGGTGAAGACGCCGGGGATGCGGACGAGGATCTCGTAGTTGCCTCGCTCGACGACCCCGGCCGGCCTGTCGACGTTCTCCTGGCGGATCTTGCTGGTGATGACGTCGAGGGGCAGGCCCAGGGCCTTGAGCTTCAGGGGGTCCAGGTTGACCTGGATCTCCCGTTGCCGGCCGCCGAAGACGTCTACGGAGGCGACGCCGGCCACGCGCTCGAGCCGGTAGGCGATCTGCTCGTCGATGATGCGGCGCCCCTGGACGGGATCCAGGTTGCTGAGGGCCCCGAACTGCAGGATGGGCTGCTGGGCCGGGTCGAACTTGCGCAGGGTCGGCCTGTCCACTTCCTCGGGCAGGCGGCCCGCGATCCGGTCGATGCGCTCGCGGACGTCGTCGGACGCGGCGTCGAGGTCGGTCCCCCAGGAGAACATGATCCGGACGGAGCTCGACCCCTCCGAGGAGGACGAGAAGACCTCCTCGACCCCGGGCACGGCGCTCAGGGCCTCCTCGATGGGCCGGGTGATGAGCTCCTCGATCTCCTCGGGCCCGGTATTGGGGTAGGATGCGTTGACGTTGAGGGTGGGATAGATGATCTCGGGCATGAGGTCGACGGGCAGACGGGTCAGCGAGACCAGGCCGATGATGATGACGACGAGCGTCACCATCCACGTGAAGATGGGCCGGCGGATGGAGAATTCCGAGAGCTTCATCGCTTGTCTCCAGGGGCTTTCTTCGACGCCGGGGCTGCTGCGCCGGGGGCATCGGCGGGCAGGATGATCGGCGTCCCGTTCTCGAGGAGATGGTGCCCGAGGGTGATGACGTAACCCGCGAGCTGGGCCGGCTCGACGATCTCGGCCCGGTCGCCTTCGACGATGCCGACCGTCGCGGCCTGGAACACGGCCTTCTTGTTCTCGATGTCGGCCAGGAACAGCCCCTGCAGGGCGCCACGGTTCACGAGGGCACTGGTAGGGACGACTGTCGCGTCGGACTTGTTCACGAATTCGATCCGGGCGTTGACGAACATGCCCGGCTTGAGGGCGCCGTCGAGGTTGTCGATCTCGACCTCGACCCGGGCCTCCCGTGAGGTTTCCTTGAGGAGGGGCGCGATCCGGGCCACCCGGCCCATGAATTCCCTCCCCGGGAAGGCCCCGCTGGTCAGGGCGACCGGCTGTTCGTTCTTCATCCGGAAATAGTCCTTCTCGGTGACGTGGATGACGGCCGTGATCGGCTTGAGCTCGATGACCGACAGGATGGGCGTGTTCGACGAGAGCATCGCGCCGGCGTTGACGAAGCGCTCCCCGACAAAACGGGCCCCCCCCTCCGTTTCCCAGGCGGCGCGGATCCGCGTGTAGGACAGCCGGACCCTGGCCGTTTCCAGGGCCGCCTGCTGGTTGGCTATCTGGGCCTGGGTGACCTTATGGCGCGCGTTCCGGGTCCCGAACGAGGACACCGCGGCCTCGAGCTCGGCAACCGACAGGATGCCTTTTTCGTGAAGGGTCCGGGCCCTTTCGAGCTCCTTCTGGGCCAGCTCCTGGGAGGATGCGGCCTCGTCCAGATTGGCCTTGGCGACACCCAGGTCGGCCTCGGCCTGGATGACCTGCTGCTGGTATTCCTCATCCTCGAGAAGGGCCACGAGCTGGCCGCGGGTGAGCTCGTCCCCGATATCCACGTAGAGCGCCTTGAGCCGGCCGGAGATCTTCGGAACGACCGTGAAATAGGATTTCGGGATCAGGGTCCCCGAGAAGGTGCCGATGTCCCGGATCTCGCCGTGTTCGACGGCCGCGATATCGACCGCGACCGCGGCTCCGCGCGGGCCGCCTTGCGGTCCGCCGCCCGGAAGCCGGGAAACGATCTGCCAGACGAGGAAGATGAGGAAGAGGGCGGCCACGATGGTGAAGGGCCGGGCCTTCTTGGCCCAGAGCCTGCCCGAGAGCTTTTTCAGGTCGATATGAGCCACGGCGAACCTCACACAAAGCTAGATATAGAAATCCATTATAGCATTTGGACGGCAGGAGGGCGGTTTTCTTCCCTTTTCCTCCGGGCCGCGGGAGCGGCCCGTGCGCCCGCACCACCCGTGATCAGGCGCCTTCTGTGACCTTGAAGACCTTGTCCCCTTCCCGGACGTGCTCCTTGACCTTCATCCCGGCCGAGGCGCCCTTGGCGATCTCGGGGACCTGCAGGTGTTCCTGCTGGAGCGACTCCACGGTCTGCGTGAAATCACTCGTATGGCCCTTGATCCGGATCGTCTCGCCGACCTTCAGGCTGCCGGCCGTGATCTCGATCACGGCGACGCTGATCTTCGGGAAGAAGTGGATGACGTGCCCGATCTCCTCTTCGGCCATGCTCCCTCCTCGTCGTCCTCCCGGCGCTCCCGCTCCCTAGGGGCATGATACGCCCGGCGCGCGGGGCCGTCAACAGGCGCCGCCCGGGCTATTTCAGGAACGCGTAGTCCCGGCCGTACCTCAGCATCTGCTCGACATAGCCCTCGGTGAGATCGATCTTGACGTCGACGATCCGGCCGTCGGCGACGACCGGGGTCAGGACCGGATTGACGAAGCCGGCGTAAGGGGCCAGGTTCAGCTTGGCGTAGCGCTCGAGGACCTCCTTATGGAGCTCCTGATCGACCTGGACGCCGTAGGTCTCGATGAGGGCCTTGGCCGCCTCGTAATCGCCCTCGCTCGTGATCCGCTGGACCTCGGCCAGGAGCTGGCCGTAGAGGCGGCGGAGCTTCGGATAGTCGTTGACGACGAAGTAGGTCTTGCCGTCCTTGGTCACCCGCGAGATGACGTTCTCGGGCTTGCCCTTCTCGTAGACCCAGTGGGAGACCATGGCCCGGCCGCGCATGTGGGCCTGTTCGACGGTCTTCCCCGGCTGGATCCGGGTCAGCTGGGTCATCAGGCCGTTGCGGATCTGGAGGTCGTACTCGGCCTTGGCCGCGTCGGCGTGGGGCAGCAGGCCGAGCTCGAGCATCTTGTCGTCCATGATGTAGTAGAGGGCGAAGAGGTCGGCCCGGGATTCCTCGATCGGAGAGCTGTAGTTCTTGAGCGCCTCGTCCGCGACGCCGGGCAGGAGCTGGCCCGAGCCGTGGCCGAGGACCTCGTGGAGGTCCGTGTGGATGTTGCCGGCGTGCGGCCCGTACGTCTTGGCCCGCTCGAGGAGCTCTGCGCTGAAGGTGAACTCCTGCCCGAAGGGCGACTTGAGCGAGGACTGGTCGTAGGCGTAGGTGATGTTCTCGATGGTCACGGACTTGGAGCCGTGGTTCTTGCGGATCCAGTTGGCGTTCGGCAGGTTGATGCCGATAGGCGTCGAGGGATAGCAGTCGCCGCCGAGCATGGCCGCGGTGATGACCTTGGCCGAGACGCCCTTGACCTCTTTCTTCTTGAAGCGGGGGTCGACCGGCGAGTTGTCCTCGAACCACTGGGCGCTCCCCGAGATCGCATCGGCGCGCTTCGTCGCGGCCAGGTCCTTGTAGTTGACGACCGACTCCCAGCTGGCCTTCATGCCCATCGGGTCGTTGTAGACCTCGATGAAACCGTTGACGAAATCGATGAGCGACGCGGTGTCCTGCACCCACAGGACATTGTATGCGTCGAACTTCTCGAGATCGCCCGTCTGATAGTAAGCGATGAGGGCCTCGATGACCTTCCCCTGATGGTCGTTCTCGGCGACCCCGGCCGCCTTCTCGAGCCAGGACACGATCTTGGCTATGGCGGGACCGTACAGGCCGTCGATCTTGGCCACTTCCTCGACGATCCGGCCGTCCTTCTTGACGACCCGGGTGTTCAGGCCGTAGGAGATCGGCGTCTCGTCCTTCTCGTCGACGACGCTCTTGTAATAGGCCTCGACCTCGGCCTGGGTGACGCCCTCGTAGAAATTGACGGCCGAGTTGACGACGAGATCCTGGGTCGAGTCCTGGGTGAACTTCTTCGCGGCCACGGCCGGGTCGAAGAGGAGGGGCTTCAGGAAGGCGACGAGGTCGTCGGCCGCCTGGCCCTCGGCGAGCGGGAACGTCACGCCCTCCGAGCCTTTGACCAGGGCGGCGAAATAGTCGGCGTCGAAGCCGGGGGCGAACTTGTCGTTCGAATAGTGGTGGTGGATGCCGTTGGAGAACCAGACCCTCTTCGCGTAGGTCATGAACGCGGCCCAGCGGGGGTCGTGCCGGTCGCCTTTGTAGCCCTGGACGATGGCGTCGAGGGTGCGCAGGATCTTGATGTTGTGCTTGTAGTTCTCGTCAAAGATGATGTCGCGTCCGCAGAGGGCGGCCTCGCTGAGATAGTAGACGAGCTCTTTCTGCTTCGGGGTCAGGGCCTCGAATCCGGGGACCTGGTAGCGCAGGACCCTCAGGTCGGCGAACTGGTCGATCTGCCAGGCGAACTCCGGGGCGGGTTCGTCCTTTTTGCATCCGGCGGCCAGGAGGGCCAGGCCGCAGCAAAACGCGAGAAGGAGCGGGCTCTTGAGAGTCATGGGACCAACCTTTCTCTTGGGGTATCCGGCGGTCATCGACGCCTGGACCTATGATAACCGAACACGCCGTCCCGAGTCCAGGACGAAGCCGGGCCGGCGCCCGTAGGGGGGCCCTCACCTTGCCCAGCGGCCCGGCGGGTGATAATATGGACGGCTTGATGGAAGGAATGAGGGCCCAACGCGTCTAAAGTTCGATACGGAATTCAGGTGGAGGTCTAAATGAGAAAGAATCTTTTGGCCGTCATCCTCGTCTTCGCCCTGCTCATCGGC
>MEYC01000040.1:20893-60542 GCA_001775715.1 Candidatus Aminicenantes bacterium RBG_16_66_30 | reverse complement strand
GGGTCGGGGTCGGAGAAGGGGTAGGTCCGGATGACCTCGGTCCGCTCTTCGACCCGGGCGTCGGACGAGGTCGATCGGGGGGGGCGGCAGGACGCTCCCGCCGCGAGGATGATGAAGCCCGCGGCGGTCGCGGCCGCGAATCGTTTTCCTGTCATGGACGACTCCCTACGCGCGATGAGGGCTTCCCGTCCGGTCCGGCTTCCCGGTGACGTAGAAGGCCATGTTGGCGCCCGCCCTTTAATATCCGTACGCCGGCGATTTGTCAATCGCACTCAGATATTGATCCGGATGGGCAAAATGACCGTCGTGATGCCCTTCCAGCGCAGCTCCTGCTGGATGGCGAAGGCCGTCTCGTTGTGGAGGATACGGTTGACGAGGCCGGGCCGGCGGAAGACGGTTTGTCCGGCGAAGACGGTCGATCGGGGGAACTCGCGGACGACGCGCTCGCACAGGGCCGAAGCCGTCTCGACGACGTCGATGCCGGTATCGAGGCGCGACTCGGCCGGGAAGCCGAGCTTGCGGGCCATCTCGACGTATTTCTTGAGGGAGTCCTTGGCCGCCTGGGTCAGCCGGCCGACGGATTCCGTCTCCCGGAAGGCCCCGGCATCGACCTCGGCCACCGAGACGAAGACAAAGTTCTTGTAGAGGCCGGGGAAGCCGCGGATGATGGACAGGAAGGTATGGACGCCGAAGCCGGAATAGCCGCTGACGAGCTGGATGGCCGTCATCTCCTTGGGATCGGCCGGCTCGGCGTTGTATGTGCCTTTGTGGGGGATGGCCACGAGCATGTCGTCGAGCTCCCGGACGCCCCTGCGGACACGATTGTAGTGGCCCTTGATGAGGTAGCAGAGGATGACGACGACGGAGGTGAGGACGATGGTCAGCCAGCCGCCGTGCGAGAATTTCTCGAGGACGGTCACGGTCAGGATGGCCAGGCAGACGGCCAGGCCGATGAGATGGACGGGCAGGTGCCTCTTCCAGAGCGGGTCCTTCCGCCGGTTCTTGATGAAGAAGCGGGACATGCCCAGCTGCGACAGAGAGAAGGTCAGGAAGACATTGATCGAGTACATGACGATGAGCATCGTTATGCGGCCGCGCGAGTAGAGGAGAAGCGCGATCGCCGCGCCGCCCATGAGCAGGACGCCGTTCTGCATGGTCAGGCGGTCGGAGAGCGAGGCGAAGCGATGGGGGAACCAGTAGTCGACGGCCATGTTGGCCATGACCCGGGGACCGTCGACGAAGCCGGCTTGGGCGGCGACGAGAAGGATGGCCCCCTCCGTGAAGATGGTGACGATGGCCAGGAGGCCGCCGAAGCTCCAGCCGCCGAAGACCTTGCCGGCGAGCACGGCGTTGAGGGTCTTTCCCGCGACCGGGCTGACGCCGAGGAGGAGATAGCAGACGAGGATGCCGCCGGCCGTCAGGGCGAGGGAGACGGACATGTACACCATGGTCTTCTTGCCGTTGTGGACCCGGGGTTCGCGGAGGATCTGCAGGCCGTTCGAAACGGCCTCGATGCCCGTGTACGTTCCGCCGCCCATGGAGAAGGCCCGGAGGAAGAGAAGGGCCATGCCGCCCAGGCCGAGCGTCGCGAGGCCCCCTTGGAATCCGGTCCGGACGTCCGCGGCCACCGCCCCGATCTCGGGGATGTGCTTGAGGACGCCGTAGCCGATGAGGAGGGCGTGGGTCAGGATGAAGACGACGAAGATCGGAGCGAGAAGCGTCACGGACTCCTTGATGCCGCGGAGGTTGATGACGACGAGAAAGACGATGGCCAGGACCTCGAACGGGGTCTTGAACGGTTGGGCCGAGGCCGGGAAGAAGCTGAAGATCGCGTCGCCGCAGGCGACGATGGAGACCGTGATCGTCAGCATATAGTCGACGAGCAGGGCGCTCCCGGACAGGACGCCGGCCTTCTCGCCGAGCGTATGCGTCGCGACGATGTAGCCGCCTCCGCCGGACGGGAAGTACTCGATGATCCGCGAGTAGGCGTAGGAGATGATGAAGACGGTCAGGGCCGTGGCCACGGCCAGGGCCAGGGCGAGGTAGGTGTGCTGGCCCAGGACCTTGAAGGCCTCCTCCGGTCCGTAGGAGGCGGAGGACAGGCCGTCGGCGCCGAGGCCGATCCAGGCGAGAATGGGGATCAGGGCGATCTTGTGAAAGAGCGAGGGGTCTTTAATGTCGCGCGGCTTGCCGATCAGCGTCCGCTTGAGCTTGTCTCCAAGCGTGCCGTTGTCTTGGTTCATATCGAGGTCTTCCTGCTGGGGTGTTCCGGTATTCGAGGGCTCTTTGGGGGGTCTTTCGGCTGGCGGCTATTATAGCCCCGGACCCGGAAAAGATAAAGGGCAAAAAAGAGGCCGGAGACGGCGAGGCCGCCTCCGGCCGGTGATCCGATGGAAGGGCCGGTCTTAGAGCTTGGTCTCCTCGACGGTCTTCTGGACGACGCCGACGGTCTTGGAGAGCATGGCCTTTTCTTCGTCGTTGAGCTTGATCTCGTAGATCTTCTCCATGCCCTTGGCCGAGATCATGACGGGAACGCCGATGAACAGGCCCTGGACGCCGTACTCGCCCTGGCAGAGGGCCGCGCAGGGGAGGATGCGGTGCTTGTCCTTGAGGTAGGACTCGGCGATGACGATGGCGCTCCAGGCCGGGCTGAAGAACGCGGAGCCCTTGCCGAAGAGCTTGACGATCTCGGTCCCCGCCTCGCGGGTCCGGGTGGCCAGCTTCTCGATCTGCTCCTTGGTGGCGAGATCGGTCAGCGGCACGCCGCCGACGGTGGTCAGCCGGGGCAAGGGGACCATGTCCGGGCCGTGGCCGCCGAGGACCGTTCCGGCGACGTCGCTGACCGACACGCCGAGCTCCATGGCGACGAAGGCGCGCCAGCGGGCGGTGTCCAGCGTCCCGGCCATGCCGACGACCTGGTGGCGGGGGAAGCCGGTCAGCTTGGAGAAGGCGTAGACCATGGCGTCGAGCGGATTGGTGACGACGATGCAGAACGCCTTGGGCGCATTCTCCTTGATTCCCGCCGCGACCTGCTTGATGATATCGAGATTGACGGCCAGGAGGTCTTCGCGGGTCATGCCGGCCTGGCGGGGTCTGCCGGCCGTGATGATGACGACGTCGGCGCCGGCGATGTCCTTGTAGTCGGATGTGCCGGTGATGCTGGCGTCATAGTTGCCGTGGGGGGCCATCTCCATGAGGTCAAGGGCCTTGCCCTTGGCCGGGTTCTCGAGCTCGGGAATATCCAGGATGACGATGTCCCCCAGCTCCTTTTGGGCCGCGAGCATGGCCAGGATCTGGCCGATCTGCCCGCCGCCGACGAGAGCGATCTTCTTGCGCATGTCGTGTTCTCCTTAAGTTTTCGGGGTAAAAAAACTGCTTCGGAATTCTAACCGGATTCGGTCCGAAAAGCAATAGCTTCGTCTCGTTGAGCTTTGACAAAGATCCCCAAAAATCCTATATCTAGGGGGCGCCGGATCGGCGCCCAAATCGCACACCAGGAGATGCTCCATGTTGGATTCATACCATGATCAGGAGAGGGAGCGGGCCAAGGCCGGCCTGCCGCCGCTCCCGCTGACTCCGGCGGAGGTCGAGGAGGTCTGCCAGGGCCTCGCGTCGGCCGACCGCGAGACGGGGACGCTTCTCCGCGGCCTCCTCGAGAACCGGGTCGCGCCGGGCGTCGACCCGGCGGCCAAGGTCAAGGCCGACTGGCTGGCCGCCGTGGCCAAGGGCAAGGCCTCTTCGCCGGCGATCACCCGCGAGGACGCGGTCCGGCTCCTCGGAACGATGCTCGGTGGGTACAATGTCGAGCCGCTCGTCGAGGGCCTCACCGACGGGGCCGTCGCCGCCGTCGCGGCCGAGGCCCTGAAGAAGATCGTCCTCGTCTACGGCCACTTCGAGACGATCGTCAAGATGTCCGCGACGAACCCCTTCGCCGAGTCCGTTCTGGGATCGTGGGCGGCGGGGGAGTGGTTCCTGACCCGGCCCGCCCTGCCGGAGACGCTGGTCCTCAAGGTCTTCAAGGTCGACGGCGAGATCAACACGGACGATTTCTCCCCGGCCGGTCACGCGCCGACCCGCCCCGACATCCCCCTCCACGCCCAATCCATGGGCCAGACCCGCTTCCCCGGCGGCAACGAGGTCATGAAGACGTTCCGCGGGGAGGGGCACCGGGTGGCCTTCGTCGGCGACGTCGTCGGCACGGGCTCGAGCCGCAAATCCGCCTGCAACTCGCTCATGTGGCACATCGGCGAGGACATCCCCTTCATCCCCAACAAGCGGCGGGCCGGCGTCGTCATCGGCGGCCTGATCGCCCCGATCTTCTTCAACACGACCGAGGATTCCGGCGGCTTGCCTCTCATAGCCGACGTGACGAAGATGAAGACGGGGGACGTCATCACCCTGGACTTCCGGGCGGGCGTCGTCCGCGACGCGTCCGGCGCCGTGATCTCCCCCCTCGAGGTCAAGCCGGCGACGCTCAAGGACGAATTTAGGGCCGGCGGCCGGCTCAATCTCATCATCGGCCGGCAGCTCACGGCCAGGGCCCGCAAGGCCCTCGGCCTCGGCGAGGCCGGTTTCTTCACAACCGTCAAAAACCCCCGGCCGATGCCGGACCAGGGCTACACGCAAGCCCAGAAGATCGTCGGCCGGGCCTGCGGCGTCGCCGGCGTCCTCCCCGGCACCGCCTGCGAGCCGCGCATGACGACCGTCGGCTCCCAGGACACGACGGGGCCCATGACCGCCGACGAGCTCAAGGAGCTGGCTTGCCTCGAGTTCCAGGCCGACCTTTTCATGCAGTCGTTCTGCCACACGGCCGCTTACCCCAAGCCGACCGACGTCAAGGTCCACAAGACCCTGCCGCCGTTCATGGTCGCCCGCAAGGGCGTCTCGCTCCGGCCCGGGGACGGCGTCATCCACTCCTGGCTCAACCGCCTTGTCCTTCCCGACACGGTCGGCACGGGCGGCGATTCCCACACCCGCTTCCCGATCGGAATCTCTTTCCCGGCCGGGTCGGGCCTGGTCGCCTTCGCCGGCGCGCTGGGCTTCATGCCCCTCGATATGCCCGAGTCCGTCCTCGTCCGGTTCACCGGGAAGCTGAATGCCGGCATCACCCTCCGCGACGCCGTCAACGCCATCCCGTACTTCGCCATCCAGAAGGGGCTCCTGACCGTCCAAAAGAAAGGGAAGAAGAACATTTTCAACGGCTGCGTCCTCGAGATCGAGGGCCTCGAGGACCTCACCGGGGACCAGGCCTACGAGCTGACCGACGCCTCGGCCGAGCGGTCGGCCGCCGCCTGCGTCATCTCGCTCAAGGCGGAGCGGGTCGCCGAGTACCTCAAGAGCAACGTCGCCCTCATGGAGAAGATGATCGAAGAGGGCTACCAGAGCGCCGACACCCTCCGCCGGCGGATCGCCGCCTGCAAGGCCTGGCTGGCCGACCCCGTCCTGCTCAAACGCGATCCGCACGCCGAGTACAAAGCCGTCCTGGAGATCGACTTGGCGGCCGTCACCGAACCGCTGGTCGCCTGCCCCAATGATCCTGACGACGTCCGGCCGCTCTCGGCCATCTCCGGGGACCCCGTGCAGGAGGTCTTCGTCGGGTCGTGCATGACCAACATCGGGCAATTCCGGGCCGCCGGCCGCATTCTCGACAAGGCGGGGCTCCCCTCGGCCAGGGTCTGGATCACACCGCCGACCAAGATGGACGCCGCCCAGCTCATGCGGGAGGGATTCTACGCCATCTTCGTGGGATCCGGGGGCCGGACCGAGATGCCCGGCTGTTCCCTCTGCATGGGCAACCAGGCCCGCGTCGCCCCCGGGACGACAGTCTTCGCCACGTCGACGCGCAATTTCGATCATCGGCTCGGCGACAACACGCGCGTCTACCTCGGCTCGTCGGAGCTGGCCGCCTTGACCGCCCTCAAGGGCCGCATCCCCACGGTCGAAGAATACATGGCCGTCATGAAGGAGCGGATCCTGCCCAAGGCCGACGAGATCTACCGCACCCTCGAGTTCCATAAGATGGGCGACTTCAGCCTGGGATACGTCCGATGATCCGGCTCGAGGGCCATAAAGTCCTGATCACGGGCGGGTCGCGGGGGATCGGCCGGGCGGCGGCCTTGCTCTTCGCCCAGGCCGGGGCGGACGTCGCCATCAGCTACGCCCGCAACCAAAAGGCGGCCGCGGACGTAATCAAGGATGTGGAACGCCTCGGCCGCCGCGCCCTCGCCTACAAGGCGGAGATGTCCTCCCGGGCCGAGATCGAGCGCATGACCGTGGACATCCTCGACAAGTGGGGCGAGATCGACACCTTGGTCAACAACGCCGGCATCTGGACCTATCTCGAGATGGGCCGGATGGACGAGGCCGCCTACCGGGAGACGATCGCCGTCAACGTCGACGGGGTCTTTTACGCCACGAACGCCGTCGTCCCGTCCATGAAGGAGCACGGCCGGGGCTCGATCATCAACGTCACCTCGACGGCCGGCGTCCGCGGGGAGGCCCTCCACTCCCATTACGCGGCCAGCAAGGGCGCCCTCCACGCCCTGACCAAGTCCCTGGCCGTGGAGCTGGCCCCCTACGGGATCCGGGTCAACGCGGTCGCCCCCGGCTGGGTGGACACCGATATGAGCGCGCCGAGCTTCAGCGATCCCGCCTTCAAGGAGAAGGTCCGTCTGACGATCCCCTTGCGGCGGATCCCGCCGCCGGAGGACATCGCCGGCCCCATCCTCTTCCTGGCCTCCGACCTGGCCCGGCACGTGACCGGGGAGATCCTCGACGTCAACGGGGGGTCGGTCCTCTGCGGAGGATAGCGTTTTTCGGCTAGCCAACGGGGGTGAAGCGTTTTTCCCCCTGAAAAGTCTTGACACTTTTTTGGCATATGTGGTAAAAGAGGCGTGAACCAATGTCTAAACAACACCTCTCGGTCATCATCGTCCCGCACACGAAGACGAGCACGAAAACTCTATGCTTCACCCGGCGGGCCCTGAAGGCGCTGGCCGTCGCCGGGGTGGCCCTGGGTCTGGTCCTGGCGGCCGTCCTGGTCGACTACGTCCGGATGAACGTCATCCGCGGCCGCTACAGGGCCCTCAAGGCGGAGACGGTTGAACAGAGAGTGGCGATCGCCAAGTACGAGAGGTCCATCAGCGAGCTCCAGTCGACCATCGCCCATTTCGAGACCTACACCAAGAAGCTCAATGTCATGGCCGGGCTGAAGTCGCCCGAGGTCCTGACCGCCCCGGCCGGGATCGGCGGGGGCGAACCCGACAAGCAGGAGCCCGAGGCCGAGACCGACCCCGGCCAGGCCCCCCTTCCGAGCGGCCCCCAGATCATCACGCCGGGGACGATCCAGAGCTTGAGCCAGAAGGCCCTGAGCATCGAGTCCAACCTTAGCAGTCTTCTGAGCTTCTTCGAGAGCGACAGCCTCCGGCTGGCCTCGACGCCGTCGATCATGCCGGTCGTCGGCTGGATGAGCTCCGTTTTCGGCCATCGGAACGACCCCTTCACGGGGGCCTGGACGATGCACTACGGCGTCGATATCTCGACCAACATCGGCAATCCCATCATGGCCACGGCGGACGGCATCGTCATCAAAGTCCAGACCGATAAATACCTCGGCAAGAACGTCACCATCAGCCACGGCAACGGCTTCACGACCGTCTACGGCCATATGAGCAACTTCGCCGTCAAGGCGGGGCAGAAGGTCAAGAGGCGGGACATCATCGGCTACATCGGCCAAACGGGCAAGGCCGCCGGCCCCCACGTCCACTATGAAGTCCTGCGGGACGGCCGGCGCGTCGACCCCCGCAATTACCTGCTCGAAGAGTAGCCCTCCCGCCCCTGTCTACGGGACTGTCCCCGGGGGGGACTGTCCCTCTTCATTCCCCGAATGAATCGCCCGGGGCGAACTCTGTCCCGAGCGAGAAGGCGTGAGCGGACATCGTCCCTTTGCCCTCCGGCTGCAGCTCCTCTACGACATAGGCGGTGCCGGCGCCGCAGGCGACGGCGAGGCCGGCCTTGCCGACGGCCAGGATCGTGCCGGGCCCGGGCCCAGGCCCGGGAGAGGAGGGAACGGCCCCGGCGGTCACTACAGGGTGCCCGCGGACGATGTTGAGCCTTTTTCCCCGGAATATGGTGAAGACGCCCGGACGGTCGGCCAAGGCGAGGACCCTCCGATCGATGGCGGCGGCCGTTTCGAACCAGACGATGCGCCCATCCTCCTTGCGGATCTTCGGAGCGAGGGTGGCCAGGCTGTCGTCTTGCTTGATGCGGGGGATGCCGTCGATGCGGGCGAGGGTCGAGACGAGAAGGCGGGCGCCGATGCCGGCCAGCCGGGCCTCGAGGGCCGAAGCCGTTTCCCGCGGAGCGAGGAAGACGCGCTCCCGGGCCAGGATATCGCCCTCGTCCATCCGGTCGCTGAGCTCGATGATCGTTACGCCTGACTCGGCATCCCCGTTGAGGACGGTCCATTGGACCGGGGCCGCGCCGCGGTATTTCGGCAAAAGCGAGAAATGGACGTTCATGGAATGGTGCGGGGGAAAGAAGTGGACAGCGTGGGGGATGATCTGTCCGTAGGCGACGACGACGTTGATGTCGGGCCCGGCCGCGACGATCCTCTCCCGGGCATCCTCGTCCGTCCGGATCTTCGCCGGCGTGACGACGGGGATCCGCCGTTCCGCGGCGAAGGTTTTAACGGCCGAGGGGACGAGCCGGCGGCCGCGCCCGGCCGGCTTGTCCGGCTGGGTGACGACAAGCTCAACCGTATGGCCGGCGGCGAGCAACGCTTCGAGGGCGGGGAGGGCCGCCGCCGGGCTCCCGAAAAAGACGGTCTTCATGCCTTCTTCGCGTCCGCGGCGGCTTTCTTGAACTTTTTCTTGATGAGGGCCCGCTTCAGCGCCGAGAGCTTCTCGACGAAGAGGATGCCGTCGAGGTGGTCGATCTCGTGGCAGAGGACCCGGGCGAGAAGGTCCTCGCCCTCGACCTCGACGGGGCGGCCCTCGAGGTCGAGGCCGCGGACCTTGACCCGGTAAGGCCGGGCGACCTTCTCCCGGACCTCAGGGACCGAGAGGCAGCCTTCTTCGCAGACGGATTCGCCTTCCTTGGCCGCGATCTCCGGATTGACGAGGACATGGAGCGCCTCCGTGTCCTGGCCGACCGAGAGGTCGACGACGATGATCCTTTTCCCGGCGCCGACCTGGGGGGCGGCCAGACCGAGGCCCGGGGCGGCGTGGACGGTCTCGACCATGTCCCGGGCCAAGCGGACGATCTCCTCGTCGATGACGGCGACCGGCTCGGCCTTCTCGGTCAGGATCGGGTGGCCAATGATGAGGATCTCTCGTAAGGCCATTGATCTTTCCTGGATTTCATTCTAGCCGAAACCGAGTCGGCTTTGCAAAGCCACTTTCCCGGCGGTTCTTATGATAGCGGAGAGGCTCACGGCAGGAAACGCCCCGCGCAGGGGTGAAGAGGGGACATGTACCTTGGGTACGTGTCCCCCAAAATCGCTGTTAGATGCTTACCAGAAGTGCCGCTCCGAGTTGCTCCGCAGCACTTCTGATGGTCGCTCCCCAGAGTCCGCTCCCCGCCGGAGCGGGCACGGATGAAGACCGGGGACATACAAACCGGGGACACGTACCAAAGGTACATGTCCCCATCTTCACAAAAGAGCGGGGACACGTACCCGCGGGTACATGTCCTCCTGGATCCTATATGACCGCAGAGGGCGGAGGCGGCTCGTCCGCGGCTCCCGCGTTCTTGAGCGGGACCCGGATGAGATAGAGCCCGATCAGGACGAGCACGGCCAGACCGCCGACATAGAGGTCGACGACGCCGAAATACTTGCCGCCCTTGAAGATGACCGGGATGTCGAAGGAGATGATGTTTTGGAGGAAGAAGAACTTCCAGGCCGCCTTGAGCAGGCCCATCAATCCTTCGCCCGCGATCAGGCCGGCCGCGAGGAGGATGCCGACGTTGGTCGCCCGGGCGGTCTGGGCGGCGTTGAACTTCCTCTTGGCCATGGCCTTGTCGACGAGGCCCTTGATCATGCCGCCGACGAAGATGGCGAACGTCGTCTCGAGCGGCAGGTACATGCCGACGGCGACGAGCATGGGCGACTTGACCTGGACGAGGATGAAGGCGAAGCCCATGAGCATGCCGACGATGACGAGCGGCCAGGCCATCTCGCCGCCGACGATGCCCTGGGACAGGGCGGCCATCAGGCCGGCCTGGGGCGCGGCCAGGTCCTTGCTGCCGAAGGTGAAGGCGCCGTGGAGGAGCATCAGCGGGAAATACATGACCATCGAGGCGACGAGAATGCCGAAGATGTTGCCGATCTGCATCTTGTAAGGCGTGCCGCCGAGGATGTGGCCGACCTTGAGGTCCTGGAGCATCTCGCCGGCGACGGCCGAGGAGACGCAGACGACCGCCGCCACGCCGAGCACGGCCGAGACGCCGCTCATCCCGGTCGCGCCGACGAGGACCATCAGGAGGGCGGCGATGATCAGGGTCGAGAGGGTCAGGCCGGAGATGGGGTTGTTCGAAGACCCGATCGTGCCGACGAGGTTGCCCGAGACCGCGGCGAAGAAGAACCCCGCGACGGCCATGACCGCGGCCGCCAGGATGGCCGGCGGCCAGGTCCCGGCGAAGATCTTGTAGACGAAGACCATCAGGACGAACGTCACGAGAAGGCCGAACAGGACGACCTTGATGTTGAGGTCCTTCTCGATGCGGGAGGCCGTCTCGGCCTGGCCGGCGGCCTTCTTGACGTCGCCGAGCGAGCGCTTGAGACCTGCGCCGAGGTTCTTGCGCATCCGGTAGAGGGTGAAACCGGCGCCGACGAGCATGCCGCCGACGGCGATCGGCCGGATGATGAACTTCCAGACGTTGGTGACCATGTCGGGCCAGCTGACGTCTGCCGCGGCCACGCCCGGACCGTAGAACGTCGGGATGAGATCGGGCCCCAGGAAGAACATCAGGAGCGGCGCGAACAGGCCCCAGGCCAGGACGCCGCCGGCGAAGTTGAGCGACGCGAGGCGCGGCCCGATGATGTAGCCGACGCCGATGTACGCGGGATAGATGCCCGGTCCGGAGACGGCCACGGTGCCGCCGGCGCCGATCGTCGGGGCGTCCTTGGCCGCGCCGAGCCGGACGAAGCTCGATCCGATCTTCCCGACCTTGAGGAGGAAGTCCTTGCTGGCGGAGAAGATCTGGACGACGCCGAGGGAGTAGAGGAGCGCGCCCAGGCCCATGGCCTGGAAGAGGAACCGCGAGCCCTGGCTGCCCTTCTGGCCGGCCTTGTGGATCTCGGCCGCGGCGACGGACTCGGGGAAGACGAGGTCGGGATCGGAGACCATGACCCGGCGGAGGAAGGTGACGAACAGGATGCCGAGGAGGCCGCCGACGAACATCAGGGCCGTCGACTTGATGTAAGCGTCGAAGGTGTTGAAGTTGGACCAGACGCCGGCGATGACGAAGGCCGGGATGGTGAAGATGGCCCCGGCGGCGATCGACTCGCCGATCGATCCGATGGTCCGGGCGATGTTCTCCTCGAGGATCGAGCCCTTCATGATCCGCAGCACGGCCATGCCGATGACGGCCGCCGGATAGGTCGCGGCGATGGTCATGCCGGCCCTCAATCCGAGGTAGGCATTGGCCGCGCCGAGGATGACCGTCAGGACCAGGCCGATGAGGATGGCCCGGAGGGTGAACTCCTTCATCTCCGTCTTTTCGGGAACGTAGGGTTGATGGCTCAAGCTCGCTCCTTTCCGCGGGAAATCGACTTAGGCGACTAATTGTATATGGGAAGTCCGGACGCAAAGTCAAGCCGCTCCCGGCGCCCCGCCCCCCATTTGCGTCGGGGCGGGAATTGTGTTAAAAAGGCCCCGGACCGAGAGAGAGGCATCATGAGCGTTATCAGCTGGTTGAAAGATAGGCTTTTCTGCGATCTGGCCATCGACTTGGGCACGGCCAACACCCTCGTCTTCCTCAAGGGCAAGGGCATCATCGTCCAGGAGCCGTCGATCGTCGTCATCAACAAGGCGACCGGCAAGGTCGAGGCCGTCGGCTCGCGGGCCAAGGAGATGCTCGGCAAGACGCCGGCGAGCGTCATCGCCATCAAGCCCATGCGCGACGGCGTCATCGCCGACTTCGAGATCGCCGAGAAGATGCTCGACTACTTCATCAAGAAGGCCATGAACAACCGCGGCTTCCTCCTCCGGCCCCGGATCGTCATCGGCATCCCGACCGGGATCACGCAGGTCGAGCGGCGGGCCGTCAAGGACGTGGCCATGCGGGCCAAGGCCTCGGAGGTCTATCTCATCGAGCAGCCCATGTCGGCCGCGATCGGCGCCGACCTGCCCATCTCCGAGCCGACCGGGAACATGATCGTCGACATCGGCGGCGGGACGACCGACATCGCCGTCATCTCCCTCGACGGCATCGTCTTCAACCACAGCATCCGCGTTGCCGGGAACGAGATGGACGACGCCGTCATCCACTACCTCAAGAAGAAGTACAACCTTCTCATCGGCGAGCGGACCGCCGAGATCGTCAAGATGCAGATCGGGTCGGCCTACCCCCTCGACGAGCCGATCACGATGGAGATCAAGGGCCGGGACCTCCGCGAGGGCATCCCGCGGACGATCGTCGTCGACGACCAGGAGATCCGCGAGGCCATCGAGGAGACCGTGGCCGCCATCGTCAACGCCATCCGCATCGCCCTCGAGCGGACGCCGCCCGAGCTCTCGGCGGACATCATCGACCGAGGCATCATCCTGACCGGCGGCGGGGCGCTCCTCAAGAATCTGGACAAGCGCATCCGCGAGGAGACGCAGCTGCCCGTCTTCATCACCGAGGACCCCCTGACGACCGTCGTCCTCGGGGCCGGGAAGATGCTCGACGACCTCGACCTGCTCAAGAAGATCTCCCTCATCTGAGGGACCAGCCGCGGCGCGCGAGAGGTTCCATGGCCCTCTGGGAGAAGCGAAGAAGCGCCCTCGTCCTCGCCGGGCTCTTGGCCTTCCACGTCCTCCTCATCTCCATCCAAGTGCCCCAGGGCGCCGAAAAGTCGCTGTTCGAACGGGGCATCTTCTTCGTGTTCTCGCCCGTCCAGCGTCTGGCGTCCGGGACCGTCCGGGCGATCGGCTCGGCCTGGCGCAATTACTTCGACCTGCGCGGGGTCCGTCGCGAGAACGAGAGGCTCAAGAGGGACGCTTTCTTCCTCCGTCAGGACCTCCGGTTCCTCGAGGACCGTCTCCGGCTCTGCCGATCGGAGACCGATCTCCGGGCCCTCCTGGCCGAGTTCCGCGGCACGATCGTCCCGGCCCGCGTCATCGGGATCGACAGCGCCAATCCCCACCAGTCCATCGTCATCGACAGGGGCAGCCTCGACGGCGTCCGCAAGGACATGGCCGTCTGCGACATGACCGGCGCCCTCCTCGGCCGGACCCTCGGCTCGGTCAGCCTCAAGGAGGCCGTCGTCCAGCTCATCACGGACAAGGACAGCAGCGTCGGCGTCGTCTCCTCCGTCGACCGGCTGACGGGCTCCCTGGCCGGCCGGTCGGGCCCGCTCTGCGAGCTCCGCTACGTCCTGGCCAGTGCCTCAGGGGGGCGGACGGGCGAGGAGCTCCTGACGACGGGTACCGACCGGATCTACCCGGCCGGCCTGCGCGTCGGCCGCATCTATAGCATCGAGAAGGACGAGGCCTCGCCGATCTTCCGCCGTATCCTCGTCGAGCCCGACTTCCGGTTCAATACGCTCGATGTCGTCGCCGTCCTGACCGGAGAGCCCGGAGGCGTGCGATGAGGGAGACCGTCGCCGGGGACGGCCTGCGGGCCCTGCTCGGGACCCTCGCGGCCGTCGTCGTCTATTCCGTGGCCGGAAGCGCCGGGCCGGAGCTCCTCGTCGTCTTCAACGCCTTCTCCATCGTCGTCCTCTATTTCTCCGTCCGCCGGGGCGAGGTCTTCGGGGCCCTCCTGGGGACCCTGTGCGGCCTGACCCAGGACGCGTTCTCGCTCGGGGTCTTCGGCGTCGCCGGACTGACCAAGACCCTTCTTGGATTCTGGACCGGGTTCATCTCCCGGAGGATCGACGTCTCGGCGTTCGGCCGGAACGCCCTGTTCATGCTGGTCATGTCCGTGCTCGAGATGGCCCTCTGGGTCCTCATCACCGCGATCGTCCGGTTGGCGTCGGTGAACTGGCACGGCGGCCTTATCCTCCTCCAGCCCGTGGTCACCGCGGTCCTGGGGAGCCTTCTCTTCACCGTCGAGCGGCGCGTCCGCGCCCGGCGCTCCCGAGGCCTATGATGCCGGAAGAGAGGATCTACGAGGACCTGACGCTCGTCCGGCGCCGGGCCGGCACGGTCTTCTGGATCTTCCTCGCCCTGACCGTCCTCGTCGTCGGCTACTATTGGAAGGTCCAGGTCCTGGAACACGTTAAGTACGCCCGCCTCGCCGAGGCCAACCGGACGCGCGTCCGCGTGCTGGCCGCTCCGCGCGGGCTCATCTACGACCGGACCGGCGAGATACTTGCCGACAACCGGGCCTCCTTTAAGGTCTCCCTCGTCCGCGAGAACGTCAAAGACGAAGACGCCTCGTTCGCGGAGATCAGCCGGCTCCTCGGACTCGACGAGCCCACGCTCCGGGCGCGCGTCGAGTTCCACAAGGACTTGCCCCTGTTCGAGCCCATCGTCGTCGCCGACGGCCTCGACCGCGACGCCATCATCCCGATCGAGAGCCGCCGGCGCGAGTTCCCCGAGCTCGTCGTCGAATCGGAGCCCCAGCGGTTCTACCCCAAGGAGAGCCTGGCCGCCCATGTCCTCGGCTACCTCCAGGAGAGGACCCCCGAAGAGGTCCGGGCCGGGACGCCGTCGCGGCTGAGGGCCGGCGAGATGGTCGGCCGGAGCGGCGTCGAAAAGCAGTACGACGACATCCTGCGGGGCGAGGATGGATCGGTCGTCGAGGTCGTCGACAGCCTGGGGCGCGTGCAGGGCGCCCAGGCGCACCAATATCCGGTGCAGGGCGGGAGGATCGACCTGACGATCGACCACCGGCTCCAATCCCTGGCCGAAGAGGCCCTCGCGGGCCGGGAGGGCGTGGTCGTCGCCCTCGACCCGAATTCGGGCGAGGTCCTGGCCTTGGCCAGCTCTCCGACCTTCGATCCGAACCGGTTCATCACCCGGTTCACGCCGACCGAATGGCTCGGCCTGATCAACGATCCCCTGTCGCCGCTCGAGAACAGGGCCATCCGTGGTCTCTACGCGCCGGGCTCCCTGTTCAAGCTCGTCATGAGCCTCGCCGGCCTCGATGCCGGGACCATCACGGAAGCGACGAGCGTCTACTGTTCCGGCGCGACGGAGATCTACGGCGCCGTCCGCCACTGCTGGTTCGCTCCCGGGCACGGCGCCATGAACCTCACGGACGCGATCAAGAACTCCTGCAACATCTTTTTCTACCAGCTCGGGCGGCGCATGGACATCGACGAGATCGCCAAGGCCGCGGCGAGGATGGGCCTGGGCGCCAAGACCGGCATCGATCTCGCCGGCGAGAAGGAGGGTCTCGTCCCGACCTCGGGCTGGAAGAGGAAGGTCCTCGGGGAGCCCTGGTATCCCGGGGAGACGATCTCGGTCGCCATCGGCCAGGGACAGCTCCAGGTGACCCCGCTGCAGGTCGCGGCGATGACGGCCCGGATCGCCCTGAGGGGGAAGAGCGTCCCCCTGCCCCGGCTTCTCAGACCGGAGCCGGAGAGCGGCGCCGCCGCGCCGCCGGCCGCTCCGGCGAACCCGTTCAAAGAGGCGTTCTTCGAGCGGATCATCGCGGGGATGTGGAAATCGGCCAACGACGGCGGCACGGGACAGGGGGCGCGCGTCGAGGGGCTGGACGTGTGCGCCAAGACGGGCTCGACCCAGGTCATGAGCCGGGAAAGCGCCGAGCGGCTGGCCCGGGCCGGCCGCGAGGTCAAGACCCATTCCTGGTTCTCCGGGTTCGCCCCCCGCGAGCATCCTCGCATCGTGGTCACGGTCCTCGTCGAGTTCGGCGGGGGAGGCGGGGCGACGGCGGCCCCGGTGGCCCGACGGATCTTCGAGAAGTTCCTGGAGCTCGAAAAGAGATGATGATCGACCGCCGGCTCGTCCAGGAGATCGACTGGGTCATCCTCGCCCTGGTCATCCTGCAGGCGCTCATCGGCGTCTTCTTCATCTACAGCTCGTCCCATTTCCTGGCCGGCAACTACCACGTCCGCCAGCTCATCTGGCTCGGGATCTCCCTCGCCGTCCTCGTCTTCGTCGTGGCCATCGACTACAAGTTCTTCGTCTCGCTTTCGGTCTATTTCTACGGCCTGATCGTGGCCGTCCTCGCGGCGACCCTTGTCTTCGCCCGGCTCGTGGCCGGGACGAAGAGCTGGATCACCTTGGGGCTGGTGCGGCTCCAGCCGTCGGAGCTGGCCAAGATCGTCATGATCCTCGTCTTCGCCCGGTTCTTCGCCGAGTATAAGGGCGCCTACCTGACCGCCTCGACCACCTTCTGGGCCCTCGTCGTGGCCGGCGTGCCGCTCTTCCTGATCGTCCTTCAGCCCGATCTGGGGACGGCCATGACGTTCGCGGCCATCGTCGGCGGCGCGTTCATCCTGGCCGGGCTGCGGAGGAAGACGATCGCCCTCTTCATCGTCGCCGCCCTGCTGGCCGGCGTCGGCGGCTGGAGCCTCGTCCTCAAGGATTACCAGAAGCGGCGGGTGACGACGCTCCTCAATCCCCAGGGAGACCCGCGGGGATCGGGCTACCAGGTCATCCAGTCCAAGATCGCCATCGGGTCGGGCGGCTTCGCCGGGGCGGGTTTCATGAAAGGCACCCAAAGCCAGCTGCGGTTCCTGCCGGCCCGGCACACCGACTTTATCTTCTCCGTCATCGGCGAGGAGGCCGGATTCCTGGGCGTCCTCATTGTCGCCGCCCTCTATCTCGCCCTCCTGGCCCGGATGTTCCTCTCAGTGGCCAAGGCCCGCGATAGGGCCGGCGTCTACATCATCTTCACGGCCTCCCTGCTCATCGCCTTCCAGTTCCTGGTCAACATCCTCATGATCATCGGCCTCTTCCCCGTCGTGGGCATCACTCTGCCCTTCCTGAGCTACGGCGGTTCGTCCCTGCTCACGAGCTTCGTCGCCTGCGGGCTCGTGCTCAACGTGAAGATGAGACGCTTCGCCAATGTCTGAGAAAGGGCCGCTCGCCCGCGTCCTCGCCCGCGTCGAGAAGCCGGGGCGGTATGTCGGCGGCGAGTGGAACGAGATCCGCAAGGACCCGGCCCGCGTCCGGACCAAGGTCGCCCTGGCCTTCCCCGACGTCTACGAGATCGGCATGTCCTATCTCGGCCAGAAGATCCTGTACGCCCTGCTCAACCGGGACCGGAGCGTGCTCGCCGAGAGGGTCTTCGCGCCCTGGCCGGACCTCGAGCGGGAGCTCCGGGCCGCCGGGATCCCCCTCGCCTCGCTCGAGAACGGGATCCCGCTCCGCGCCTTCGACATCGTCGGGTTCTCGCTGCTCTACGAGCTCAACGATTCGAACGTCCTGACGATGCTCGACCTCGGCGGCATCCCCCTGACGTCGGCCGAGAGGGGAGAGGACGATCCCTGGGTCATCGCCGGCGGGCCCGCGGCCTTCAATCCCGAGCCCGTGGCCGATCTCTTCGACCTCGTCTTCCTCGGCGACGGGGAGGAGGGCTTCCCCGAGATCGTCAAGGCCGTCTCCGGCCTCCGCGAGCGCCGCGTGCCGCGGCGGGACGCCCTCCGCGAGCTCGCCCGGATCGACGGCGTATACGTGCCCTCGCTCTATCGCGTCGAGGCCGGGACGGGCTCGCCGCTCGTCGTCCCCCGGCCCGGGCCCGGCGCGCCGGCGACGGTCCACAAGCGGCTCGTCAAGGATTTCTCCCGGTCGTTCTTTCCGGAGAAGATCGTCGTCCCCAGCCTGCGCGTCGTCTTCGACCGCGTGGCCCTCGAAGCCGCCCGCGGCTGTCCCCAGTCCTGCCGCTTCTGCCAGGCCTCGAGCCTCTATTTCCCGCATCGCCCGAAGGACCCCGGCTTCGTCCGCCGGACGGCCCTGCGGAGCCTCCGGCAGACGGGCTACGAGGACGCCTCGCTTTCGGCCCTCTCCGTCGGCGACCATCCCGACCTCGAGAGGATCGTCGGCGCGCTCATGGAAGACCTGGCCCGGGAGAAGATCTCCCTGTCGCTCTCGTCGCTGCGTCCTGGGCGGCTGTCGCGCGACCTCGTGGAGAACATCCTCAAGGTCCGTAAGACCGGCTTCACCCTCGTCCCCGAAGCGGGGACGGAGCGCCTCCGGGCCGTGATCGACAAGAAGCTCGATGACCACGAGATCCGGGACGCCCTGACCTTCGCCTTCGAGGGCGGCTGGAAGCTCGTCAAGCTCTACTTCATGGTCGGACTCCCGACGGAGACCGCCGAGGACCTGGCCGGGATCGTCGATCTCGTCCGCTCGACCGTCGAGCTCGGCCGGTCCATCCTCGGGTCCGCCCCGCGCATCCATGTCAGCGTGTCCTCTTTCATTCCGAAGCCGCACACGCCCTTCCAGTGGCTGGGCATGGACGACGAGGCCGTGCTCGCGGATAAACAGGCCTTCATCCGGTCCGAGCTCCGCCGCTTCCGGAGCGTCGAGGTCAAGACGCACCCGCTGGCCACCTCCGTTCTCGAGGCCGTCTTCTCACGCGGCGACCGGCGGCTCGGTCCGGTCCTCGTCGACGCCTGGAAGAGGGGAGCCCGGTTCGACGGTTGGGACGACAAGCTCGACACGGGGGCCTGGAAAGACGCCTTCGCGGCCGCCGGGATCGATCCCCGGGATTACCTCAAGCCCCTTCCTCTCGACGCGCCGCTCCCGTGGGACCCCCTCGCAACCGGCCTCAAGAAGAGCCTTCTCGCCAGGGAGCTCGCGGCCGCCCTTCGCGGCGAGCGGACGCCGGGCTGCCTCGAACGCTCCTGCGCCGAATGCCAGGGATGCGATACCCGCTCCTGGAAGAGGCGGGCCCGCCCGGCGGCGATCGCGCCGCCGCCGCTCCCGGCCGGTCCGGCCGGCGAGACGGCCGACGGGATCCTGAGATACCGGGCGGTCTATTCGAAGAGGGGAAAGGCCCGTTATCTCTCCCACATCGACCTTATCCACGTCATCCAGCGGGCCTTCCGTAGGGCCGGGATCGAGGTCCGCAAGACCCAGGGCTTCCATCCCAAGATGGACTTCGCTTACGGCCCGGCCCTGCCGCTCGGCATGGAGGCCCGGCGCGAAGTCCTCGAGTTCCGTTCCGGCCGGCGGATCGAGGCGGCCGAGTTCCTGCGGCGGATCAACCGGAGCCTTCCGCCGGGCGTCAGGTTCTCGAGCCTCGAACAGCTTCCGGCCGGGGCGCCTTCGCTCGCCAACGCGATGGAGGGGCTCGTTTATTCGGTCGACTGGAAAAGCGCCGACGCGGGCCCGGCCCGGACCGCGGCCGGCCTCCGGGCCGCGCTCGGGAGCTTCAAGGCCGCGCCGGCCGGCGCCCCGTCCCCGGACTTCGCTTTGCGCGGCCGGCGCCTCATCCTGACCTTGCCGCCTCTGCCGACGAAGGGCGCCCGCGTCCAGGACATCGTCCAGGCCGTCTTCGGCGTCGAGGCGCCCGCCTTCCTCGTCCGCCGCGATCGGGTCGTCCTGCGGAATTGACAGGGTCCGCCCATTCCGGTACACTGCGGCAGGATTTTCGTCCAGGGGAGAATGATCCGTGATCGAATTCCAGCTGACCGAAGACCAGATCGCCCTCCAGGAGATGGCCCACGACTTCGCCGCGGGCGAGATGAGGCCCAAGGCCGCGGCCTATGACCTGGGACACACGTTCCCCGAGGATGTCATGCGCAAGGCCTTCGAGGTCGGCTTCCTGACCTGCACGATCCCGGCCGAGCACGGGGGCGTCGGCCTCGGCGACCTCGACCTGGCCATCGTCAGCGAAGAGCTCGCTTGGGGATGCGCCGGCCTGTACACGACGATGATGGCCAATTCGCTGGCCTTCACGCCCATCCTCCTCTTCGGCACGGACGAACAGAAGAAGCGGTTCTTCTCGCCCTTCCTCAAGGAGATGGCCTTCGCCTCCTACGCTTTGACGGAGCGCGAGGCCGGCTCGGACACGTCGGCCATCCGGACGACGGCCCGCAAGGACGGCTCGGACTACGTCATCAACGGCTCCAAGTGCTTCATCACCAACGGCGGCGTGGCCAGCCTCTATGTCGTCTTCGCCAACTCGGCTCCGGAGAAGGGGCCGCGGGGCCTGAGCGTCTTCGTCGTGCCGCGCGGGACCCCCGGAGTGACCGTCGGCAAGGTCGAGGACAAGTTCGGCCACCGGGCCTCGAACACCACGGAGCTTTTCTTCGAGGACGTCCGCATCCCGGCGGCGAACCTCCTCGGCCGCGAAGGCCTCGGTTTCATCGTCGCCATGCGGACGTTCGACAAGACCCGGGCCGCAGTCGGGGCGGCCGGCGTCGGGATCGCCCGGGCGGCCCTCGAGCACGCCGTCGAATACTCCAAGACGCGGATCCAGTTCGGCAAGCCCATCGCGACGTTCCAGGCCACGGCCTTCAAGCTGGCCCAGATGGCCATGGACGTCGAAGCGGCCCGGCTCGTCGTCTGGCGGGCCGCCTGGCTCATGGACAAGGGCAAGCCCAACAGGAAAGAATCGGCCATGGCCAAGTGCCTGGGCTCGGACGTGGCCATGCGGAACGCCCTCGAAGCGCTGCAGATCTTTGGCGGCTACGGCTACATGAAGGATTATCCGATCGAGAAGCTCGTCCGGGACGCCAAGCTCCTCCAGATCTACGAGGGGACGAACGAGATCCAGCGGCTGGTCATCGCCCGGGACGTGATCGGCCCCATCCGGAGCCGCTAGACGGCGGGCCTCGCCCGCGAGTTCGGGGAACGCGGCCGGGCCTCCCCCGAGGGGATCCCGCCCGGGCCGCGGGAAAAGGTCAGTTCTCGATGTATTCGGGGATCAGGGCGAGCGTCTCGACGCCGGCGCCGCGGGCGATGTCGATGACTTCCATGACCTTGGCGAAGGGGAGCTTGGCCAGGGCGCGGATGAAGATGGTCTTGTCCTGGCGGGCGCTGTAGAGGCGCCGGAGCTCTTCGAGGAGCCCGCGGAGCTCGTACTTGATGCCGTTGATCTCGACGGCGTCCGCAGCCTGCAGAGTGAGGACGATGAGGCCCGTGGGCTGTCCGCCGCCGCTCGTCGAATCGGAGGTCTCGGGCAGCTTGACATCTATGCCTTTCTGAACGAGGGGCGTGATGACCATGAAGATGATGAGAAGGACGAGAAGCACGTCGCAGAGCGGAACGACGTTAGGCTCGGCATTTGCCATGGTGGCCTCCTTGATACAACTCTAAGGCGAGTATTTTATGACAACTCCGGGGTCTTGTCAACGGGATTTCCCTAAACCTATTTAAGGGTGTCGAGGGCCTTGCGGGTGTTGCTCGTATGGAAGATGAGGAGCGTTTTGCCTTCGCCCGAGGATGACCCGTAGGAGTAGCGGATGTCGATGGCCGCGTTGCCGAGCAGGGCCCCGATCTCGGCCCCCGCGCCGATCCGGTCGGTGACGAGCACGGTGACGACCTTCTTCGATTTGACCTTGTAGCCCAGGGTCCGGAGGGCGGTCTCGGCCTTCTTGGCGTCTGACGTGAGCAGGTGGAAATGGCCCTGGCCCTCCTCCGAGTAGGCGTAGATCGCCTTGACGTTGACGCCGGCGTTGGCCAATGTTCCCAGGACGCGTCCGAAGATGCCGGGCTCGTCGGGCGTCGTGACGGTCAGTTCGGTATCTTCGTTTACATGTGTCACGTTCGTGCTCCTCGTGGCGGAGGGGGATTATACCAGAATCCGGCGGCGTCGGACAAGGCGTCCTTGTCTTTTCTCCGCCGCCCCTTATAATGGGGGGCATGACGGACCCCCGCCGGCCGATCGTCGCCATCGTCGACAATTCCATCGACCCCACGATCTATCGCCCCGTCGAGCACTGGAGCCGGTATCTCAACGCGCCCTGGAGGGCGTTCGTCGCCCGGGACGGGGAATTCCCCGACCCCGCCGGGTTCAGCCATATCATCCTGACGGGGTCCGAATCGTCCATCGTCGATCGCGAACCGTGGGCCCTGACCGAGGCGGAAATTCTCCGCGAGGCGGTCGTCCGGGGGGCTGCCGTCCTGGGCAGCTGCTGGGGGCACCAGCTCCTCGCGTACGCTCTGGCCGGCGAAGCTCATGTCCGTCGCGCGGCCGCCCCCGAGATCGGCTGGATCTCCATCCGCATGGACCGGTCGAGCGATCTCCTCGGCCCGGTTGGGACGACGGCCTTCACCTTTTCGATCCACTATGACGAGGTCTGCGACCTGCCGGCCGGGTTCGAGGTCCTGGCCTCGAGCGACGCCTGTCCCATCCAGGCCTTCCGTTTCGGGGACAAGCCGGTCTGGGGCCTGCAGTGCCACCCGGAGATCGACATCCCGACGGGGTTCAAGAACCTCCGAGACCTCGTCGACCGCGGCTTCAAGGGTCGGAATGTCCTCCTGGCGGCCCTGGCCCAGGCGCCCCGGGACTCCGGCCTCATCCGCCGGATCGTCAGGGCCTTCCTGGCGGATCGGGGATCCCAGGGGGATAGCCCTGATTTTCCTTGACAAATCCCCCCGGGTTGACTATATAATTTCATGCAAGTTGTTTATCCATACCTAACAAACGGAGGAGGATTTATATGAGATCGCGCAAGTTTATCGTCATCTTCGTCGTGTTGGCGCTGGTCGCGCTGACGGCGATGTCTTATGCCCAGACCACCAAGCTCAAGAGGATCGGTCTCTATACGTTTTGCACCATCAAGGGCCAGGAGCCGACCCCGGCGACGATGAAGGGCCTCTTCGACGCCAACTCCGCCGACATCAAGGCCGGGTTCGACCTGGCCGGGGCCCCCGAGCTCTATGAGCCCTTCATGGAACAGATGAAGACGGCCGAGTGGATGGACACGACCGTGCCCGTCGGAGAGACCTTCCCCTGGATGCTCTTCAAGGCGCGCGATCAAGTCAAGGTCGCGCGGAACATCGAGTGGGCCGGCAAGGAGCCCCTCCCGGTGTTCATCGTCCCGGTCAAGAAGGACTGGAAGCAGTACCAGTTCATCATCCCCAAGGGCTGCGGCAACATCGCCCTCGGCAACAAGGTCGTCGACCTCGTCCCGCCGGCCGTGTGCAGCCTGGTCGTCACGCCGACGAGGGCCAATGTCAACGATCCGATCACGGTCGACATGAGCGGGACCCAGTACGCCCGGTCGATGACCGTGGAGATCACCGACGCCCAGGGCCAGAAGGTGGCCACGCAGGAGCTGACGCCCCAGTCGCCCAAGTGGCAGACCAAGTTCGACAAGCCCGGCGAATATTCTTTCAAGGGCGGGGCCGTCAACATGGAAGGCGTGCCCACGACCAATCCCTGCGCCGCCAAGGTGTCCATCAACTTCCCGCCGATCTGCAAGCTCTGGACGTCCTGCATGCCTTGCGAGGACTACGTCGGCCGGCCGATCACCTTTGACGCTTCCGGATCGAGCGACCCGGACGGCCAGATCAGCAAGGTCGTCTTCGAGCTCCTCGATGCCCAGGGCAACGTCATCGACACCTGCGTGACGACGCGCAAGCCCTGGACCTGGGAGAAGGTCTTCACCAAGCCCGGGACCTACACGATCAGCACGACCGTCTTCGACAACGACGGCGCCCAGTCTCCGGCCTCCGATCCCTGCCGGCTGACCTTCGAGGTCACCCAGAAGAAGCTCTTCTGGACCGTCGGCGGCGGGCTCGGCCTCTACGGCGGCAGCACGGCCCTCTACGGCTTCCTGCGGGCCGGCCTGTTCTCCTGGATCACCCCGGACAAGTGGAGCTTCACTCTGAGCGCCGGCGGCGGTATCCCGTTCGCGGGCAGCCCTTGGAAGCTCGTCTTCACCGGCGACGCCCTCATCAACGGCCACTTCGACAGCTTTTTCGCCGGCGTGGGCCTCGGCGTCAGCTCGAAGACCCAGAGCAACGATCCGCTCGTCCTTACGGACGACCACAAGTTCGGCCTCGACCTGCCCGTCCAGATGGGCTTCGAGGTCTTCGACAAGTGGACGAGCAAGGGCCAGCTGTTCTTCGAGTTCCGCCTCCCGATCGGCCGGGACTTCAATCAGAACTACAAGACCGGCGTCGGCTTCCGCTTCCTGTTCTAAGCCGCGCCCCTCGACAACGGCTCACACGGGCCGGAGACACGGGTCTCCGGCCCTTTTTTGTTCTCTCCGATAGACCGGTGCCGTTTCTTGTCATCTAAGCCGTAAGATCGAGGCTTTCGCTGCGCGAGCGATGAGCACGCAGGGGCGATGCCCGGAGGAGGGCGTAGAAGGGCCGAAGCGGGCACGGATGGAAAAGGGCTTTCCCTTTTCCAGAGCGAGGCCCGGATCCGAGCGGGCTTGGCTCGCCGGGCCAAGCCCGCGACCCGACGGAGCGGTACGCCCCGAGTCGGGAGGCGCGAGCGCAGGGGAAATCCGCGGACAGTGGAGGGTTCGAACGACCTAGGGAGGTCTAGTCGGAGAGTTTTCCGAGCTTGGCCAGCTCGTCGTTATAGTACTTGCGGTAGAGGATCTCCCACTCCCGCGAGCCTTCCTCGATGGCCTTCTTCTGGGACTGGATCTTGTCGATGGCCTTCTTGTCGAGGGACTCGTAGAGCTTCATCTCCTCTTCGATGGACTTGACGATGACGAGGCGGACCTCGTTCGGATCGTCCAGCAGATCGACCTTGTCGTCGCTTTCGAGGACGCTGAGGACCTGCCGGGACAGGTAGTTGATCTTCTCCCGGGACAGCCGGCCGCTCACAGGACGATCCCTTTTTCCCGCGCCAGCCGGGCCTTGATGAGCTTGAACATCTGCTGATACTCGATGTTGTCCTTGCGGATCTTCTCCATGTGCTTGCTGAGGAGCTCGCGGACCTCCTGGTCGAGGCGGTCCTCCTTCTGGAACTCCTCGATGAGCAGCACCGTCACCTCTTCGAGCAGACGGGGTCTGTCCTCGACGATGATCTTGCCTTCCTTGCCCAGGTTGCGCAAGATGATCGATGCGAGGTGCTCGATCTGGTTCCTGTTCAGCCGCATAACCCCGATACAATACCATGACCCCCGGTCTGATTTCAAGGCCGATCTCGAGGCCGGTTCAGGACAGGACCAGGAACGGGTGGAGCCCGGAGCCGTCGGGACTGGGGCGGGCCAGGGCCATAAGACGGCCCGTTCCCGAGAAAAGCCGGACAAGGGGCGCGTCCCCGGGGATCGGAGAGGTCTCGAGGTGGGCCGGTCCCAGGGGCGATCCGTTCATGACCCTCGCCTCCGCCTCGAGGCGGACGATGACGGACGGGGCATCGGGGAGGAGATCTTCGACAGGGATGACGCGCCGGCCGCCTTCGCCGCCGGCCGCTTCCTCTTCCAGGACGGCCAGGGGGACGGCGTCGGACAGGCGGTAGGGGCCGACCGAGGTCCGCCGGAGCGTATCGAGATGGGCCCCGCAGCCGAGGACCCGCCCAAGGTCGTGCGCGAGCGACCGGACATAGGTCCCGGACGAGCACTCCGCCTCGAATTCGAGGAAGGGCGGCCGGAAGGCCCGAAGGCCGAAGCGGAAGACGGTGATGGCCGCCGGCTCGAGCGTGAATTCCGCGCCGGCCCGGGCCAGCTTGTAGACCGGGCTCCCGCCGATCTTCTTCGCCGAGAAACGCGGCGGCGCCTGCAGGATCGGCCCCTCGAAGGCCTTCATGGCGGCCTCGAGCCGGCCGGTGTCCGGCAGGTCGAAACACTCCTCCGCGGCCGGCCGTCCCGACGCGTCGTAGGTGTCGGTGGCGAAGCCGAGGCGGATGCGTCCGTCGTAGGATTTCGCCTCCTTGGAGAGGAAGGGGAAGAACCGCGTCGCCCGGCCCACGGCCACGAGGAGGACGCCCGTCGCGTCGGGATCGAGCGTCCCGCCGTGCCCGACCCGCCGCGTGCCCAGGGCCCGGCGGACCCTCTGGACGACGTCGTGGGAGGTCGGGCCCGCCGGCTTGTCGATGACGAGGAGGCCGTCGCGGACCATCCGGATCGCTCCGGTTATCGGCCGGCCGGTCCGGAGGAGGGGTCGCGCGGCGCGCTTTCGAGGAGGTTTTCGACGATCGCGGGGACCTCGCGGACGAGCTTCTCGTAGGGGCCGTGCACGGTGAATCCCGACGCGTGGACGTGGCCGCCGCCGCCGAAATGCTCGGCGACCCGGGCGGCGTTCGCGCTGCCCTTCGACCGCAGGCTGACCCGGAAGGTCTCGGGACCCATCTCCTTGAAGAACATGACCATCTCGACGCCTTGGATGGACCGGGCCAGCGTCGTCATGTCCTCCGTGTCGACCTCCTTGAGGCGGAGCGACGCGGTGTCCTTCTGGAACATGCTGATCACAGCGATCGTCCCCTTGCCGTTCATGGTCAGGGTCGAGAGGACGCGTCCGAGGAGCAGGACCTTCTCCGGCCGGTTGTTGTTGTAGAGCTTCTCGGTGACGCGGATGGGGCAGGCCCCGAGCCGGGCCAGCTCGGTCGCGGCGGCCAGGGCCCGGGGCGTCGTGTTGGAGAACTGGAACGAGCCGGTGTCGGAGACGATGGCGCAGTAGAGGCACTCGGCGATCCCGGGCGTCGGCGCGACGCCGAGGAAGCGGCTGAGATCGAAGACCATCTCGCCGACCGCCGGCGCCTCGGGGTCGATCCAGTTGATGTCGGCGTAGGGCGTGTTCGAGTAGTGGTGGTCGATATTGATCTTGAAGGCCCCCGCGAGGCCTTCCTGCCCCGACCGGGAGACGTCGGCGCATTCGAGCAGGACGACCGTGTCGAAATCCCCGGCCCGGATCTGGCCGATGCGGACGCCGGCCAGCTCGGGGAAGCCGGAGAATGGCAGGGGGGTCGGATCGTGATTGATGATGGCGGTGTCGGCGCCGAGGAGCCGGCTCATCTCGGAGAGGGCCAGGGCCGTGCAGAGGGAGTCGCCGTCCGGGCGGAGGTGCGAGGTGATGGCGATCCGCTTCGACGCCCTGAGCCTGGCGGCGATGAGCGCTCTCGGATCAGCGGCCATGCTTCTTGGACTCCTCGATCAGCTTGTCGATCCTCGCCAGATGGTCCGGTCCCGGATCCAGGGCGAAAAATAGCTGGGGATTATACTTCAACTTAACCCGCGAGGCAAGCGCCCGCCGGATGCGGGCCTTGCTCCGCTCGATGCGGTCGAGGAGGGCCCCGGCGTCCCCGGCCCCGAAGACGCTGAAAAAGACCCGGGCCGAGAGCAGATCAGGGGTCATCTCGACCCGGGTGACGGTCAGGAGGCCCGTGCCGTCGTCCTGGAAATCCCGGATGAGGATCCGGCTGAGCTCGGCCTGGACGAGCTCGGCCACGCGGAGCGGCCGGATGCCCTTGTCAGACATAGCGGATCTCCCGGCCGGAGACCTCCGCCTCGAGGAGCCCGCCGGCGTCGGCGAGGACGCGGCCGAGGACCTCGTCGACGAGAGCCTGGTGACTGTTGAGCGTGACGATCCCCAGCCGGGACCGCTGCCACTTGTCCTGGAACTCGATCTCGGCCACGGCGACGTTCTGGCGGCGGAGCCGGTCCTTGAAGCCGTGGAGGACGCGCCGCTTGTCCTTGAGCGAGCGGGCGTGGGGAAAGAACAGGTCGAGCGTCAGGACGCCGACGATCATGGGAACCTCCCGCGCCGCTAGACGGCCTGGACCTTCTCGCGGATGAACGTCTCGATCGTGTCGCCCGGCTGGAAATCGCTGAAGCCGCCGACGCCGAGGCCGCACTCGTAGTCCTTTTTGACCTCGGTGACGTTCTCCTTGAGGTGCTTGAGGGACGAGATGCGGCCCTGGTGGATGACCTCGCGGCCGCGCAGGACCCGGGCCTCGGCGTTGCGGACGATCCGGCCGTCCTGGACGATGCAGCCCGCGATCGCCCCGACCTTGGGGATCTGGAAGACCTTGCGGACCTCCGCGCGACCCTGGAACGACTCCTTGATGACCGGCTCGAGGAGGCCGATGACGGCCTTCTTGATGTCGTCGGTGAGCTCGTAGATGATCTTGTAGGACCGGATCTCCACGCCCTCCTTCTTGGCCAGCTCGAGGGTCTTCGGGCTCGGCTTGAGGTTGTAGCCGATGACGATCGCCTTCGAGGCCGAGGCCAGGAGGACGTCGGCCTCGGCGATGTTCCCCGTCGCGGCATGGACGATCTTGATCTTGACCTTCTCGGTGGCGAGCTGCGGCAGGACGTCCGAGAGGACCTCGACCGAACCCTGGACGTCGCCCTTGACGACGAGGTTGAGCTCCTTGGCCTGGCCGCCCTCGATCTTCTTGAACAGCTCGTCGAGCGTGACGCCGATCGCGCGCGGCGCCTCCTTCCCCTTGATGCGCGATCTCCGGGACGCGACGACGTTCTTGGCGGCCTCGGGATCGTCCATGACCTGGAAGGGATCGCCGGCGACGGGCACGTCCGCGAAGCCCATGATCTCCACGGGCATGGAGGGCCTGGCGCTCTTGAGGACCTTGCCGTGCTCGTCGAACATGGCCCGGACCTTGCCCATGGTCAGGCCGGAGACGAAGGCCTGGCCCTGTTCGAGAGTGCCCTGCTGGACGATGACGGTGGCAATCGGTCCTTTCTGGCTGTCGAGCCGGGCCTCGAGGACGACGCCCTGGGCCGGCACCTTGGGATTGGCCTTGATCTCGAGGATATCGCTGAGGAGGAGGATCATCTCGAGCAGGTCGCCGACGTTCTTCTTCTCGCGGGCCGAGACCTCGACGCTGATCGTCTTGCCGCCCCAGTCCTCGACGAGGAGGTTCTCCTTGGCCAGCTGCTGCTTGACGCGCTCGACGTTGGCCTCGGGCTTGTCGATCTTGTTGATGGCCACGATGATGGGCACGTTGGCCGCCCGGGCGTGATCGATGGCCTCCTTGGTCTGGGGCATGATCCCGTCGTCGGCGGCGACGACCAGGACGACGATGTCCGTGGCCTTGGCGCCGCGCGAGCGGAGCTGGGTGAACGCTTCATGGCCGGGCGTGTCGATGAAGGTGATGAAGCGATTCTTGACGGCGACGCGGTAGGCTCCGATGTGCTGCGTGATGCCGCCGGACTCCTTGTCGACGAGGTGCGAGGACCGGATGGCGTCGAGCAGGGTCGTCTTGCCGTGGTCGACGTGGCCCATGATGGTGACGACGGGCGGGCGCGGCTCGAGGTCGGCTTGGCCGGCCTCGGCCCGTTGGCGCATGGCCTGGTCGAGAGAGATGACCTCGGCGTCGAAGTGCGTCGCCTTGGCGATGGCCGCGGCGGTCTCCTCGTCGACGAAGTCGTTGAGGTCCGCGCCGAATCCCCGGGCGGCCAGCTCTTCGAGAAGGTCCTTGGGCCGGACCTTCATGGCCTCGGCGGCCTCCTTCAGGAGCAGGCCTTCACGGAGCTGGATCGTGACCCGCGGCTTGGGCGGAGCGGGAGGGGGCGTCGGCTTGGGCGGCGCCGGCGGCGGGGTCGGCCTATGCGGTTGGGGAGGCGCGGCCGGCCTCGGCGGGAAGGCGGATCTTCCCGGGGCCTGCTGCGGCGCCGCGGGCCTCGGGGGGACCGCAGGCCTAGCGGGGATCGGGGCGGGGGCGGCGGCACGTCCCGGTCCGCCGGGTCTCGGCTGAGCAGCCGGAGCCTGGCCCGGTTTCGCCGCGCCCGGCTGGGGCCCCACGGCCGGCCGGGGAGCGGGGGAAGGAGCCCCCGGCTTGACCGCCGGCGCCGCGGGCCTGGAGGGCGCCGCGGTCGGGGTCGTCGGCTTCGGAGCGGCGGCCGGAGGCGTCACCGGCTTGGCCGGAACGGGCGTGGTGGGCTTCGCCGCCGCCGGCTTGGCGCCGGCCGGGGCCTGCGTCATCGAGGACTTGGCCGGGACCATGGGCCTCGGGGCTACGGCCGGCTTCGGAGGGGCGGGCGGCGGCGTGGCCGGTTTGGCCGGAACGGGTGTGCCGGGCTTCGCCGCCGTGGGCCTGGCGGCGCCCGGGGCCTGCGTCATCCAGGACTTGGCCGGGACCATGGCCCTCGGGGCCAGGGCGGGCCTCGGGGGTTCCGGCTTGACGGCCGCGGGCTTAGGCGCGGCGGCCCTCGGAGGCTCGGCCTTTACAGGCTTCTTGTCGAGGGGTTTCTTGATTGTTTCACTCATGCGCGTCTTCTTGTTTGATGGAGATTTTCCAGCCGACGAGGCGGGAGGCCAGCTTGACGTTGATGCCCTTCTTTCCGATGGCCAGCGAGAGCTGGTCCCCGGGGACGATGGCCAGCATCGCTTTTTCGGCGCGGCTGACGAGCTCCAGCCGATCGACCTTGGCCGGACTGAGGGAGGCCTTGGCGTATGTGACCAGGTCGGGCGACCAGGCGATGATGTCGACCTTCTCGCCCTGCAGCTCCTTGGAGATGGCCAGGACCCTGTTCCCCTTGACGCCGATGCAGGCGCCGACAGGGTCGATGTCGCGCTCCCGGCTGGCGACGGCGACCTTGGCCCGATCGCCGGGCTGCCGGACGATGTCCTTGATCTCGATCGTCTTGTTGGCGATCTCGGGGATCTCGGTCTCCAGGAGCCGGGCCAGGAAACGCGGCGAGGACCTCGACACGATGACCTGAGCTCCCTGGGTCCCCCGGAAGACCTGGGTGATGACGGCCTTGACCAGGTCTCCGCGCCGGTGTTCCTCGTAGGGAAGCTTCTCCCGGAGCGGGAACGCGACCTCGATCCGGTTGACCTCGAGGACGATGACGCTGTCCTCGATCCTGCGGACGACGCCCGTGACGATCTCGCCGATGCGGGGGGCGAATTCGCTGTAGATCTTCTCCTGTTCGGCGTCGCGGACCTTCTGGAAGATGACCTGCTTCGCGGCCTGGGCGGCGATGCGGCCCAGGGTGTCGGAGGGGAGGTCGATCTCGATCGCATCGCCCTCCTTGACGTCGGGGCGGACCGTCCGGGCCTCGGCGAGGGAGACCTCTTCGGCCGGATTCTTGGGGCTCTCGGTCGCCCGCTTGACGACATAGACGCGGAGCTCGCCCTTTTCGGGCTTGAACAGGACCTGGACCTTCTCGCTCTGGGAGAAGAACTTAGCCGACGCGACCCGGAGGGATTCCTCGATCGCCTGGATGATGACGCGAGGCTCGACGCTGCGCTCTTTGCTGAGCTGCAGGATCGTATTCCAGACGTTGACTTTCATCCGCAGTTCTCAATTCCCGGGTCAGGGGGCTCAAGGCCGCTGATTATATCGGAATCCAGGCAAAAAGGCAACGCACCTCGGGGACCGTCCCCTCTCAGACGGCGGTCCCGTGAAGGCTATACGGTCCGGAGCCGGTGATGCGGACCGTGAGGAAGCGCCCGGTCGGATCGGTGGGGGCATCGAAGTTGACGACGAGGTTCCCCTCCGTCCGCCCGGAGAATCGGCCCGCGCCTTTGGGGCTCGGCCCGGTGGCGAGGACGCGGAGGTCGCGCCCGACGAACGCGCGGTTCGCCTCGACCTGGATCGTCTTTTGGAGGGCCTGGAGCTCGACCAGTCGGCGCCGCTTGACCTCGAGGGGGATATCGTCGGGGATGTCGGCCGCCGCGGTCAGGGGGCGGGGCGAGTAACGGAACGAGAAGATGCCGGCGTAGCGGACCTCGCGGAGGACGTCGCACGTCCTCTGGAAATCGTCTTCCGTCTCGCCGGGGAAACCGACGATGATGTCCGTCGTCAGGAGGGTCCCGGGAACGCTCTCCTTCAGCCGGGCGACCAGGCCGAGATACCCCTCGCAGGTATAACCCCGGTTCATTCGCCCGAGAACGGGCGTCGAGCCGGACTGCAGGGGCAGGTGGAGGGCGCGGCAGACCTTCGGGCTCGCGGCCATCGCCCGGACGATGTCGTCGCCGAAGCTCTTGGGATGGGAGGTGATGAAGCGGATCCATGCGGGTCCGGGAACGGCCGCGACCGCGTCGAGCAGCCCGGCGAAGCCGAGGCCCGATCCCGGATCGCGGTAGGCGTTTACGTTCTGTCCCAGGAGCTGGATCTCCAGGGCGCCGGCCGCCGCGGCGGCGCGGACTTCGGCCAGGATGTTCGCGAGGGGCCGGAACTTCTCCCGGCCGCGGCTGAACGGGACGATGCAGTAGGCGCAATAGTTGTCGCACCCCTCCATGACCGGGACGAAGGCGCTCCAGGGATTCTCCCGGGCCGTCGCTTCGGCCCCGATCTCGCGCCAGACCGGGCCGAGCTCGGTCCGGACCTCGGGCGCCTCGGCGGCCCGGACGACGAGCTCGGGGAGGTCGGGATATCCGTCCGGGCCGACGACGACGTCGACGAACGGGAGCTTCGTCAGGAGATCGGCCTTCCGGACCTGGGCGACGCACCCGGCGACGCCCAGGACGAACGGCCGCTTCCTCTTGAGGCGGGAGAGCCGGCCGAGGTACGAGTAGAGCTTCTCCTCGGATTTCCGGCGGACGGCGCACGTGTTGACGATGACGACGTCGGCCGACTCGGGGCGGTCCGTCCGGACGGCCCCGGCCCGGAGCAGGACGCCGGCGATGTGCTCGGAGTCGTTCTCGTTCATCTGGCAGCCGAAGGTCCGGACAAAGACCTTGCGGCCGCAGAGCGAAACGGTCATAAAAGCTCTTCGAGGAGCGCGGCCGCGTCCCGGACGAAATCCTCGCACTTCGTCTGATGGAGCTTCCGGGCTTCGGCCTGCTTCATCCCTTCGGGCGTCCCGATGTCGCATCCGAGCAGGTCCAGGCACTTGACATGGCCGGTGCGGGCCGTGAAGCGTCCGATGAACTCGTTGACGAGGGCGTAAGTCCTGTCCCGGGCGGCGGCGTCCTCGGCCCGGACGCGGCCGTACTTGAGCCCGATGACCAGGAAGGCCCCGGTGAGCGCGCCGCACCAGTCGGCCCTCCGGGCGATGCCGCCGCCGAACGGCTGGGAGACGCGCAGGGCGGTGTCTCGGTCGAGACCGAGATCGGGCGCGAAGGCCGCGGCGACGGCCTGGGAACAGCTGAAGCCTTGGCGGAACAGGCAGACGGCCAGGTCGGGCTTGCTCATGGGGTCCTTCCTTTTTCGAGGCCGGCGTCGAGCATCTCGCGCGCGATCTGCCTGGAGGCATCGGTCAGGCGGCTCCCAACGATGAGGCGGGCGATCTCTTCGACACGGTCTTTATGTTCGAGCTTCCGCGCGCCGGTATAGGTCCGCTTGTTCTCGACGCGCTTATCGACGTGGAAGTGGTGGGCGGCGGCCGACGCGATCTGAGGCAGGTGGGTGATACAGATGACCTGGTGACGTGTCGCGAGCCGGCCGAGCTTTCGGGCGATGAACTCCGCCGTCTTGCCGCCGATCCCCGCGTCGATCTCGTCGAAGATAAGCGTCTTTCGGCTCCCCGTGTCCTGGCCCGCGGACTTGAGGGCCAGCATCATCCGCGACAGCTCCCCGCCCGACGCGATCCTCCGGAGGGGTCGCAGCTCCTCGCCGGGATTGGGCGAGAGGAGGAACTCCGCGTCCTCCGTCCCCTGGTCGCGGACCGTGCCCGGATCATCGAGCGACGGACGGACCTCCGCCAGCCGGACCTCGAAGCGGGCCTTGGTCATGCCGAGGAGGGCGATCTCCTTCTCGATCGTCCGGGCCAGCTTCTCCGCTGTCTTTTTCCGCGCCGCGCCGAGTCGGGCGGCGAGCCCGGCGTATTCTTTGAACCGGCTCTCGATGAGGGCCTCGAGCTCCTGGAGCCGCTCACGCCCCGTCTCGAGCCCGGCCCTCTCGGCCCGGAGGGCCTCGCCGCGGGCGATGACGGACTCGACCGTTCCGCCGTGCTTGCGCTTGAGCTTCTCGATGACGCTCAGCCGCTCTTCGACGGCTTCGGGGTCCTCCGGCGCGGCGGCCCGGCGGTCCTTGAACCGGACGAGCGAATCGGCGGCTTCCTGGAGCAGGATGGACGCGTCCTGGAACCCGGCGCCGAATTCCCCGAAGCTTTCGTCGTAGGCGGCGAGGTCGGCCAGCACGGAGCGGAGCCGGGCCAGCCGGGGGATCAGCGCGTCTTCGCCGAGGTAGGCCAGGTCGAGGGCCCTGTCGACGAGCCCGGCGATCCGCTCGGCGTTCTTGATGATCTCGCGCTCGCGGAGGAGGGCCCCGTCCTCGCCGGGCTTGAGCCCGGCCGCCTCGATCTCCTTGAGCTGGTAGGCGAGGAAGTCCAGCCGGTCCTCGCGTTCGCGCTCCTTCGCCTCGAGGGCGCGCTTCTCCTGGAGGAGGCGGCGGAGCTCCTGGGCCGCCCGGGCCGTGCCCCCGACGAGGCCGGGGGTGTCGAGGGCCTCGTCGAGGTAGCCGAGATGGTTCTCGAGGTGGAGAAGGAAGACGTGGTCGTTCTGGCCGTAAATGTCGATGAGCTGGCCGCCGAGCTCGCGAAGCCGGCGGACCGGGACGAGGGCGCCGTTGACGAAGGCCTTGCCCGTCCCCTGGTCCGTGACCGAGCGCTGGACGAGGAGCTCGCCGTCCTCCGGCTCGGGCAGGCCGGAGAGCTCGACGGGCCGGCCGGCGACGTCGAAGACGGCCTCGACGACGGCCTCCTTCGCCCCGGTCCGGACGAGGTCCGGCGAGGCCTTGTCGCCGAGGAGAAGGCGGATGGCGTCGATGATGATGGACTTGCCGGCCCCCGTTTCGCCCGTGAGGATGGAAAATCCCCCGTCGAGGCGGATCTCGAGCGCCTCGATCGTGGCCAAATTCCTGATCCTCAGGAACTTGATCATGTCATCACGGATCTAGTCGAGGATATAGGGGACGAGGGCCCGCCGCATGTTGATCCGGCCGTAGCCGGCGTGGTCGTCCCGGCCGGGGAAGGCCGTCCGGTTGATGTCGTCGGCCGTGTAGCGGACGATCATCATGATCTCGCCGGCCGTGAGGTCGGGCTTGACACTGCGGATGAGGGCGGCCAGGCCGGCGACGTGGGGCGCGGCCGCCGACGTGCCCGAGCCGAAGATGTAGGGGAGCTGGCCCGCCCCGACATAGTTCAGCGGCGCGGGGCTGAGGATCCAGACGCCCGGCGCGGCCACGTCGACCTCGGGCCCGAAGTTCGAGAAGGAGGCGATCGCGTCGTTGTAGTCGCTCGCGGCCACGGCCAGGACGGTGTCATCGTAGGCGGCCGGGTAGAGGACGCCGCCGGCGTCGTTCCCGGCCGCGGCGGCGATGACGACCCCATGGTCGTGGGCGTATTGGCAGGCGTCCTCGAGGAAGGGGTCGGGGACCTCCCCGCCGAGGCTGATGTTGATGACATCGGCGCCCTGGTCCGTCGCCCAGATGATGCCGTCGATGATCCAGCTGTAGTAGCCGTCGCCGTTCTCGTCCACGACCTTGACCGGCAGGATGCCGCAGCTCCAGGCGACCCCGGCGATGCCGGCGCCGTTGCCCGTACTGGCCGCGGCGATCCCCGCGACGTGGGTCCCGTGCCAGTGGTCATCGATCGCGTCGTCGTCGTCGTTGGCGAAGTCGCGCCCGGAAGAGACGATCTTGGCCGCGAGGTCGGGGTGCATCATATCGACGCCGGTATCGAGCACGGCGATGACAACCTCCGCGTCGCCCTTGGCCACGTCCCAGGCCTCCACGGCCTTGATATCGGCGCCGGCGGTTATTGTGTAGACCTGGCCGCCGCCGAGGTTGAGGGTGCCGCCGCGGTTGCGGAGGCTGTACTGGTAGCTCTGGAAATAGGTGTCGTTGGGGACGTCGGCGAGACGGGCCCGGTAGTCGGGCCTGGCGGCTTCGACGTCGCCGTTCCGGCGGAGCATGGCCAAGGTCTCCACGACGGAGACGCCCGGCGCCGTGCGGACGCTGTAAACGCCGATCGCCGGGATGCGGCGGACGGACGGGAAACCGTAGGATAGGAGCAGCCCTTCGGCGTAAACGGCGCTGATCTCCGGCCGGAAGCGGACGAGGACCCGGTCGGCCGAATAGCGGGGGCCCCGGCGGCGGACGGCCGGGCGCTCGACGCGAAGGCTGCTGGCGGGGCGCTGGACAAGAGGGCCGATCCGCTTAACGATCCGGACGGCGCCGCCGCCGCTCGCGCCGAAGCCGGCGAGAAGGAGAACGGCGAAGGCCGCCAGGATCTTCCCGGGCCTTCCCACGATCGCTCGCGACATGATCCCCTCCTTGCCTCAGAAGCCGTACAGGGCGCCGATGGACACCATAGCGCCCGCCCCGCCGGCGGCGGGCATGATCCCCGCCTTGGCCTTGACGGAGATCCGGTCGGTCACCCGGATGTCGGCCCCGAGGGCGACGGAAACAGCGAAGTCCCCCCGGACGTTCTTCGTCTCTTCGCCGCCGAGATCGCCCAGGGTCTCCGACATCCGGAAGCCGGCCCAGAACATGCGGGCGCTCACCTCGACGTAGGGGACGATCCGGCCGGTCGAGAGGTAAGCGACCCGGGGGCCGGCGGAGATCTCCATCCAGCTCGGCTGGCCCGTCGCCTCGCCCTCGACGGCGAAACCCTCGAGCGGCCAGGACTTGGACATCCCGAAGGAATAGACGAACCGGCCCGCCGCGCCGATCTCAAAGGCCCCCAATCTTTTCAGCGGGGCCGTGACCTCCGCGCCGAGCGCGAATCCCCGGATCGGATCGCCGTCGAGCTCCAGGCTGACGGGCAGGGCGTCGAAGGTCAGGCCCGAGAAGTCGTTGAGGGAGAGGCCCGCGTCGAGCCGGACGACGAGCCCGCCGGCCAGGCCGATATCGACCCTGGCCGAGACCCTATGGGCCAGGATCTTAGAGGCCGCGCCGTCGCCGGGCCAAACGACCGAGCGCGAGAAGTGCTCGTAGCTCAACCCGGCCGCGATGGACTTGATGTTCGGCTCGGCGGCCGACGCCCCTCTCGGGGCCAGGAGGGCCAGGACCACCAGGATGCAGGCCCCCCTCGTCCGCCCGCTCCGATCTCTCATGAAAGAGCCTCCCAGATGCGCCGGGGTCATTTCTTTTTCGGGGCCGCCGGTGCGGTCTTCAGCTTCTCGGTCTCGGCCGCCTTCTTCGCCGCCTCGGCCTTCAACTTCTCGATCTCCTCCAGCCTTCCCGCGGCCAGCTTGGCCACCTTCTTCCCCGAATAATCGGTGACGACCTTGGTGAAGAAGGGGACGGCCTGGTCGTATTGCCTCATCATGAAATGGCAGTCGCCGAGATAATAATAGATCTCGTACAGCTCGGAGTAGTCCGGATAGGTCGTCATGACCTCGGCCAGGCGGCTGAGAGCCGCCCGGTAGGCCTTGCGACGATGATACCCGATGGCGATCTCGGCGTTGTGAGCCGCCAGGCGCGCTTCACAATCCTTGATCCTCTCCTGGGCGGGCTTGGCCTGATCGCTGGCGGGGTAATCGGCCAGGACCTTCTTGAACTCCGCGAGGGCCTGGATCGTCTTGGAGGGATCGCGCCCGGGCTTCAGCATCTTCTTGTAGAAGGTCATGGCGATCTGGTACTGGCTGTAGGCGGCCGAAGGGGAATAGGGGTAAGTCCGGATGAACTCCCTGTACTCGGCCGCGGCCAGGATCATGTTGCTCTCATCGCCCTTGCGGAAATAGGCGTCGGCGATGAGGATCTTGGCCCGCTGGGCATAGAAGCTCTTGGGGAACGAATCGATGACCTGGCGGAGGTAGAGGATGCCCTTCTCGATGTCCCTCTTGATCTCCGCTTCGCCGATCTTGTAGAGGGCCTCGTCGGAGGAGGCCATGTCGGGCGAGAGCGAGACGGTCTGTTTCCGGCATCCCGGCGCGAGGGCGACGAGGACGAGGAAGGGGAGAAGGAGAGCGGCGGTCCTCGGGGCGGCGGTTTTTGTCATGACATTTTCCTGGCGATCGCTTGGAGTTTCCGGACGGCCTCGGCGGGGTCGGGGGCGTCATAGACGGCCGATCCGGCGACGACGATCTCGCATCCGTCCCGGATGATGTCCTCGACGTTGTCGAGCTTGATCCCGCCGTCGACCTCGATGGGGATCCGGAGCTTCTCGGCGCGGATCCGATCGCGGAGCTTCCGGATCTTCTCCCGGCAGGAGGGAATGAAGGACTGGCTGCCCCAGCCGGGATCGACCGACATGATGAGCACGAAATCGAGCTCGTGAAGGACCTCCGTCAGCGTCTCGATGGGGGTCGCCGGGTTGAGGGCGACCCCGGCCTTCCGGCCGAGGCTTCGGATCAGGCTCAGGTCCTTGTGGAGATGGGCCGTCGCCTCGACATGTATGGAGATCCAGTCGGCTCCGGCCTCATGGAAGAGCGGGATGAACTCGCGGGGCTTCTCGACCATGAGGTGGACGTCGATGGGCAGACGCGTCTCGCGGCGGATGGCCGCGACGAGCTGGGGGCCGAGGGTCAGGTTGGGCACGAAGTGCCCGTCCATGATGTCGACGTGGATGAGGTCCGCCCCGGCCTTTTCGGCGAGCCGGACCGCTTCGCCGAGCCTCGCAAAATCCGCGGAGAGGATGGACGGGGCGATGCGGATCATCAGCGGCTGACCTCGAGCGAGATGCGGTTCCTTTTCTGGACGCGGAAGCCGTTGGTCGGGTCCTGCTTGACGATGATGCCGGCCGGAGCCTGCGGGTAATAGACGTAGCGGATGTCGGCGATCCTGAAGCCCAGGGCGTTGAGCCGGCCGATGACGCCGTCCGCCCTGAGGCCGATGAGGTCGGGCATGATGTAACGGTCGTCGATGTCTCCCTGGCTGAGGAGGAGTCCGACCGGGAAATTGCGTTCCACGACCGTGCCCGGCTCCGGTTTCTGGGCCAGAATCCGACCGGCGGGGAGTCTCGGCGTGTGCACTTGGGTCAACTTGCCTTTCGTCAGGCCGACCGCCTGGAGAAGGGTCAGCGCTTCGTCCAAGGTCTTGGAGGCGAGGTCGGGGACCGGGACGACACCGCTCCCCGAGCTCGTCAGGACCTGGATGACCGTCGTGGTGCGGATCCTCGAGCCCGCCGCCGGGTCCTGCCGGGCGATGAGGCCTTTTTCCAAACGATCGCTCGGTTCGGTGCCCTTCTGGGCGAGGGACAGGTCTTTTTTCGCGAGTTCCGCCCTGGCCTGGGCGACCGTCCTGCCGACGAGGTCCGGGACGGTGACGACTTCGCTCTTGAGCAGGACCTGCGAAAAGATGATGGCGCTCAGGAAGAAGAGGATAAGGAAGAGGAGCGAAGAGAGAGCCGCATTAAAGAGAAATTTCTTCGCCATCTGCGATGCTCACAACTTGAGATTCAACATCCATTATTATCATAGATTTCGAACATAGTAAACGGCCGGACCGTTGCCGCCGCAGAGGGGCCAAAGAAAATCATCGCCATTTTATATAGCTTTAAAATATAATCAGTCTTTGGAGGCAAAATCATGACGATAGGATATTCAGATTTTCGAAGCGATACGGTCACCAAACCGACGGAGAAGATGAGGAAGGCCATGGCCGACGCCGTGGTCGGGGACGACGTCCTGGGGGACGATCCGACCGTCCAGAGGCTCGAGGCCCTGGCCGCCGAGACCATGGGCAAGGAAGCGGCTCTCTTCTGCCCGTCCGGGACGATGGCCAATTCGATCGCCGTAAAAATGTGGACCAACATCCTCGAAGAGGTCATCGTCGAGGAGCGCTCCCACATCTACAACATGGAATCGACCCACATGACCTT
>MEYC01000040.1:20550-20800 GCA_001775715.1 Candidatus Aminicenantes bacterium RBG_16_66_30 | reverse complement strand
CCGAACGTCCACACGCCGCGGACCTCGCTCATTTGCCTCGAGAACACGCACAACAACTGGGGCGGAACCGTCCTGCCTCTCGATAATTTCAAGGCCATCAGAAAGATCGCCGACGAAAACGGGCTGAGGGTCCACCTGGACGGGGCCCGGATCTTCAACGCCGGTCACGCGTCCGGCGTTCCGGTCAGGGAGTACGCGAACCAGGTGGACTCTCTGATGTTCTGCCTGTCCAAAGGGCTTTCCGCGCCGG
>MEYC01000040.1:0-20499 GCA_001775715.1 Candidatus Aminicenantes bacterium RBG_16_66_30 | reverse complement strand
TGAGGAAGGCCCTGGGCGGCGGCATGCGTCAGGTCGGGGTTCTGGCCGCGCCGGGTATCATCGCCCTGACCGAGATGGTCGACAGGCTGAAGGACGACCACGTCCGCGCGAAGACGTTGGCCCGGGGGATCAGCGGACTGCCGGGCGTCAAGATCGCCCCCGCGACCGTCGAGACCGACATCATCATTTTCGGCTTCGACCATCCGGCGATCAGCGTCTCCGCGATGCTCGAGAAGATGAAGGAGAAGGGCATCCTGGCCCTGGCCGTGAGCGGCGGCATCCGCATGGTCACCCACAAAGATGTCGGCGACGAGGACGTCGACCGCGCCGTCAGGGCCTTCAAGGATATTCTGACGAAGTAGGTTGATGTCCCGTCCGGGGTGACCGAAGATTTTGCGCTGAAGATCCTGCTGCCGGGGATGTCGGCGGCGGGAATCCGCGGCGCGGTAACCGCATAAATTTTCGCTGAAGTTCTAGAGGCTCTCCGCGACGATCTGGGCGATGTCCTTGACCTTGATGTCCTCGCGGCCCTTGTCCTTAAGGCCGTCGCGGAGCATGGTCAGGCAGAAGGGGCAGGCGGCCGCCGCGAGCTCCGTGCCCGAGGCGATGACCTCGTCCGTCCGCAGGTGATTGATCCGCTGACCGAGCGATTCCTCGGTCCACATCAGCCCGCCGCCGGCGCCGCAGCAGAAGCTGTCATCGCCGTGACGCTCGAGCTCTTTCGCTTTGCCGCCGAGAGCCGAGCACAGGACGGCCCTCGGCTCCTTGGTCAGGCCGTTGTGCCGGCCGAGGTAACAGGGGTCGTGGAACGTGTAATTTTCGGAGTCCTTCGCTTTTGGGGCGATCCTGTCCGCGCCGATCATGTTGTAGATGAGTTCCGTGTGGGAAACGACTTCGATCGCCTGGAGCTTGGCCTTGTCCTCCGCCGTTAGGCCCGGGACGAAATCGAGGAGCTTCGGATATTCATGCTTGAGCGTGTTGTAGCCGTGGGGGCAGATGGTGACGATCTTCTTGATGCCGTAAGTCTTGAGGAGGGCGATATTCTCCTGGGCCAGGCTCTGGAAGAGGTACTCGTTACCCAGCCGACGGGCCGAATCGCCGCAGCATTTTTCTTCGGCCCCCAGCGTCCCGAACTTGATCCCGGCCGCGCGGAGGATCTTGACGAGCGACCCGGCGATCCCTTTCCCGGCGTCGTCGAAAGCGCCCATGCAGCCGACCCAGAAGAGGTATTCGGCATCGGGGACATCCTTGATGTGCTTGACCTCGAGCGTCTCGCCCCACTCGGCGCGCTTGGAAAAGCCGATGCCCCAGGGGTTGGAATTGGTCTCCATGTTGCGGAAGAAGGCGTTGAGCTCCTGGGGGAACTTGCTCTGCACGAGGACCTGGCTGCGACGCGCGCCGACGATCTTGCGAATGTGCTCGATCTCGACCGGGCATTCCTTCTGGCAGGCGCCGCAGGTCGTGCAGGTCCAGATCTCTCCTTCGGTGAAGGTCCCGGGGACGAGCTCCTTGAGGTCGTCCCGCCTTTTGGCCGTCAGCGCCTTGTTGCCGGCGAGGAGCGCCTTCTCCATGTTGAACATGATCATCTTGGGGGAGAGGGGCTTGTCGCTGGCGAAAGCCGGGCAGGCGTCCTGGCAGCGGCCGCACTCCATACAGGCGAAAGCGTCGAGGTTGTCCTTCCAGGTGAAGTCCGCGGCCTTCTCGACGCCATAGACCTCGGACTTCTCGAGGTCGACGGCTTCGAGCTCGCCGCTCGGCGTCGAGCGCCGGAAGAAAACGTTGAAGGGGCCGGCGAACATATGGAGGTACTTGGAGTGGGGGACGTAGGCGATGAAGCCGTAGACGGCGACGACGTGGGCCCACCAGGCCATCCTGAAGTGCGTGGCGATGGCCTCGGCGCTCAGGCCCGACCTGCCGATCGCGTCCGCGATCCACGAGCCGAGGAACGACAGTCGGGCCGTTTCGGGGTGGTGAGCGATGGAGAAGCCCTCAAAATAGAGGTAGGTCGCCGTGGCCAGGGTGATGAGGAGATAGATGATGGCCGAATCACCCGGCGTCGTGGCGTAGGCCTTGGGCCGGATGACGAACCTCCGGAAGGCGAGGAAAATGACGCCGGCCATGACCGTGAACGCGGCGACGTCGATGACGAGAGAGAAGAAGAGGCCGAAGTTGGACCTGCCGAAGAGATAGAATCCGTCGATGAAGCCCTCGAGCGTGTGGCTGACCGTCATCGTATCGAAGGACAGGGCGCCGTAGAAGATGCCGACGTGCATCAGGCCGGTGAAGAAGCGCTCGCTGCGGAGCGTGCAGCGTTGGAAGAAGACCTTGACCAGGGCGTGGCGGAACCTCTTCCAGAGGTCCTTGAACCGGTCCTCGGCCGCGCCCGCCAGGATGATCCTGAGCCTGCGGACGATGGGAATGAGAAAAGCCGCCGCCGTGGCCAGGATGAGAAGGACGAACAAGAGTTTTTCCCAGGTCGTCAGCATACCGGGTCTCCTTTTTTGCGTTGCCGCCCTCTTTTTACCGATTTGGCCCGCGGCTGTCAAGAAAACCGGGGAGGCCGCGTTTTGACACATCGGGCCGGCTGTGCTATTTAGATTTATTCGGCGCGGGGCCGTCGCCCGGCCGAGGAGCGGTTCATGAACGTTCTCGTCGCCCTGCTCGCCGCCGCGGCCGTGTTCGCCGTCGCCGGCCGCTTCTATTCGCGCTACATCGCTCGGAATTTGGGCGAGGACCCCGACCGCCCGACGCCCGCCGTCTGCCAATGCGATGGCCGCGACTATGTCCCCACCAAGCGCTACATCGTCTTCGCCCACCACTTCGCGACCATCGCCGGCGCCGGGCCCATTCTCGGCCCGACCATGGCCATCCTCTACGGCTTCGTCCCGGCCTGGCTCTGGGTCGTCCTGGGCGGCGTCTTCATCGGGGCCGTCCACGACTACACGGCGCTCTTCGTCAGCATGCGCGAGGGCGGCAAGTCCATGGCCGAGGTCGCCCGCAAGACTCTCGGACCGGCCGGCTTCAACCTGGTCATCGCCTTCACCATCGTCATGATCGTGCTCGTCACGTCCTCCTTCCTCAGCGCGACGGCGATCTCGCTGACCTCGCTCTGGCCGTTGGCCAAGATCGGGGTCCGGGAAGGGGAGACCTTCCTCAAAACGGTCGTCCGGGAAGGCGTCGTCATGGGCCGTATCGGCGGCATCGCCTCGACCTCGGTCATCTTCATCACGCTATGTTCGCCGTTTCTCGGCTTCCTCCTCTACAAAAAGAACCTCAAGGCCGCGTTCGCCTACGGCCTGGCCGCCGCGATCTGCGTCGCCTCCGTCTTCCTGGGCATCGCCTACCCGGTGACCCTGGCTCCCACGACCTGGATGATCATCATCTCGATCTACGTGCTCTTCGCGGCGGGCGTGCCCGTCTGGCTCGTCCTCCAGCCGCGCGACTTCATCAACGTCCAGATCCTCTTCGCCGGCATCGGCCTGATGATCGTCTCGCTCTTCAGCTGCGGTTTCCAGGGCCTCACGGTGACCATGCCCCGGTTCAATCTGGCCGAGGGCGCGGCGAACCTGGGCCTCATTTGGCCGATGATGTTCATCACCATCGCCTGCGGGGCCATCTCGGGCTTCCACTCCCTTGTTTCTGGGGGGACGACCTGCAAGCAACTGGCGAAAGAAACGGATGCCCGCCGCGTCGGCTACAACGCCATGCTGCTCGAATCGCTCCTGGCGGTCTGTGTGCTCCTTGCCCTCGGGGCGGTCATGGCCTTCTCCGACTACAAGGCCATCGTCTGGCCGGCCGATCCGGCCGTGCGGTCCAATCCCATCCTGGGGTTCTCGCTGGCCGCCGGCCGTCTCTTCCACCAGGGCCTGGGCATCCCCGTCTCCCTGGGCACGGTCTTCGGCATCCTTCTCGTCGAAGGGTTCGTCATCACGACACTCGACTCGGCCGTCCGGCTCAGCCGCTATCTCTTCGAGGAGATGTGGTCGATCGTCCTCAAGAAGGTGCCGCGCCTCCTGCGGCGCTACTGGGTCAACTCGGGCCTGTCGGTCGTCCTGATGTGGGTCCTGGCCTATTCGAACGCCTTCAGCGCCCTCTGGCCCATCTTCGGCACGGCCAACCAGCTCCTGGCCGCAATGGCCCTGCTGACCGTCTCGGCCTGGCTTCTCCTGCGCCGGCGGCGGAACTGGTATACGCTCGTCCCGGCGGTGTTTATGGTGGTGACGACACTCGTCTCGCTGGGCATCCTGCTCGTGGGCTATGTCAAGAAAGGGAACTACATTCTCATTGCCGCGGACGTCGTCCTCTTCGCCCTGTCCGCTGGCGTTATCGCCATTTCCGTGAAAACGTTCCTGAAAAAGCGGGGCGGGCCGGGCGAAATGCCGGCGGCTGTCTGAAAGGGATACCCATGGCCGAAAAAAGTGACATCGTCATCATCGGCGGCGGCCCGGGCGGCTATCTGGCCGCGATGCGCGGGGCCCAGCTCAAGATGCGGATCACGCTCGTCGAAGAGGACCGCATCGGCGGGACGTGCATCAACTACGGCTGTATCCCGGCCAAGTACCTCCTCCACCAGACCAAGATCCTCAAAGAGGTCGGCGGGACGAAGACGCTCGAGGGACCGGTCGGAGAGGTCCGGCTGAACTGGGCCAAGGTCCAGCAGGGCCGGCAGGCCGTCGTCGATCAGCTCGTCAAGGGGCTCGTCTTCCTCCTCGAGAAGGGGAAGGTCGAGATCGTCAAGGCGCCGGCCCGGCTGAGGGCGGACAGGTCCGTTGTCGTCCGGACGGCGGAAGGGGAGAGAGTATTCGAGGCGGACAAGGTCATCGTGGCCACGGGCAGCCGGGCGGCCAGCCTGCCCTTCCTCAAGCCGGACGGCCGGAACGTGATCACGAGTACCGAAGCGCTCGAGCTGCCTAAGGTGCCCAAGAGCCTGCTCGTCATCGGGGCCGGAGCCATCGGGCTCGAGATGGGCTCGATCTACCGGCGGCTGGGGACGGACGTCACCGTCCTCGAGATCCTGCCCCAGATCCTGCCCGGGGCTGACCGCGAATCGGTCACGAGGCTGGAGCGCGCCCTCAAGAAACAGGGCTTGAAGATCTCGACCGAGATGAGGATCGACGAAGCTGTCCTAGAAGAAGGCGCGGTCACGCTAAAAGGCCTCTGCCTCAAGACCGATGCGCCTTTCGTATACCGGGCCGAAAAAGTCCTCCTCTCCGCCGGACGGAAGCCCAACACGGCCGACCTCTTCGAAGGCCCGCCGTTCCTGGACATGGACCGGGATTTCATCAAGGTCAACACCGCGCTCGAGACGAACGTGCCCGGCATCTATGCCGTCGGTGACGTCATCGGCGGCAAGCTCTTGGCCCACAAGGCCTACCATGATGCCATCATCGCCGTCGAGAACGCCTGCGGGATGAGCCGGACCGTCGATTACGCGGCCCTGCCATCGGCCGTCTTCACCGAGCCGGAGTTCGCCTCGGTCGGGCTGACTCAGGAAGAAGCCGTCGCTAAAGGCATCAAGGTCAAGGCGGGGGTCTTCCCGCTCCAGGCCAGCGGCCGGGCCATGACCATGGACGCCTTGTACGGCGTGGTCAAGCTCGTCGCCGACGAAGGCGACCGGCTCGTCGGGGCCCACATCGTCGCCCCGGGGGCATCCGAAATGATCCCGGTCCTGACCATGGCCGTGGCCAAGGGGATGACGCTCAAGGACCTGGACAGCATCATCTACATCCACCCGACGCTGTCCGAGGCGATCGGCGAGGCCGCCCTCAAGGCCAACAACGAGGCCCTACACATCCTCAATTGAAATATCTCCGGCGATTCTATACAATCGTCGCGGCCTTCGAGGCGTCATGCTAGAGATCGCGCTATCCTTTCTCGTTTTCGGCATTCTCTCCGCCGTCATGATCCTCATGAACTTCGTCCTCGGGCCGAGACGGCCCAACCCGGCCCGCGAAAAGCCCTTCGAATGCGGCAGCCCGCCGCTCCAATCCGGCATAGGCCCCGTCAATATCCCCTTTTTCCTCGTGGCCTTGCTCTTCCTTCTCCTCGACGTCGAGGTCCTCTTCTTCTATCCCTTGGCGCTCGCCTTCCGGGGCCGTGGCTTCGGCGCGTTCGCCGCGCTAGGCGCGTTCGTCCTGGTCCTCGGCCTGGGGTTCGTCTACGCCTGGAAGAAAGGGATCTTCCGCTGGTCATGAGCGGCCTCGACTTCCTCACGACGCGCCTCGAGACGGCTCTCGGCTGGGGCCGGAAATTCTCCCTTTTCCATTATCCGTTCATCACCGCCTGCTGCGGCATGGAGTACATGTCGGCGGCCTGCGCCCACTTCGACATCGACCGGTTCGGCGCCGGCCTGACCCGCTTCTCGCCGCGCCAGGCCGACCTCCTTCTCGTCGTCGGCACCGTCACCCACAAGCTCGCGCCCGTTCTCAGGACGGTTTACGACCAGATGCTCGAGCCCAAGTGGGTCATCGCCTTCGGCGCCTGCGCCGTGAGCGGCGGCATCTACCAGAACTACGCCGTCGTCCAGGGCATCGACCGGATCGTCCCGGTCGACGTCTATATCCCCGGCTGCCCGCCGCGGCCGGAGATGGTCCTCGACGGCCTCCTGAAGCTCCAGGACAAGATCCAGCACCAGAAACAGGATTGGAGATGGGGAACGAAACCCTGATCGAGGCCATCCGGACGAAGCTCGCCGCGGCGGTCGAGAGCGTCTCGGAATCCCTCGGCGACCAGGTCCTCACCGTCCGGCCCGGATCCTTGCGTTCGGCGATGGCCGCCCTCCGGGAGGGGCCCTTCGATTACGCCGTCCTCCTCGACCTGACCTGCGTCGACTACGCGGCGGGGGAGGGGCGATTCGAGCTCGTCTATCATCTCTATTCCATGTCGCGGAACACCCGTCTGCGGCTCAAGGTGTCCGTGCCCGCCGCGGACCCCGCGGTCGATTCCCTCAACGGACTCTGGAAAAACGCCGACTGGCTCGAGCGCGAGGTCTTCGACATGTTCGGCGTCCGCTTCGACGGCCATCCCTATCTCCGCCGCCTCCTGACCTACGAGGGATTCGAAGGCCATCCCCTGCGCAAGTCCTATCCCTGGCGCCTGGCCCAGCCGCGCATCCCGATGAAGGACAAGGCCTGAGATGGAGACCCCGCGGATCCAGCGCGACGCCCGGCCGGAGAGCATGCTCATCAACATGGGACCGTCCCATCCGGCCATGCACGGCACGATCCGCATCATGCTCGAGCTCGACGCGGAGAGGATCCTCAACGCCGAAGTCGAGGTCGGCTACCTCCACCGCGGTTTCGAGAAGACCTGCGAGAACAAAACCTTTTTCAACCTCCTGCCCTACACCGACCGGCTCAACTACGTCTCGCCGCTCATCAACAACCTGGGCTACGCCATGACCATGGAGAAAATGCTGGGCGTCGGCGTCCCCGAACGGGCCCAGCTCATCCGCGTCCTGATGAGCGAGCTCTCCCGCGTCTCGGACCATCTGACCTGCCTCGCCGCCATGGCCATGGAGTGCGGCGCTTTCACCGTCTTCCTCTACATGATGAAGGCCAGGGAGTTCCTTTGGGACACGATCGAGTTCACGGCGGGGGCCCGGATGACGACCTCTTATATCCGCATCGGCGGCGTCCGGGCCGACCTCCACCCGGACTGGCGCGGGTCGCTGGCCACGGCCGTCCGCGAAACGCGCAAGGTCCTCAAAGACGTCTCCGGCCTGCTGGACGAGAACAGCATCTTCCTGGGCCGGACCCGTGGCGTCGGCGTCATCTCGAAAGAGGACGCCCTGTCCTACGGCTGGACCGGGCCCTGCTTGAGGTCGACGGGCATCCCCTACGACGTTCGCAAGGCCAGCCCCTATCTCGTCTACGACCGGCTCGCGTTCGAGGTCCCCGTCGGCGAGTTCGGCGACAACTACGACCGCTATAGCGTCCGCATGAGGGAGATGGGGCAGAGCCTCAGGCTTCTTGAGCAGGTCGCCGCGCTCATTCCCGACGCGGCGCCTTTGACCGGCAGCCTGGGGCTCGAACCGGCCGAGGCCATCCGGCGGTCGCGGCGGCAACGGCCGGACGAACGCGTCCATCTCTCGCCCAACCTCGAAGGATCGGAGAAGGAGCGCCTCGGCGGCCTGATGACCTCGGATGGGCGGGTCGGCGTTCCTCCGAAGGAAGACACCTACACGACGATGGAAGGCCTCATCGGCCACTTCCTCTTTTTCATGAGCGGAAAGGGCATCCGGCCGCCCAAGGGGGACGTCTATTTTTCGGTCGAGGGCGGCAACGGCGAGGTCGGCTTCTACATCGTCTCGGACGGGACGGACCGGCCTTACCGGCTGCACCTCCGGGCGCCCTGCTTCCATATCGTCGCCGCGCTCGAACAGCTGATCAAGGGCCGTCTCATCGCCGACGTCATCCCGACCTTCGGGTCGATGAACATGATCGGGGGGGAGCTCGACCGATGAGCTGCTCCCCGTCCGCCGCGGCCGTAAAGAAAATCGATGGGATCATCGCCCCCTATCCCGAAAAATCCGCGGCCCTGCTCCCGGTCTTGCGCGTCGTGCAGGATGAGTTAGGCTGCGTCCCGCCCGAGGCCGAAACCTGGGTTGCCGCCAAACTTGGGATCCAGCCGATCCGGATCCGCGAAGTCCTCTCGTTTTACACCATGTTCCGCCGCCGGCCCGCGGGGAAGACGATCATCCAGGTCTGCCGGAACCTGAGCTGCACCCTAGCGGGGGCCGAGGACATCATCGGCTTCCTGAAAGAGAGACTTCATGTCGGGCCGGACGGGACGACGCCCGACGGCCGGATCACCTTGGTCACGGTCGAGTGTCTGGGCCATTGCGACCATTCGCCGTGCCTTCAGATCGACGGTATCGATCATGGGCCGGTGACCCGCGACGGCGTGGCCGCCCTTCTCGAGGAGCTCCGGGCGCATGAGTGAAGACGCCGTCCGCCTCATCCCCGCCGACGAGGGCTCCTGGCGCCTGGAGGCCTACCTCCGCCGCGGCGGATACGAGGCCGCCCGCAAAGCCGTGACGTCCATGGCTCCCGCGGACGTCATCACTGAGGTCCGCAAGGCCGGTCTCCGGGGCAGGGGAGGCGCGGGCTTTCCCGCCGGCCTGAAGTGGTCGTTCGTCCCCCAGGGCGGCGCCGGGCCCAAGTACCTCTGCGTCAACGCCGACGAGGGAGAGCCGGGGACGTTCAAGGACCGGGCCATCCTCGTCCGCAATCCCCACCAGCTCATCGAAGGGATGACCATCGCCGCCTTCGGCGTCGGGATCCGCAAGGCGTTCATCTATGTCCGCGGCGAATACGGCCGAATCGCCGGCCGCCTGCGGGAGGCGATCGCCGAGGCCGAGGACGAGGGCTTCCTCGGAGGGGGCATCTTCGGCTCGGGATTCGACCTCGAGGTCATTGTCCACCTCGGGGCCGGGGCCTACATCTGCGGCGAGGAGACGGCCCTGCTCGAATCGATCGAGGGCCGGCGCGGCCAGCCGAGGCTCAAGCCGCCTTTCCCGGCCGTCGTCGGGCTCTTCCGCGCGCCCACGGCCATCAACAACGTCGAGACATTGGCCAACGTCCCCCTGATCATCGGGCGCGGCGCGGACTGGTTCCTCGGCCGCGGCCTACCCAAGGACGGCGGCACCCGGCTTTTCGGCGTAAGCGGCGCGGTCCGGCGTCCGGGACTCTACGAGCTGCCGATGGGCACGCAGCTCCGGACGATCATCGAAACCCATGCCGGCGGTCCGCCCGAGGGAGTGGCGATCAAGGCGGTCATCCCGGGCGGCCTGTCAGCCCCGGCGTTGCGACCGGACGAGCTCGACGTGACCATGGATTTCGACGCGCTGGCCCGTGCGGGCTCCATGCTCGGCTCGGCCGGGATCATCGTCATCGGGGACAAAATCCCCATCCTCGACGTCCTCAAGGTCATGGCGCGCTTCTACGCCCACGAGTCCTGCGGCCAGTGCACGCCGTGCCGCATCGGGACGTCCTGGATCCATAAGACGGTGACGCGGATCGGCGAGGGCCAGGGCCGCGCTTCCGACCTCGACCACATCCTGCGGCTTGCCGACGGCATGAAGGGGCGGACGCTTTGCCCGATGGGCGACGCGGCGGCCCTGCCCGTCCAAGCCCTCGTCACGAAATTCCGGGACGAGCTCGAAAAGGCGGTCGCCCGATGAGCGAGGTCAAGATGGTCGGCCTCACGATCGACGGGCGGACCGTCCGCGCCGCCGAAGGGACCAACGTCCTCCAGGCCGCCGAGCAGGCGGGCATCTCCATTCCCCATTTCTGCTACCATCCGGCCTTCGAGGCCGAGGGCAATTGCCGGCTGTGCCTCGTCGAGATCGAGGGCCTGCCCAAGCTCGATCTGGCCTGCTCGACCGTCGTCCGCGAGGGAATGATCGTGCGGACGTCCACGGCCCCCGTACTCGAGGCCCGCAAGGACGTCCTCGAGTTCCTTCTCGCCGAGCATCCCCTCGACTGTCCCATCTGCGACAAGGCCGGCGAGTGCAAGCTCCAGGACTACTACGACCGTCACGGGCTTTTTCCGGGCTGGTTCCTCGAGGCCAAAGAGAAGAGGCAGAAAAAGATCTCCATCGGTAAGGGCCTTCTCCTCGACCGCGAGCGGTGCATCCTTTGTACGCGCTGCGTCCGCTACTTGCGCAAAGTCACCGGGACGGGGGAACTGGGCGTATTCGAGCGGGGCGTGCGGGCCGAGGTCGGAACCTACGACGACGCCCCGATCGATAACAACTATTCGGGGAATCTCGTCGATATCTGTCCCGTCGGGGCCATCACGGACACCGATTTCAGGTTCAAGACCCGGGCCTGGTTCCTGGAAAAGCGGCCGACCGTCTGCCCGCGCTGCAGCCGCGGCTGCGCCGTCATCGTCGAGTCGGTGTCGGGTTATCCCCTGGAGGAAGGCGAACGACGGGTGTTCCGCATCCGGGCGGGGGAGAACCCCGCCGTCAACGGCTATTGGATCTGCGACTTCGGCCGGGCCGGCCGACGCGACATCGACGAGGGAAGGCAGGAACGGGTCATAAAGAGCGCCTCACCGGAGAGTGAACTTTCCTGGCAGAAGGCGCTCGCGGATGTCATGGCCCGGATCCGCAGCGTCCCCGGTCCCGAGCGCGCCGCCAAGGTCGCCGTCATCCTGAACAGCCGCATGACCCGCGAAGAGCTGACCCTGGCAAAGAGGTTGTTCGCCGAAGGCCTCAGCCTCGACAAGATCTTTTTCGCCGATCCGAAGCCCGGCGCCGCGGACGGGTTCCTGCTCACGGAAGAGCGCGTCCCCAACGCTCGAGGCGTCCTCCAGGCCGGCTTTTCGCCGCGCCTCCCGGACCTCGACGCGCTCGCGGCGTCGGTCGAGGTCCTCCTCGTCTTCGGCTCCCATCTCCTCGATCATTTTTCCGAAGAAGCGGTTTCCCGGGCCCTGGCCAAGATTCCCTCGAAATTCCTCTTCTCGGCCCACACCGGCCCGCTCGACCGGCTGGCCGAGATAGTCTTTCCCCTTGCTGTATCCGCTGAAAAATCAGGAACATATATCAACATCGACGGTCTCCGGCAGTCCTTCGGCCGGGCCGCAGAGCCCGCGCCCGGCGTCGTTTCCGAACACGAGATCCTCGGCTGCCTGGCCGCCGGGCTCGGTCTGAACGTTGGAGAACATGATGTTCGCTGACGTCCTCATCATCCTGGTCAAGGTCGTCCTCACTCTGACCTGGACGCTCCTCCTGGCCCTCTTCCTGACCTGGGTCGAGCGGAAGGAGAGCGCGGTCATGCAGGACCGCATCGGGGCCAACCGGGCGTCCGTCTTCGGCCTGAGGCTGTTCGGGCTCTTCCAGCCTTTCGCCGACGCCATCAAGATGCTCTTCAAGGAGGACTTCGCCCCGACCTTCTCCCAGCGCGCCCTCCATTGGCTGGCCCCGACGCTGTCCTTCTTCTTCGTGGCCGTGACCATGGTCGCCGTCCCATTCGGGGACGCGATCCATCTCTTCGGCCGGACGATCCCCCTCCAGGTCGTCGACCTCAACGCGGCCCTCCTCTTCGTGCTGGCCATGCTCAGCCTCGGCATCTACGGCATCCTCGTCAGCGGCTGGGCCTCTTCGAACCGGTTCGCGCTGATCGGCAGCCTCCGCGGCGCGGCCCAACTCATATCTTATGAAGTCGCGCTGGGCCTGTCCCTGGTCGGCTTGATCATGGTCTTCCCCACGCTCCGGCTGTCGGGCATCGTCGAGTTCCAGGGCGGCCTTGTCTTCGGCTTCCTGCCCAAGTGGGGCGTCTTCCTCCAGCCTCTCGGCTTCGCCGTCTTTTTCCTGGCCGGCATGGCCGAGACGAAACGCGTGCCCTTTGACATGCCGGAGGGGGAATCGGAGATCATCGGTTTCTACACCGAATACGGCGGGCTCAAGTTCGGCCTGTTCATGTTCACCGACTTCCTCGAGGTCATCGTCCTCTCGGCCCTGGCCACAACGCTCTTCTTCGGCGGCTGGCAGGTTCCCTGGCTCGGCGCCGGCGGGTTCGTCTTCCCGTGGGGCGGCAGCCTGAAGGTCGCGCCCTGGGCCGTGACCGTGCTCCAGGTCTTGGCTTTTAATATCAAGGTGTTTTTCTTCTGCTGGCTGCAGGTCCTCACGCGCTGGACGTACCCGCGCTTCCGCTACGACCAGCTCATGGACTTCGGCTGGAAGGTCCTCGTCCCCCTGGGCGTCGTCAACATCCTGGCCACCGGATTCATCCTGGCGGCGCGTTAGGAAAACTATGCTTAAAGGCTGGCTCGTTCTGAGGGAACTCCTGAGAGGGGCGGCGATCACCGGACGCCACTTCTTCGCCAACATGACCTTCCACACCCTGAAGCTCTTCGGCATTCGGGCGAAGAGAAGGGGAGCGGTGACCATCCAGTATCCCGAGGAGCGCAAGGCGCTCTCGCCGCGCCACCGCAGCCTCCACCGGCTCCGCGCCCGCGAGGACGGCAAGCCCAGTTGTGTCGCCTGCATGCTCTGCGTGACGGTCTGTCCCTCGGAATGCCTCTCGGTCGAGGCCGCCGAGGACGACGACCCCGAGATCCAGAAAACCCCGGCCCGGTTCGTCGTCGACCTCAACCGCTGCTGTTTCTGCGGTTTCTGCGTCGAGGCCTGCCCGGTCGACGCCATCCGCATGGACACGGGCGAGATCAGGCTGGCCGCCTCGACCCGGGCCGGTCTCGAGATCTCCCTGGACAAGCGATGATCCCTTCCTCCGGCGGGTAAACGATTGACTTTTCCAACTCCCATCTCTATGATAATTCTTCGTAATTTTCAGGAGGTCATTGAATGAAGAAAGTCACCGTCGAAGAACTGTTGGCCAAAGCCCAGCAGCCTTCCCTGGACGCCCCGAGGCTCCACAAGTTCTACAAGGGCAAGTTGGGCGTCGCCCTGAAGTGCCGCGTTCGGGACTTCAACGATTTCGCGATCTGGTACACTCCCGGGGTCGCGGCGGTCTGCAAGGAGATCGCTGCCGACAAGCAAAAGGTCTATGAGTACACGAACAAATGGAACAGCGTGGCCGTCATCAGCGACGGGACGCGGGTGCTTGGTTTGGGCGACATCGGGCCCGAGGCCGGCTTGCCGGTCATGGAAGGCAAGGGGATCCTCTACAAGTACCTCGGCGGGGTCGATGCCTTCCCGATTTGCCTGGACGAGAAGGACCCCGACAGGCTCATCGACATCTGCCGGGCTCTCCAGCCGTCCTTCGGCGGCTTCAACCTCGAGGACATCTCCCAACCGAAGTGCTTCAAGATCCTCGACACGCTCCGCGAGCAATGCGAGATCCCCGTCTGGCATGACGACCAGCAGGGGACGGCCTGCGTCACGGTGGCCGGGCTGATCAACGCCCTCAAGATCGTCAAGAAGGACATCGGCGAGGCCAAGATCACGGTCGTCGGCTCCGGCGCGTCGGGCATCAACATAGCCAAAATGACCATGGCCGCGGGCGCCGACCCGAAGAACATGCTCTCGGTCGACTCCAAGGGCATCCTGTCGCGCGATCGCGCCGACAAGGAAACCCTGCAGACGAAGTTCAAAGAGAAATGGGACCTCTGCCTGCGGACCAACCCCACGGGCAAGCAGGGCACCATGGCCGACGCCATCAAGGGCGCCGACGTCCTCATCTGCTGTTCGACGCCCGGCCCCGGCACCGTCAAGCCCGAATTGATCAAGACCATGGCCCGCGACGCCATCGTTTTCGCCGAGGCCAATCCCGTGCCCGAGATCTGGCCGTGGGAGGCGAAGGAAGCCGGCGCCCGCGTCGTCGCCACGGGCCGGTCCGACTTCCCCAACCAGGTCAATAACTCCCTGGGTTTCCCCGGCATCTTCCGGGGCGCGCTCGACGTCAGGGCCAAGACCATCACGGACGAGATGTGCATCGCCGCGGCTCGCGAGCTGGCCAAGGTCGCCGAGGACAAGGGCATCCATGAGGAATATATCATCCCCAACATGGACGAATGGGAGGTCTTCCCGCGCGAGGCCGTAGCCGTTGGATCGAAGGCGATCGAACAGGGCGTGGCCCGCTTCAATTTTCCGGCCGAAGAGCGCTTTAAGATGGCCACGGAATCCATCCGGGCCGCCCGCGACGAGGTCCAGCGGAAAATGAAGGAAGGCATCATCATCGATCCGGACAAGTGAGGCCGGGCCCCGAGAGAAGATTAAGAGCACGGGAACGAAGAGGGGAACGCGGGCTGTCCTCTTCTTTTCCGTTCACGAGTTGACAATGGATTCCCGGTTGTGGTATAAGATTAGGCAAGTCGGGGATCTGAAGATCGCCTGGCCAAATGAAGAGTGTGACACATCAATGGAGGAAAAGAGCGAAGGCTCCTTTCTAGAGTTTCCCCATCCCCCCTAAGCACCGCGCCTATCTCACGGAATTCATACAAAAATACCAAAAGGAGGTAAAGTCATGAAGAACATCGTGAAAGGCTTAGCGTTGGCGCTCATCGTCGTGTTCGCGTTCACGAGCTGCGCCAAGCAACCCACCCAGCTGATGGATGCCGCCAAGGCCGCCATCCAGGGAGTCGTCGACGCCAAGGGCAGCGTTTACGCGAACGACGAGCTGAATAAGCTCAACGCCGACCTGCAGGCCGCCATGGACGCCATCACGGCCCAGTCCAAGAAATTCTTCAAGAAGTACGGACCGGCCAAGGACATGCTGACCAAGCTCGTCGCCGATGCCGACGCCGTCAAGGCCCTCATCCCCGGACGGATCGCCGATGCCAAGGCCGCCGCCGAGAACGCGATCAGCGAAGCCAAGACCGCTCTTGAAGAAGCCAAGGCCCTCCTCGAAAAGGCCCCTAAGGGCAAGGGCACCAAGGCCGACATCGAGGCCATGAAGGCCGACCTCGCCGGTCTCGAGACCGCGATGGCCGACGTCGACGCCGCCGTGGCCGCCGAGGACTACTTCGGCGCCAGGGACAAGGCCATGGTCATCAAGGAAAAGGCCGCCGCGATCATCGAACAGATCAACGCCGCCATCGCCAAGGTCAAGGGAAGGTAAGTCGCTGTCCCTTGAGTTTTCGTAAAACAGCCGTATTCGTCCTGGCTGTTTTGCTTTTCGGTTGTCGAACCGCGCCGGTCCCTCCGGAGGTTCTTGAAGCCGACCTTCAGGAACAGGACCTCCGCAGGGCCGGTGCTTCTCTTTTCGCCGGCCAAGAGCACACGGCCTACCTCCATACCCTGAAATCCGCCCGGCGGGCGCTCGAACGGGAGAACCTCAAGCTGGGCTGGTTCCGAGACTACGGCCGGGTCCGGCGGGAATTCGCGGCCGTCCTGAGCGCCGGGAAAACCCTGAGATCGACGGTCCAATCCCTCGTCTCCCGGAAGGCCTTGTCGCTCGCCGAATCGGCCGCCTTCGTCCGCAGGCGGTTGCGGACGCTCGACGGCCTGACCCTCTCGCTCGTTGAACGGGGGGAGGCCAGGAAGCGGCTGACCCGGGCCTCGCTCGTCCTCGCCGAAGCGGATAACCTGGTCGAGCAGGCCAGGTTCGAGGAAGCCGCCGCGAAGCTCGACACGGCTTCCGGTCTGGCCGCCGAAGCCGAACGGGCGATCGTCTCCCACATCTCCCGCTACCTTGATCCGGGCCAGATCAGGACCTGGAAGCAGGCGGCCGAGGAGACCATCGCCGACTCGAAGAAACGAGGCGGGACGGCCCTCATCGTCAGCAAGCTCGAACGCCGCCTCGCGGTCTACAAGAACGGCAACCTCTTCAGGACCTACGATATCGGCCTAGGGTTCAACGGCCTGGCCGACAAGCGCTACGCCGGCGACAACGCCACCCCCGAGGGCCGGTACGCCATCGTCCGGAAGATCCCCTCCAGCCTGTACCATAAGGCCCTGCTCATCAACTATCCCAACGACGAGGACAGGAGATGGTTCGCCCGGGAAAGGGCCAAGGGCAACATCCCCCGGTCCGTCGGCATCGGGGGGGACATCGAGATCCACGGCGGAGGTCAGGACAGCCTGACCCGTGGCTGTGTGTCCCTCGACAACGATAAGATGGACGAGCTCTACGCTCTCGTTACGGTCGGGACCCCGGTCACGATCATCGGGACGATGGAGCTCGAGAATTACGTCCTCAAAACGATCAAGGACGACTAGCATGATGGTCAAGCGCCTCCTCATCGCCGCGGCGGCCCTCATCTACTTGGGATTCCTGTCCGTCGTCGGAGCGGCCTATTTCATCGGCCTGAAGCAGGCCTCCTCCCGGCCGGCGAAAGACCAGGGACAGGCGATCGCCGACAAGGACCTGCCCAAGGTCGAGAGAAACGTCCAGCAGCTGGAAAAGAGAATGAGCGGCCTCCTGCCGAAGGGCCAGTACATCGTCATCGACACGGCCGAGAACAGGCTCTACGTCAAGAATGGGAACCAGGTCGTCCGCACGGCCGTCGTATCCTGCGGCAGCGGGGTCGTCCTCGAGGAGCCGGGCGGCAAGAAGCGGAGCTGGGTCTTCGACACGCCGCGCGGCGAGTTCAGCGTCAAGTCCAAGATCACCAATCCCTACTGGGTCAAGCCGGACTGGGCCTTTATCGAGGAAGGAGAGGCCATTCCCAAGGGGCTGGAGGACAGGATCGAATCGGGGACGCTCGGCGACTACGCCCTGGGCTTCGGGGAGGGCTACTTCATCCACGGCACGCTCTACACGCGACTCCTCGGAAGAAACGTCACCCACGGCTGCGTCCGGGTCGGGGACGAGGACCTCAAAGCCGTTTTCAAAGCCGTCCCGCTGGGCGCGAAAATCTACATCTATTGATGAAGCGGAAGTGATGAAAAAAACGGCAACGCTGGCAGCCCTGATGGCGGCCGGGTTCCTCTGCGCCGGGGCGGCGGTCGTGCCGGACAAGGCGGCCCTGGCCAGAAAGCAGAACTCGCTCAACTCCGAATACAGCCTGGCCAAGGAGTCGAATTTTTATTTCGTCCTCGATGCCCCCGGCCGGAAGCTCGAGCTGCGGGTCAGGGGGATGGTCCTCAGGTCCTGGCCGCTCCAGGCGATGCGGTTCTGGGGCAGGCCGGAATTCGCGGGAACGGTCGAGCTCGTCCGGAAGTCGACGCTCAAAGCGCCGGAGCGGATCGTCATCAAGCCCGGAGACGAGGAAAAGGCCCAGCCGGCCCAGGTCCCCGCGGCCAAACCAGAGGCGGCGAGCGCGGCGCCGTTGAGCTCAGTGGAGTTCGACCTGGAGGCCCTGGAGCTCAAGGACATGCCGAAGCGGTTCAGCCTCGATTTCGACAACGGGCTCCACGTCACCGTCAAAACAAAGAACGCCGGCTCGCGAGGGTTGGTCGGATCGATGTGGGACGCGTGGCGATGGTACGTCGATCTTCCGCTGCGGAATCTCTTCGGGTCGCGAGAGGGAAAGGGGCTCTCCGAGCTTGAGCTGACCTTTGACAACGACAAGGATGCCCAATCCATCTATTGGCACTTTTTCGACGGCATCAAGGGCATTGTCCTTTAGAATCGCCTGAAAATAAACGATTTAGAAAATAGTGGAGATATTTGTAAATAATAAATTGACAATTATATGCTAAGATTTTATAATACATACTCACTAAATAGACTTACTCAGGAGGACTGTAATGGGAAAGATCATCGGCATCGACCTGGGCACGACGAATTCAGTCGTGGCTATCCAGGAAGGCGAGAAAACGACCGTCATCCCTAATGAGGAAGGCGGCAGGACGACCCCGTCCGTCGTCGCTTTTTCGTCCAAAGGCGAGATCCTGGTCGGCCAGGTCGCGAAAAGACAGCGGGTGACCAACCCGGAAAATACCATCTACTCGATCAAGAGATTCATGGGCCGGCGATACGGCGAAGTCGGCCAGGAGATCAAGCAGGTCCCGTTCAAGGTGGCCGAGGCCGAGAACAGCGACGTCCGCGTCGAGGCGCACGGCAAGTTGTACGCCCCGCCCGAGATCTCGGCGTTCATCCTCCAGAAGCTGAAAAAGGCCGCCGAGGACTACCTCGGGGAAAAGGTCGAGCGGGCGGTCATCACCGTTCCGGCCTACTTCAACGACAGCCAGCGCAAGGCCACCAAGGACGCCGGTCAAATCGCCGGCCTCAAGGTCGAACGGATCATCAACGAGCCGACGGCTGCGGCCCTGGCCTACGGTATGGACAAGAAGAAGGACGAGATCATCGCCGTCTACGACTTCGGCGGCGGGACCTTCGACATCTCGATCCTCGAAGTCGGCGAAGGCGTGGTCGAGGTCAAGGCCACCAACGGCGACACGCACCTCGGCGGCGACGACCTCGACCAGCGCGTTCAGGACTGGATCGTGCAAGAATTCCGCCGGGAGTCCGGCATCGACCTGACCCGGGACAAGATGGCTCTCCAGAGGCTCAAGGAAGCCGCCGAGAAGGCCAAGGTCGAGCTTTCGACCACTATGGAGACCGAGATCAACCTGCCTTTCATCACCGCCGACGCCTCCGGGCCGCGGCACCTCCTGATGAAGTTGACACGGGCCAAGCTCGAACAGCTCTGCGAGGACCTCATCCAGCGGTCCGTCGCCCCGGTCCGCCAGGCCCTGGCCGACGCCGGCCTCAAGGCCTCGGACATCCGCGAGGTCATCCTCGTCGGCGGCCAGACCCGCATGCCCCGCATCCAGCAGGTCGTCCACGAGCTCTTCGGCAAGGAGCCCCACAAGGGCGTCAACCCGGACGAGGTCGTCGCCGTCGGGGCGGCCATCCAAGGGGGCGTCCTTTCCGGCGACGTCAAGGACGTCCTGCTTCTCGACGTCACCCCGCTGACGCTGGGCATCGAGACCCTCGGCGGCGTCTTCACCCGGATGATCACGCGTAACACGACCATCCCGACCAAGAAGTCGGAGACCTTCTCGACCGCTTCGGACGACCAGCCGAGCGTCGAGATCCACGTCCTCCAGGGGGAGCGCGAAATGGCCGCCCACAACCGGACGCTCGGGCGGTTCCACCTCGACGGCATCCCGCCGGCACCGCGGGGCATCCCCAAGGTCGAGGTGATCTTCGACATCGACGCCAACGGCATCCTCCATGTGTCGGCCAAGGACCTGGGCACGGGGAAGCAGCAGGCCATCACCATCACCGGGCACAGCGGCCTGGACGAGAAAGAGATCAACCGCATGGTCAAGGACGCCGAAGCGAACGCCGCCGAGGACAAGAAGCGGCGCGAGACGATCGACGCCAAGAACCACGCCGACCAGCTTGTCTACAGCCTGGAGAAACTCCTTCGGGAGAACAAGGAAAAGATCCCCGCCGAGGAGGCCGACCGCGTCCAGAAGGAGATCGAGAACACCAAGAAGGCCATCGAGTCGGACGACCTGGAGAACATCAGCAAGGCCGCAGAGAATCTGGTCAAGGTCTCTCACAAGCTGACGGAGCTGATGTATCAGCAGGCCGGCCAGCAGACGGGCGCCGGTCCCGGCGGCGGCGCCGGCGGCCAATCCGGCGCCCAGCAGCAGGCCTCGGGCGGCGACGGCCGAGGCGGAGCTCCGGGCTCGGCCGGAGCGGCGGATGAGGAAGTCATCGACGCCGAGGTCGTGGACGACGACAAAAAGAACTAGGCCCGGCGGCCTCTGACGGGATACATTGGGACCCGGGAAGGGTCCGGAGACTGTCCGAGGTGCGGTGATGGCGAAAGACTATTATCAGATCCTGGGCGTGGCCAGGGGCGCGGCCCTTGCCGACATCAAGAAGGCCTACCGGAGGCTCGCCCGCAAGTTCCATCCCGACCTCAACCCCGGGGACAAGACAGCGGAGGCCCGGTTCAAGGAGATCCAGGGCGCTTACGCGGTCCTCAGCGATCCGAAGAAGCGCGCCCAATACGACCAGTTCGGCGATACGGGCGGCGTGCCCCCGGGCGCAGGTCCTGGCGGGCCCGGGGCTCCGGGCTTCGAGGGCTTCGATTTTTCCGACTATGGATCGTCGACCTTCCGGGATTTTTTCGAGAACCTCTTCGGCGGGGGCGTGGTCCGGGGGGCCGAGCCGCCGGCCGGCGGGC
>MEYC01000039.1:8115-9006 GCA_001775715.1 Candidatus Aminicenantes bacterium RBG_16_66_30 | reverse complement strand
CGGACCGGGCTCAAGGTCTCCGTCGTCGGCCTCGGCACGTGGCAGCTCGGCGGCGAGTGGGGGAAGACCTTCGACCAAGCCGGGGGCGACGCCCTCCTCGACAAGGCCGCCGAGTGCGGCGTCAACCTCATCGACACGGCCGAGTGCTACGGCGACCACCTGGCCGAGCGCCTGATCGGCGACTACTTGTCCCGGCGCGACCGCGATCGCTGGATCGTGGCGACCAAGTTCGGCCACGACTTCAAAGGCTTCCTGGACCGGGACGACCGCTTCGGGCCGGCGGAGGTCCGGGCCCAGCTCATCGCCTCCCTGCGGGCCCTCCGGACCGACAGGATCGACGTCTACCAGTTCCACTCGGGATCGGACGAGGCCTTTCTCGATGACGGCCTCCGCAAGACGCTCGAGGACGCCCGCCGGGCCGGCATGGTCCGCAACCTCGGCGTCTCCATCCGCGGCTCCGGGAGCGAGGCCCAGACGCGGGAGGCCTTCGGCCGCGGCTTCGGCGTCCTCCAGGTCGTCTACAACCGTCTCGATCTCCGGGCCGAGTCGGCGGTTTTCCCCTTCGCCCGCCGCTACGGGCTGGGCGTCATCGGCCGCGTCCCCCTCGCGAGCGGCCTGATCAGCGGCAAGTACGGGACCCTGGACACGTTCGGGCCGGACGACTACCGCTCGACGCTCAAGAAAGAGGAGATCGTCCGCCGCGTCCGCGAGGCCGAGAAGCTCGCCGAGGAGGAGCTGCCGCTCGGCGTCTCCCGGGTCCGCTGGGCCCTGGCCTGGTGCCTGCGCGATCCCGTCGTGGCCGCGGTCATCCCCGGGGCGAAGAGCCCGGAACAGGTGGCCGAGAACGCCTCGGCCGCCGACCTTCTTTCGGACAAGATGCCCTGAGCGGCG
>MEYC01000039.1:402-8082 GCA_001775715.1 Candidatus Aminicenantes bacterium RBG_16_66_30 | reverse complement strand
CTCCAATCCCGGGCCTCCCTCTCAAGGCGGCGAGGGATATCGCCTCGAAGATCCCCGTCCGTGGAGGGGGGACCCACGCCAGTGGGGGGAACCGGACGACTGGTTCCCGGGGGGCCGGGGAGCTAGAGGCGATTCCCGAGCACAGCCGGAGAGAGGGAACTCCCGGAATAGGGAGATGAATCTTACTTGTCGACGGCCGCCTGCGCCTCCGGCCCGCGGCCAGGCTTGAGGCACTCGTCCCGGAACCGCGCCGCGAACTCGTCGACATCCTTCGGGGAGAGGGCCGTCTTTCCCTCGGCGAGGTAAGCGTTGTAGATCCGGTTGAAGCAGGATTGATAGCGGAACCGCTCGGTCCGGCCCTTCTCGTCGACGGCCGGCTCGTCGTAGAGGCGGACCGAGATGAGGTCCGCGCGGTCCTGGGTCAGGCTGTAGACATAGTTGGCGGCGGCGAAGCAGCTCTCGGTCGTCGCTTCGAGGTCCTCGTGGGGATTGAGCTCGAGCGGCGTGTCGAGAATCGCTAGGCCGAGCAGGGCCGAGGGCGTGAGCTCGCGGGAGTAGAAGAATTCGTCGCCTTCCATGCGCTGGGCCATGATGCCTCCGTCGCAGGCGCTGCCTTCCTCCCAGGCCCGGACGAGGCCGAGCCAGCTGCCGGACTTCTGGAGGAGCAGGATGTTGTCGACGTCGGCCGGCTCGCCGGTATTGAACGTGATCGAGAGAATGTAGGTCTCGGCCCCGCCGGTCAGCGGCGCGGCGAAAGCGGCGTAGGCGAAGAAGGGCGCGCGTCCCGTCGCCGGGTCCTCTTCGGACTCGGTCACCCACCAGCCGGGCTGGGCCTCCCATTGGACGGCTGCCAAGCTCGTCTCGAACGCGGCGAGATCGATCTGGCCGGTCCCGGACCGGTACATGGCGCTGACCGCGGCCGGATGAACGGCCGTGCCCCGGAAGGTGAATTCGCCGGGGACGTCCTCGGCGGCGGGGGTTTTGCAGGCGGCGGCGCCGCCGAGCAGGGCCAAGGCGGCGAGAAGGGCCGCGGCGACTTTTGTTCTGTTCATCGTCTTGCTCCTCTTGTCCTTTAGACGCCCCGCCCGCCCCTCTCTTCCCGGCTGGGCGGGACAGAAAATAGAAACGTCCCCATTTTCCTTAAAGGGGAACCTATCGGTCCGGCCGTTCGTATTTATTCAAGACGATAGGAGACGTTTGGACCTGAAACGGAGATGGAATTGAAGCGAATCACGATCGTGCTCGCACTCTCTCTCATCGCGGCTGTTCCGGCCGCCCTGGCCGCCGGCCCGTCCCCGGCCGCAGCCGCCCCCTCAGCCCGGCCTGAGGAGACCGTACCTGTCCTGACCAAGGCCGCGACGCCGCCCGTCATCGACGGCGTCCTCGACGACCCGGCCTGGGCCCAAGGCCTGAAGTTCGACGCCTTCAAGACCTTCAAGCCCGACTACGGCAAGGACGCCAGCCAGAAGACCGAGGCCTTCATCGCCTATGACGCCGAGAACTTCTACTTCGCCTTCCGCTGCTTCGACAACGACCCGGGCCGGATCAAGGGCGCCGTGTGCAAGCGCGACACGATCTTCCAGGACGACATCGTCTTCATCAACATCGACACCTTCAACGACCGGCAGAGCGCCTTTGTCTTCATGCTCAATCCCTGCGGCATCCAGGGCGACGGCATGCTGACGACGAACGGCGACGTCGAGCTGACCTTCGACACGGTCTGGTACAGCGCGGGAAAGGTCGACGACCTGGGCTGGACGGCCGAGGCCCGGATCCCGCTCAAGAGCATCCGCTTCCCGAACCGCGAGGTCCTGACCTGGCGCATCCTCTTCATCCGGTTCTTCACCCGGACCTCCGAGCAGGTGAGCTTCCCGCCGTTCGACCCGAACTACGGCTCCCTCTTGGGGCAGGCCCAGCCGTTCGAGCTCTCGGGGCTCAAATACAAGAGGGTGGCCGAGCTCCTGCCCGCCTTCACCTTCGGCCGGACCCAGGAAGCGACCGTGGCGAGCGAGGGCAAGCCCGTCCGGAACAATGAGCTCGACATCGACGATATCAGCTTGACCGGCAAGTTGGGCGTCACCTCCGACCTGACCCTCGACGGGACCTACAATCCCGACTTCAGCCAGGTCGAGGCCGATGCCGGCCAGGTCGACTTCAATCAGCGATACTCTCTCTACTATGAGGAGAAGCGGCCCTTCTTCCTCGAGGGAAGCGAGCTCTGGCAGTTCGGCGGATCCGTCGAGGAGGGTCCCATCCAATCGATCGTCTATACCCGGACGATCGTCGACCCGGCCTTCGGCTTCAAGCTGTCCGGCAAGGTGACGCCGCGCGACACCGTGGCCGCCATCTACGCCTTGGACAGCCTGCCAGGCGACGCGGTCGACGAGCATCCCGATTTCATGATCGGCCGCTTCAAGCACTCGCTCAAGGACGACGCCTACATCGGCGGCTTCTACACGGGCCGCGAGGCGGGGGCTTCGTCCAATCGGGTCGCCGGGTTCGACGGGCGATTCCGGCTGAGCAATACCCAGACGGCCTCGTTCCATCTTTTCGGCTCCCTGACCAAAGCCCCGGGCGCCGAGACGACGGACGAAGGCCACGCCCTGGGCCTGAATTACAGCTTCTCCAACCGCAAGTGGGTCGTCGACCTCGGCTACCAGGACATCGGAGAGCACTTCCAGGTCGATACGGGCTTCCTTTACCGGACCGGCCTGCGGCGCATCTCGGCCTTCACGATGCACAGCATCTATCCCAAATCCAAGTTCTTCCAGAAGATCGAGCCCTTCTATTGGAGCTACCACCTCTACGACACGATCGACGACATGTGGGAGACCGTCAACCTCTTGACGCTCCGTTTCCGCCTGCCGCGCAACACGATGATCCGTATGGATACGCTTCTGGCCAACGAGGTCTATGCCGGCCAGCGGTTCGATATCAGCGGCTTCGGCGGCCAGGGCGAAACCCAGATCGCCAAGTCGCTCTATATCCGGCTCTTTGCCCGCCGGACGGGAAGCGTCTATTACGACTCCGAGAGCCCGATCCCCGATCCGTACCAGGGCTACGGGACCCGGGCCATGGCCCAGTTCCGCTATCAGCCCATCACCCAGCTCGATTTCTCCCTGTCCGCGACCTACATCGATTTCTACAGGAAGATCGACAAGGTCAAGATCTACAAATACCTCATCCTGCGCAGCCGAAACACCTTCCAGATCAACAAGTACCTCTTTGTCCGCGGCATCGTCGAATACAACGACTTCCGCGAGAGGATGACCCTCGACGGGCTCGCCTCGTTCACCTACATCCCGGGCACGGTCGTCCACCTCGGGTACGGCTCGGCCCTCGAGCAGCGCGAGTGGGACGAGGGGCTGCCCGGCTTTGTCGATAGCTCCCGCTTCCACGAGATGAAGCGCGGCTTCTTCTTCAAGGTCAGCTATCTTCACAGGTTCTGAGATGAAAGTGAAACCTTTGCGTCCCTGCCGTCGTCTTAATGTATGGAGAGAATGAGATGGCCAACGCAAGGCGCGATGCTTCGACGATAAAGACGCTCCGGCTCGCCCTCGGTCCCGGGGCGTCGGCGATCACCCAGCTGGCCGCGGCCGTGACCGGGCGCGCCGCGAGACGCTCCGGCCGCATGTCCGTCGCCGGCTTTTTCTTTCCCTATCTCCCCGGCTTCCCGGTCCTCGCGTATCCGGGGCGAAAGCCCCTGGCGCCCGCGATCATCCGCAAGGCCTCCTTGACCCCCTAGAGAGGCCGCACCTGTTATAGGGGGACACGTGCGGACGTGTCCCCCGTCTTTTTTTCTGACCCGCGAGATACCCGTCCCGCGTTTTGAATTCACGCCGTCATCCCTGTATATTCTTTGTCGGAGCAGACGATATGTCCCCGTCCCGCGTCGAGCCTGGGATACAGCCTTCGGGTCAGCCCGGCCCGCGGCTGTCCTTGTTCGACGCCGTCAACATCGCCCTCGGCTCGATCATCGGCGCGGGCATCTTCGTCATCCTCGGGGCGGCCGCCGCGGTGGCCGGCCCCGCGCTCATTCTATCGGTCCTCATCGCCGCCGTCGTTTCCCTCCTGACGGGCCTCTCGACCGCCGAGCTCAGCCGGCTCTACCCCCGGAGCGGAGGGGTTTATGTTTTTGCCCGCGAAACCCTCTCCGATTCCCTCGGCTTCCTCGTCGGCTGGGTGTGGCTGTTCTCGAACGTCGTCAGCGGGGCCACGGTCGCCGTCGGCTTCGGGCACTATCTGAAATACTTCTTCCCCGCCCTGCCGACGGCCGTGGGCATCGTCGTCGTGGCGGCCTCCACCGTCATGATCCACCTCGCCGGGGCCAAGGAATCGAGCCGGTTCAACAACGTCCTCGTCCTCTTCAAGATCGCGGTCCTCCTGTTCTTCTCCGTCGCGGCCTTTCTCCATTTCCAAGGCCCGAATCTCCGGCCGTTCCTGCCCTTCGGCTTTCGAGGCGTGTGGGCGGGCGCGGCGACCATCTTCTTCGCTTACGCGGGATTCGCGCGGGTGGCCATCGTCGCCGATGAGATCGAAGATCCGCGGAAGAACGTGCCCCGGGCGACGCTGCTCTCCATCTTCATCTCAACGCTGATCTATGTCCTCGTCGCCGTGGCCGCCGTCGGCGGCGCGGGATCACGGCTCCTGGCGGGGTCGGGATCGCCGCTCGCGGACGCGATCGCGAGCATGGGCCTGGGCTTCGGCGCGCGCCTGGTCGCTCTGGGGGGCCTGGCGGCGACGGGGACCGTCGCCCTGGCCTCGGTGCTGGGCATCTCGAGGCTGGCGCAAGTCATGTCCCGAGAAGGGGAGCTTCCGGCCTTTGTCGGCCGGTCGAGCGGCCGGAGGTCCGTGCCGCGAAATGCCGTCCTGATCAGCGGCGCGGCCATGCTCATCTTGGCCTTTTTGGCCGACCTGCCCCACATCGCTTATATCAGCAGCTTCTCCCTGCTTCTTTATTACGCTGCGCTCAACGTGAGCGGGCTGAAGGTCCTCAAAGGAAGAATGCGGATCGTGACGGGGCTCGGCTTTCTCTCCTGCCTCGTCCTGATGGCCAACCTCCCGGTGCGCTCCTGGATCGTGGGCGCGGCGGTCGTCGCGTCCGGCGCGCTTTACTATGCTTGGGCCAACGCCAAGCGCCCCCGAAGCTCTCATTAGGCCGGCACGTCCTGCCGCTCCAGCCCGTCCGGGGAGCGGACCGGGGACGCCGAGAGCGTAAAGTAATGAATCATTACTTGACAGAGTCATTACATATTCATAAGATATTCTCGGGAGGAAGAAATGCTCTGCAAACGGACCTATAAAAACCAGATCACGATACCAAAGAAAGTTATGGAGGAATTCGACGGCATCGAGTATTTCGAAGCGAGGATCCGGGAGGGGACGATCGTCCTCGAGCCCGTAGCAATAACGCCTCTTAAAGGAGGGCGGCTCGAGAAGGCTCGGATGAAGATCGTTGAGTTGGGATTGACAGATCACGATTTGGACGAAGCCATCGAATGGGCAAGGCGCCGAAAGACACAGGCTCCGAATTCTGCGACACCCAGAAGGAAGTAGCCCAGGATAGCTGCCGTGGATAGTAGAAACGCCATCCGGGCCCGGGCCGAGGCCTGGCTCGCCGCCCGGGCCCGGAACGCGCCGCGCGTCTCCTACCCGCCGGAGCTCCCGATCACGGCGAGGGCCGGGGAGATCGTCGAGGCGCTGCGCTCGCCGCGCCGCCGGGTCATCATCGTCTCGGGAGAGACGGGCTGCGGCAAGAGCACCCAGATCCCGAAGATGTGCCTCGAGGCGGGGCGGGGGATCGCCGGGCGCGTCGGCGTCACCCAGCCGCGCCGGCTCGCGGCCGTGACCATCGGCCACCGCATCGCCGAGGAGCTCGGCGAGCCGCTGGGGAGGTCGGTCGGCTACAAGATCCGCTTCCAGGACCGCACGGCCCGCGACAACTACGTCAAGGTCATGACCGACGGGATCCTGCTCGCCGAAACGCAGGGCGACCGCGGCCTTTATGAGTACGACACGATCATCATCGACGAGGCCCACGAGCGCTCGCTCAACATCGACTTCCTCCTCGGCATCATGCGCCGGCTTCTCGACGAGCGGCCCGAGCTCAAGCTCGTCATCACCTCGGCGACGCTCGATACGGAGAAGTTCTCCAAGGCCTTCAAGAACGCCCCGGTCATCGAGGTCAGCGGGCGCCTCTATCCGGTCGAGGTCGAATACCGCGTTCCGGACAAGGAGGAGGCCGAGGACAAGGATTACGTCGATCAGGCCGTCGAGGCCGTCGAGTACTTGCGGCGCGAGAAGCCGCCGGGCGACATCCTGGTGTTCATGCCGACCGAACAGGACATCCTCGAGACCTGCCGCATGCTCGAGGGGCGGAAGTGGCCGCTCGTGCGGGTGCTGCCGCTCTTCTCGAGGCTCCCGGCGGGCCAGCAGCGGCTCGTCTACACGGTGACCATGCCGAAGATCGTCGTGGCCACGAACGTCGCCGAGACCTCGCTGACGATCCCCGGGATCAGGTATGTCGTGGACACGGGAGTGGCCCGGATCGCGCAATACCAGCCGGGAACGAGGATCAACAGCCTGCCGATATCGCCGATTTCGCGGGCGTCGGCCGACCAGAGGAAAGGGCGCTGCGGGCGGGTCAAGGCAGGGCTGTGCGTGAGGCTCTACGGCGAGATCGACTACGAGGGGCGCGAGGAGTTCACATCGCCGGAGATCCTGAGGTCGGACCTGGCCGAGGTCATCCTGCGCATGACCGACCTGGGGCTCGGCGATCCGCTCGCGTTCCCGTTCATCGACCGGCCGGCGTCGAAGGCGGTCCACGACGGCTACGACACGCTGGTCGAGCTCGGGGCCATGAAAAAGGGGACACAATACCAATTCCCCAATTACCGCTGGGAGCTGACGGAGAAGGGGAGGGCGATGGCCCGGATGCAGCTCGACCCGCGCCTGTCGCGCATGCTCATCGAGGCGCGCGCCGAGAACTGCCTCCCCGAAGTGGCCGTGCTGGCAGCCGCGCTGAGCATCCGGGACCCGAGGGAGAGGCCGCCGGACAAAGCCCAGCAGGCCGACGCCGTCCACGCCGCGTTCCGTCATCCCGACTCGGACTTCCTCGTCCTGCTCAACATCTGGAACCGCTTTCACAGCGACTTCGAAAAGCTCGAGTCCCTCGTCCAGAAGCGCCGCTTCTGCCACGAGAACTTCCTGTCGTTCCCGCGCATGCGCGAGTGGACGTATCTGCACGCGGAGATCGAGTCGGTGCTCAGGGAGCTGGCCTGGACGGCCGGCGGAGAGAGGCGCTTGGCTCGGGCGCCGGGCGATACCGTCAACTCTCATCTACACACGGATATCTCGCCGGCGCTCTACGGGGCGATCCACAGGTCCGTTCTCAGCGGCTATCTCTCGAACACGCCGTGCACAAGGACAAGAACGTCTTCTCCGGCGCCAAGAACCGCGAGGTCACACTCTGGCCGGGCTCTGTCCTTTGGGGGAAAGGGGCCGCCTGGATAGTCTCGACCGAGGTCGTCCGGACGTCGCGCTTATTCGCCCGGACGGTCGCCCGCATCGATCCCGCCTGGCTCGAGGCGCTGGGCGGGCCGCTCTGCAAGCGCTCCTACTCCGACGCCGCTTGGGATCGCGGGCGCGGCGAGGTCACTGCTAAAGAGCGCGTAACGCTTT
>MEYC01000039.1:0-265 GCA_001775715.1 Candidatus Aminicenantes bacterium RBG_16_66_30 | reverse complement strand
CAGCGCCGGGTCGAAGAGATCGAGGAGAAGCTCCGCCGTCGCGACATTCTCATCGCGGAAGACAAGATGGCCAAGTTCTACTCGGAAAAGCTCCCGGGCATCTGCGATATCCGTAGTCTGCGAAAGCTCCTCAAGGACGTCCGTGACCGCGGGGGCGACGATTCGTTCCTGCGTCTTGCCGAGGACGACCTGCTCAATTATCGCCCGGGGGAGGAGGCGGTCTCCGCGTTCCCCGACAGCGTCGAGGTGGCCGGGCGCCCCTTCC
>MEYC01000038.1:11512-35432 GCA_001775715.1 Candidatus Aminicenantes bacterium RBG_16_66_30 | reverse complement strand
TGTGACGCTCATCTGGCTCGGCTGCATCATCATGACGGCGGGCTTCTTCCTCGCCTTCTACTGGCCTCCCCGCGAGATCCGGATCATCCTCGAGGAGGCGCAGGGGAAGACGGAAGCCGTCCTTGGCGGGATCGCCTCGAAGGGCCGCGAGGCCTTTCAGGCCGAATTCGATTCCCTCATCGAGTCCTTCAGGAGGCCGACATGACCGAAGCCACCCTCTTCACGATCACCTTCATCCTTTATATCTTTTCGGCGCTCGTCTACCTGGTCGCCGTTTTCGCCAAGAAGGAGAAGTGGGCCAAAACGGGCCTTGTCCTGGCCGCGGCCGGGCTCGTCCTTCACACGGCGGCCCTGATCCTCCGGACCGTGGTCAGCGGGCATGCGCCCTTCACGAACATGTATGAATCCTTGTCGTTCCTGGCCTGGGCTTCCGTCGCGGCCCTGCTCGTCCTGGATTGGAAGCTCCGTATTCCCAGGGTCGCTCCCTACGTTATGCTGATCGCGGTCGGCATCGTCGCCCTGGCCTCGTCCCCGCTCATGCCCAAGGACGCGACGCCTCTTGTCCCCGCCCTTCAGAGCTACTGGCTCTGGCTCCACGTCTCGGTCACGCTGCTCGGGGAGGCCTTCTTCGCCGTGGCCTTCGTCGCCAGCCTTCTCTATCTCCGGGCCGACACGGAGGAGAAGAAGCAGAAGATGGACGCGGTCAGCTACCGGGCGGTCGCCGTGGGTTTCCCTCTCTTCACGCTGGGCGGGCTCGTCTTCGGCATGGTCTGGGCCTACAAAGCTTGGGGAACCTATTGGAGCTGGGACCCCAAGGAGGTCTGGAGCCTGATCACCTGGATCGTCTTCGCCCTCTATCTCCACACCCGGATCGTCATGGGCTGGAAAGGGAAGCGCTCCGCGCTCATCGCCATCCTCGGCTTCTTGGCCGCGCTGTTCACCTATTTCGGGGTGAACTACCTCCTCGCGGGGCTCCATTCCTATGTCTGAGGACAGCCTCCGAGATAAGGCCGCGGCGCCCGGCCCGGATTCGCCGAGGCCGCCCAGGGCCAAACGCCGGAGGCGCCGCCTGCTCCTCTTCGGCATCCCGGCCGCCGGCATCTTGCTGTTCGTCGTCGCCGTCGAGTTCACCTCGACCTCGCGTTTCTGTTCGTCCTGCCATTACATGAAGCCGTTCTTCGAGAGCTGGAAGACCTCCACCCACAAGGACGTCGAGTGCAAGGCCTGCCACTACCCGCCGGGCATGAGGTCCTTCTTCCGGACCAAGATCGAGGGTCTGGTCATGGTCGGCCGGTATTGGACGCGCCTTTACGTCAAATCCAAGCCCTGGGCGGAGATCCAGGACGCCAGCTGTCTCCGCCCCGGCTGCCACGACCGCCGTTTGCTCGAAGGCCAGGTCCAGTTCGGCAAGGTCGCCTTCGACCACAAGGCCCATTTCGAAGACCTCAAGCGGGGCAAGACCCTGCGGTGCACGAGCTGCCACTCGCAGATCGTCCAGGGCGAGCACATCACGGTCACGGCCGAGTCGTGCTTCCTTTGCCATTTCAAGGACAAGACCCCCGACGTGCGGGCCGGGGAATGCGCCGTCTGCCACCGCAAGGACGAGCTCCTGGCGCTCAAGGACCGCTTCGATCACACGCCCGTCTTCGGCAACGGCTACCGCTGCGACAAGTGCCACAGCCGGATCGTGACCGGCGACGGCGAGGTGCCGAGGGAGAACTGCTTCAAGTGCCATTTCGAGCAGGACCGGCTCGACCAGTTCGGCGACACCGATCTCATGCACCGGATGCACATCACCGTCAGCAAGATCGAGTGCGAACAGTGTCACCGGGGGATCGAGCACAAGATCGTCAAGGATATCGAGACGATCGCCGACTGCCAGGCCTGCCACCAGGGGACCCACGGCGCCCAGAAGATCCTCTACACGGGCCAGGGGGGGAAGGGGGTCCCGCACGCGACGCCCAACGTCATGTGGGAGAAGGGCCTGAGCTGTCAGGGCTGTCACATGTTCCATGAGGCGAGCGCCAAGGTCGACAATAGCGACACGCTGACGGCGAGCGGCGAAGCCTGCGAGTCCTGCCATGGCCGGGGCTTCGACCGGATCCTGAAGAACTGGGAGCGATCGACGGAGAAGCGGCTGGCCGAGGTCAAGACGATCGCGGCGAGGGCGGCCTCCGAGATCTCGGCGGCGCCGGGTCCAAAAAAGACCTCCGCCGCGGCCCTGCTGGAGGAAGCCCGGTTCAATATCGACGTCGTCGAAAAAGGCAAGAGCGTCCACAACATGACCTATTCCCAGGAGCTCCTGACCTCATCCCTCGAGAAGATCCGCGAAGCGATGGCCGCCGCGGGCTCCTCCTACAAGCCCGAAGCGATGACCCTGCTGACCCGGGAGACGCCGAACGCCTGCCTGAATTGTCACGCCGGGATCGAGGAGATCGAGGCGTCCGCGTTCGGCCTAGGTTTTTCGCACCGCCGCCACGCCGTCGTCCAGAAGCTCGAGTGCGCGACGTGCCATTCGAACGCGCGCCGCCACGGCGAGCTGACGGCCACCCGCTCCTCCTGCGCCACCTGCCATCATCAGAAGCCGCAAAAGACCTGCGGGCAGTGCCACGCGCTCCAGAAGACGCTCTTCGAAGGGGGGACGCTCGGCGAGGACACCGTCCCGAAGGACATGATGGCCGAGGCCGGGACGTCGTGCTCGGATTGCCACCTGGACGAAGCCAAGAAGGTCGTCCGCCCCGACGGCGGCGCCTGCGTCGCCTGTCATGACGAGAATTACCGGAAGACGTTCACGGAATGGAGGGACGGCGTGCGGGGCCGGGTCGAGGGGATCCGCGCGGGCCTCCACGCCCTTTACAAGAGAACCCTGACAGACGCCGAGAAGGCCGTCGTCGGGAGGATCGAGAAGGCCCTGGAGATGGTCGGCCTCGACGGCAGCTCCGGGGTCCACAACTACATGTTCGTCGACGAATACTTGACAAAGCTGGAGGCTCAAATAAAATCACTGAGCGGCGGAAAGGACGGGCTCGAATGAAGCGCAGGGATTTCGTAGACATCTTCCTCGGCGGAAGCCTCCTGGCGACGATCGCCGCCTTCCTTTATCCGGTCGTCCGCTACGTGCTCCCGTCCCGGAGCGCGGGAGGGGGCGTCCAGAACAGCGTCATAGCGGCCAAGGCCGGCGAGCTCCCCCCGAATACCGCGAAGGTCTTCAAGTTCGGGTCGGCTCCAGGCGTCCTGGTCAACACGGCGGAGGGGAAGCTCGTGGCGCTGTCGGGGACCTGCACCCACCTGACCTGCACGGTCCGTTTCGACGCCGAGACGGAAACCCTTTTCTGCCCCTGTCATAACGGCCGCTTCGACCTCGGCGGGAACGTCCTATCCGGGCCGCCGCCGCGGCCGCTCGAGACCTACGCCGTCGAGGTCTCCGGTCCCGACATCATCGTCTCCAGGAAGAGCTGAAATGGCCACAAAGATCGGACAGAGCATTTGGAAGTTCCTCGACGAGCGCTTCCTGCTGTCGGGGCTCATCGCCTTCGCCAGGAAAAAGACCGTCCCTGAGCATCGCCGTTCGTTCTGGTACTTTTTCGGGGGGATCTGCCTCTTCCTGACCGGCATCCAGATCGCGACGGGAGCCATGCTCCTCCTTTATTATACGCCCCACATCGACGCCGCCCATGAGAGCGTCCAGTTCATCATGAGCGGGGTCAAGTTCGGGTGGCTGATCCGCTCGGTCCACAGCTGGACGGCCAACATCCTCATCGGCCTCCTGTTCATCCACATGTTCTCGACGTTCTTCCTCAAGGCCTACCGCAAGCCCCGGGAGCTGACGTGGGTGACCGGCTTCCTGCTCCTCGTTCTCTTCATGGCCTTCGGGTTCAGCGGCTATCTCCTGCCCTGGAACGAGCTGTCCTATTTCGCGACGCGCGTCGGGACCGATATCGCCGGGAGCCTGCCGTTCATCGGGGATTGGCTGAAATCGGTCATTCTCGGGGGGCCCGAGGTCTCCCAGGCGACCTTGTCCCGGTTCTTCTGGTTCCACGTCGCGCTCCTCCCGGTGGCCGCATTGATGCTCATCGGCATCCATATCCTCCTCGTTCAGACCCTGGGCATGAGCAAGCCCATCGGCGAGCGGAGCAAGAAGGAGATCCCCTTCTTCCCCGATTTCCTCTACAAGGACGCCCTCGGCTGGACCCTCATGCTCGTTCTGATCGGCGTCGTCTGCGTCTTCCTGCCCTGGGAGATCGGGCCGAAGGCCGACCCGCTGGCGTCGACCCCGCTCGGCATCAAGCCCGAGTGGTATTTCACCTTCATGTTCACGACCCTCAAGCTCGTCCCCGCCCACATCCTGTCCATCGAGGGGGAGAAGCTGGCCATCCTGGCCTTCATGGCCGGAGGGCTCCTCTGGATGTTCGTGCCCTTCCTCGACAAGCGGGCCGCCCGCGAGACGCGCAGCCCCGTCTTCGGCTGGATCGGGGTGGCTCTCGCGCTCTACATCGTGATCATGACGGTCCTGACCTATACCGTGCCTAACCTCTGATCGGGACGAACACATGAACAAACGTGCGATCCGCGTCTTCGCCGCCGCCGCCCTCTTCGCGCCCCTGCTGGCTTTCGGGCAGAAGAACAGCTGCGTCGAATGTCACAGCCAGCTCGACGATGAGCTCAAGGCGCCGGCCGCCGCCCTCGCCGCCGACATCCACGCCGAGTTCGGGCTTTCCTGCAAGGACTGTCACGGGGGGGACCCGAGCCAGGACGACGTCGACCTGGCCAAGGACAGGACCTTCAGAGGCTCGCCCAAGCGCCAGGATATCCCCCAGTTCTGCGGCGCCTGCCACGCCGACGCCGCGGCCATGCGGGCTTTCAATCCCGCCCTGCGGACGGACCAGCTCAGCCAATATTGGACCAGCCGCCACGGGCTGCTGCTGAAGGCCGGCGATACGAAGGCGGCCGTGTGCACCGACTGCCACGGCGTCCACGGCATCCAGTCGGCCAAATACCCCAAGTCACTGACCTTTCCGTGGAACATCCCTCAGACCTGCGGCCGCTGCCACGCCGACAAGGCCTTCATGGAGCCTTACAGGCTGCCGACCGGCCAGCTCGAGGATTACAAGGCGAGCGTCCACGCCCGGGCCCTGCTTGAGAAGAAGGACCTCTCGGCGCCGGCCTGCAACGATTGCCACGGCAATCACGGCGCCTTTCCGCCCTCCGTCTCGTCCGTGGCCTCGGTCTGCCGCCAGTGTCATCCCTCGACGGGCGAGCTGTTCATGAAGAGCCCCCACAAAAAGGCTTTCGACGAGATGGGAGCGGGGGAGTGCGAGGCCTGTCACGGGAATCACAAGATCCTCGTCCCGTCCACGGCCATGATCGGGACGGACGACGGCGCCACCTGCGCGCAATGCCATGATAAGGGCTCGCGGGGCTTCGAGGCGGCGGCCGAGTTCCGCCGCCAGCTCGACGGCTTCGAATCCGGCTTCCGGGCCGCCGAGGGCCTCCTGGCCCAGGCCAAGCAGAAGGGCGTCGAGGTGAGCGACGTGGAATTCAAGCTCCAGGACGTCAACACCTTGCTCGTTTCCGCCAAGAACCTGACGCACGGCCTCGACGGGGCCGAGATCGCCAAGGCCGTCTCCGAAGGGGAAAAGGCCCTCGTCGGCGTGCGCGAGCTGGGCGAGAAGGCCCTGGACGAGGCCAGATTCCGCCGGCGGGGCCTGGCCGTGACCACGGCCCTCCTGGCCCTTTTCGGCGTCGCCCTGGCTTTGAAGATCAGGCACATGACCCGGGGGCGCGTTGACAAATCCCGCCGCGTCGAATAGAATATTTTTCCGATAGTCTGGATATATTTTGTATGGAGTGACCATGACAAGACGGCTTGCACTCGCGGGTTTGGCCCTAGCCATTCTGGCCGGAATGGCTGTTGCCCAGGAGCTCACTTACGTCGGCGCCCAGAAGTGCGTGGTCTGCCACAAGTCCGAGGCCCAGGGACGGCAGTTCCCGATCTGGGAAGGCACCAAGCATCCCAAGTCCTGCGAGGCCCTCACTTCGCCCAAAGCGGCCGAGGCCGCCAAGGCCATGGGCGTGGACAGGCCCGCGGACGATCCCCGCTGTCTCAAGTGCCACGCCCCCCTCGCCGCCGAGGCCCCCGAGTTCAAGACCGAAGGCGTTTCTTGCGAGACCTGCCACGGGCCCGGAAGCGCCTACCGGAAGCTCAACATCATGAAGGACCGGGCCGAATCGGCCAAGAACGGCCTCATCCTTTATGGGAGTCCCGAGGCTATCAAGGCCCAGTGCATGACGTGCCACGAGAATCCGCACGGCATCGCGTTCGATTTCGCCTCGGCCTGGGACAAGATCAAGCACCCCGTCCCGAAAAAGTAAACTCCTTCGGCGCACGCGCCTGAACGGACGGCTGAGAGTCTTGGATCAGCGACGGCTCGGTATCATCGTCTTCTGCGCCGTGTCGGCCTTCGCCTCCGCTTCCCCGTCCCAGCCCGGCGGGGCCGCCGCCCCCAAGCCCTGCCTCGAATGCCACACCCACGTCTCCCTTCAGGATACGGTCCACGCGACGCTCTCCTGCGCCGCCTGCCATAGGGGGCACATCCCGAGGGAGGGGGATCCGCCCCATCAGGCCAAAAAGGACCTCCCGCCCCCGGTCTGCGGATTATCGTGCCATTGGGAGCCACCGGATTCGCGGCCCGGCGGGAGCCCGGCGGCCTATCCCGACAGCGTCCACGGCCGGGCCTACCTCGAGAGAGGCGTCCTCGACACGGCCCGATGTTGGGATTGCCACGGCCGTCATAACATCAAGCCCGTCGCCGACCCGGACTCCACGGTCAACCGCCGCAACGTCCCGGTGACCTGCTCCCGCTGCCACGAGGACATGGCCGTCGTCCTGAAGTACAACATTCACGCCGAGTCTCCCTATCAACAATACCGCCAGAGCGTCCATGGCCGGGGCCTCTATGACAAGGGCCTGCTCAATTTCGCGGCGGTCTGCACCGACTGCCACGGCGTCCACAACATCCAGGGCGTGGGCACGCCCCACCTCCCGGCCAAGGACCCGGCGACCTGCGGCAAGTGCCACCGCCTCATCCTCGAGGAGTACTCGAAGAGCGTCCACGGCCGTGAAGCGGTGAAGGGGAACGTCGACGTCCCCCTCTGCGTGGATTGTCACGGCGAGCACGGGGTCGCGGCCGCGGCCTCCCCCGAGGCCCCGACGTCGAAGGCGCACGTCCCCGATACGTGTTCGGTCTGCCATGCCCGCCCCGAGATCATGAGGAAATACGGCGTCCCCGAGGACAGGATCCGGACTTTCATCGAGAGCTTCCACGGGATCGCCATCGGCCTCGGCGGAACGGCCGAGGCGAGCTGCGTCAACTGCCACGGCGTCCACGACATCCGCCCGGCGTCCGACCCCGAATCGAAGATCTCCGCGGCGAACCTGTCGAAGACCTGCGGCCAGGCCACTTGTCACCCGACCATGTCGGAGAAGATCGCCGGGACCAAGATCCACCGCGCTTATGACCGGGCCAAGTCCGGGGCCCCCTTCTACGTCAAGAAGGTCCTTGTTTGGACCGTCTTCGTCCTGACCGGCCTGACGCTCATCTTCTTCATCCCGGCCCTCATCCGTCGCCGGCGAGGCACGCCGGGCCCATGATATCCCGCGGCACGCTTCTGCGGATCGTCCTGACCACGGCGGCCGTGATCGCGGCCGCTGTGCCGGCTTTCGCGGGGCCATCCGATGACGACTGCCTGGCCTGCCACGGCGACTCCGGCCTGAAGACGGACCAGGGCCGGCCCCTGTACGTCGACAGCGCCGCGCTCGGCGCCTCGATCCACGGCGAGGCGGGGATCGGATGCGTCGATTGCCATGCCGACCTCAAGGCCTTCGAGGATTTTCCCCACGCCCCGAAGCTCAAGCCGGTCGATTGCGCGTCCTGCCATGAGGAGGCGTCCGCAGCGGTCCGGGAGAGCATCCACGGCCGCCCTCATGACGGGGACAAGCCGATCATCGTCCAGTGCAAGGACTGCCACGGCGCCCACGACATCCGTCCGGCCAAGAACATGCTGTCGCACACCGCGGCGATGAACATCCCCGACACCTGCCTCGCCTGCCATCTCGAGCGCGTCCAGACCAAGCGGGGACAGGGGTTCGCCGCCCTTTACAAGGAGAGCGATCATTACCGGGCCCTGGCCCTGGCGGGCTTGAGCCTTTCCGCGACCTGCGTGAGCTGTCATGGCGGACATTCCGTCCATCCGGTCGACGACCCCCAGTCCAGGGTCTCGCGCCTGAACATCATCCGGACGTGCGGGACGTGTCACGCGGGGATCGAGAAGGACTACCTCGAAGGCGTCCACGGCAAGGACTACGCCAAGGACATCCTGGACGTGCCCGTCTGCACGGATTGCCATAGCGAGCACGATATCCGGTCCCCCGAGAACCTCGGATCGGGCGTCTACGCGACCAAGGTGGCCGCCGTCTGCTCCCGCTGCCACGACGACGAGCGGCTGGCCCGCCAGTACGGCCTGCAGACCTCCCGGCTCAAGACGTTCTCCGCGTCCTACCACGGCACGGCCTCGAAGTTCGGCGAGGTCAAGGTCGCCAACTGCTCGAGCTGCCACGGGCACCACGGCATCCGGCCGTCCTCCGATCCTCTCTCGTCCATCCACCCGGCCAACCTGGCGACGACGTGCGGGGCGTGCCATCCGGGCGCCGGCGAGAACTTCTCCAAGGGCAAGATCCATGTCGTCTCGGAGAAGACCGAGAACCGCTGGGCCTACACCGTCAAGATCATCTATATCGTCGTGATCGCCGGCCTGATCTCCGTGTTCCTGGCCTTCATCGCCGCCGACCTTTATCGCCGCATGAGGACCCGATGGAGACATTGACGACCAGCCCGCTCATCCGCGACGACGAGATCTTCCTCCGGATGAACCTGGCGGAGCGGATCCAGCACATCCTCCTCATCGTCTCGTTCACGCTCCTCGTGCTGACGGGCCTGCCGCTGATGTTCTACGAGCTGCGCCTCTTCAAGTCCGTCTTCAGCTTCGAGAACGCGTTCGCCTTCCGCGGGCTCCTCCATCGCGGCGCGGCCGTCCTCCTCATCGTCGACATCGTCTGGCACACGGGCCATACGGTCCTGACCCGGAGGGGCCGGGACAATTTCCGGGAGCTCATGCCCCGGGCCAAGGACGCCCGCGACGCCGTGAGCCTCTTCGGATACAACGTGGGGCTCGCGCGCTGGCTCTATCGGAAGGGGATCCTCCGGGGCTTCTTCGACCGCCACCCGTTCTGGAGGTTCGAGAACCCTCCGGAGTACGGCCGGTACAACTTCATCGAGAAGCTCGAGTATCTCTCCGTCGCCTGGGGCTCGCTCGTCATGATCCTGTCGGGCTTCTTCATGTGGAACGTCGAGCTGTCGCTCCGGATCTTCCCCCTCTGGGTCCATGACATCTTCGTCATCGCCCACGGCTACGAGGCCATGCTGGCCTTCCTGGCCATCATCATCTGGCACATGTACAACGTCCATCTCAATCCCGAGGTCTTCCCGATGAGCAAGGTCTGGCTCAACGGCAAGATCACGGGCCACGAGCTGAAGACCCTCCATCCTTTGGAATACCGGAAGATCCTGGCCGAACGGCAGCAGGCCCAGAAGGCCCGGGAAGACCGGTCCGGCGCGGCCCGCTAAAGGCCTTCGGCCCTGTTGGGGGAAATCGCCCATTTCCAGGCGGGGGATATCCCCCAGCAGGGGGTCATCTACCGGTTCTAGAATCCCCCTACCCCCGCTGATCTATATATATATCAATATGATACGCTCAACTCCAAGAATGGCACGAATAATGCTAATTAAGACTATCGGAACGATATAGATGGTAAGAATATTGATCCTCGACGACGAGAAGCTGATCCGGTGGTCTCTCGACAAGATCCTCGTCCAGGACGGATACTCGGTCGATACGGCCGCGACGACAGGCGAGGCCCTGGCGCTCGCCGGCAAGGCCGAGTACGCGCTGATCATCACGGACCTCGAGATCTGCGGCGACCAGGCCCGATCGTTCTTCGCGGAGATGATCTCGAAGCAGCCCAACGCCCGCGTCATCACGCTCACGGCCCTGGTCCGGGACCAAGCGGAGAGGATGCTGGAAGGGCTCGCGACCCACGCGATCATCGAGAAGCCGTTCACGTCCCAGGCGATCAGGTCCGTGGTCGACGCCGCCATCGGGCGAACGGGCAGGGCCATCGAACCATGAATATGAGAAACGTGTCGGGTTTCAGGCGAACCCGAGATATCGCGATAAAGGAGAACAACGGATGAAAGTGCACCGCCGGTTGACGCCGATCATCCCGGTCGCCGTCGCGCTCGGCTGCATCCTCGCCGGCGCCGTCCTGTTGACGGCGACGCCCAGCGCTCCGACGCGCCAGGATGCCCAGTACGTCGGCCAAGAACAGTGCGCGGCGTGCCACGAGGAAACCGTGGCCAAGTTCCGCGAGTCCATCCACGGCCAGAAGGGCTTCGAGATGCGCTCCACCCATTCCTGCGAGACCTGCCACGGGCCCGGCAAGGCCCACGTGGACGCGGGCGGGGGGAAGGGCAGCATGGTGGCGCCCCAGGCCCTCAGCAAGGACAAGCAGACGGAGATGTGCCAGACGTGCCACGACCGCGGCAACAAGACCGACTGGGCCGGAAGCCTCCACGAGACCCGGGGCCTCGCCTGCCAGGATTGTCACTCGGTCCACAGCCCCGGGGCCGCCAAGGCCCAGCTCAAGACGGGAGAAACGGAGCTCTGCTTCAGCTGCCACAAGCAGAAACAGGCCCAGTTCTTCCGGGCCTCCCACCACCCGATCCGGGAAGGCAAGATCGAATGCTCCGACTGCCACAACCCCCATGCCGTCCAGGAGGCCAAACGCGTCGACCTGGCCGCCATCACAGAGACGTGCTATCAATGCCACGCCGAAAAGCGCGGGCCCTTCCTCTGGGAGCATATCCCCGTCCGCGAGGATTGCATGACCTGCCACGAACCCCACGGGTCCAACCACATGAAGATGCTCAAGGTCAAGGAACCCTTCCTCTGCCAGCGCTGCCATTCCGACACGCGGCACCCCGGCACGCTCTACGACCAGTCCCAGCGGAACAACGACAGCAACCGCCTGTACGGCCGCTCGTGCACCAACTGCCATTCGACGCTCCACGGCTCGAACCATCCCTCGGGCCGGACCTACCTGAGATGACGAGGAGTCGACGATGAAGAACAGAGCACTTTCTATCGTTCTGATCGGCTGCGTCCTCGGGCTGCTCACGGCCTCCGCCGGGGCCCAGGACAAGACGGACGACGGGCTCGTCATCAAGGGCAACGTCGCCGCCGGCGTCCCGGCCGTCAAAGAGGCCGAGCGGTCCTCGAAATTCTATGAATACCGCGACGTCCCGCGGGGCTTCTTCCTTCAGTCCCTGAACCTGGACCTGTCGAAGGGGAGCCAATATTTCTATCTCTCCGCGTGGAACGTCCAGCAGGCCGACGAGCGGATCAGGGCCGGGGTCGGCCAATACGGGACGTTCGCCCTCGACGTCGGCTACGACAACACGCCCCACAGGTTCAGCTTCGACGGGGCCACTCCCTACATCGAAAGGATCCCGGGCGTCTTCACGCTGAACGACGTCATCCGGTCCGCGGCCGAAGCCCTCGTCCCCACGGGAACGAGCACCAATATCGCCGCCGCGCGCGCCCTCGTCTCGAGCTTCCTGACGAGCGCCGGCCCCATCGACCTGGGCCTTCAGCGGCGAAAGGCGACCCTCGATTTCGCCTACACGCCGTCCGTGCCCTTCAGCTTCAACATCGCGGGAAGCCACGAGACGCGGGGCGGGAACCGGCCCTTCGGGGCGCCTCTGGGCTTCAGCAACGCGATCGAGCTGCCCGAGCCGATCCATTATAAGACGACCAACGTGGATACGAGCCTCGAGTACCACAAGGCCTGGGGAACGGTCCGGGCGGGCCTCGCCGCCTCCCTTTTCGACAACGACGTCCAGACCCTGTTCTGGGACAATCCTTACCGGATCACGGATTCGACCTACGCGTCCGCCTATAGCGCGGGCAACGGGACCGCCCATGGTCAGATGTCCCTCCCGCCCTCCAATGACGCCGTCAAGTTCTATCTCAGCGGCTCCTTCAAGCCCCTGAAGGCCACCCGGATCTCGGCGGCCGCGTCCTACGGCACGTTCAGCCAGAACCAGAGCCTCCTGCCCTTCACCGTCAACACGGCCATTCCGGCTTCCGATCCTCTCGCCGCCGGCGCCCTCAGCGCGCCCCGTGAAACGGCCATGGCCAAGGCGAACATCATTTCCTTCGACCTTTCCTTGAACTCCAGGCTGACGAAGTCCATCTACCTCTCCGCCGGCATCCGGTATTACGATTTCGCCAACAAGATCGAAGAGCTCGACATGCCCAACGGGTATGCCCGGATGGACCAGGTCTGGGAAGCCATTCCCATCGCCGTCGAGCCCTATTCCTTCAAGCACTCGCGGCTGTTCGGCGACCTGACCTTCAACGTCGTCAAGAACACATCCGTCAGGGTCGGGTACTCCCTCTACGGCATCACCCGGCGCGAGGGCGCCCATGAGCTGGAAAAGAACAAGACCGAAGAGGGCATCTTCAAGGTCTCCGTCGACACCCATCCGATGGACTGGCTGATGCTCCGCGTCACCTACCTCAACTCCAAGCGGGACTGGTCCCTCGACGACACCTGGTACGCCTACACCCCGACCTTCAACTTCAAGCGCTACTTCGAGGCCAACCGGAACCGGCAGTCCCTCAACGCGCTCGTCGGCCTGACCCCGATCGACAACCTGGATGTCCAGCTGACCTACGCCATCGGCCGCGACGATTACCCGCATTCCGACTACGGGCTGACGCGCGACGACTTCGACATGTACGGCATCGACCTCAGCTACGCCTTCGCCAAGAACCAGACGCTCTACGGCTTTTACAGCCACGAGGTCTACGACGCCGACCAGGCCTCGCGCCAGAGCGGCGCGACCTTCTCGGAGAGCCCGCTGGACGACTGGACGGCGAACCTGAAGGACACCGTCGACACCTTCGGGGCCGGTCAGACGATCGAGCTCATGGCCGACAAGCTCAACTTCGACCTCTCGGCCTCCTTTTCCAAGGCCGCCGGCTCGTCGTTCCTCTTCTCGCCGCCCGGCGGAGCCCCCAACACCGCCCTCAACTTCACCGATCCTCTCGACTCGACCACCTGGTGGACGGTCCAGTCCTCCTTCAAGTGGAAGATGATGAAGAACCTCTGCGTCGTCCTGGGCTACTGGTTCGAGCAGTACGACCTCAAGGACATCGTCCGGAACGAGATCGCCGTGGATTACGCGGCCGCGGGCGCCATCTTTCTCGGCGCCCTGGAGCCCGGCTACAGGTATCACGTCGGCTCCTTGAAGTTCATCTACAGCTTCTAAAGCCCCCGGGCCGGGAGGGGGATCGTCTCCCCCTCCCGGCTCCGGTTCCTCCTCCCGCCCCCCCTGTCCGCCCTCGTCCCGCCGGCTTGCGAAAAAAGGACCCCTCGACTATAATCATTACCTAGCGATCTTATCGTAACAGTAGAATTATGATGAACTTGGACATCCGGCGCTGGACGCTGAGGGCGAAGGTCATCTTCCACGTCCTCATCCTGGCCGCGATCTCCGCGGGCATCTTGATCGTGCTTTCGCTGATGTCCCAGCACCGCCTCGTCCATGCGCTGATCGAGCGTGAAGTCGAGCTCGTGGGCTCCTTGACCAAGAGCAGCGTTTTCTTCCTCAAGAAATGCGGCCGGGTCGAGGAGGCCAAAGCGGAGATCCACGAGCTGGCGGCGACGACGCAGGGGATCCGGACGATCCGCATCCTGACGACCGAGGGGGATATCTTCGCTTCGACCGACGCCGAGGAGAAGGCCGCCGGGCTGCCCGCGAAGGACCGCGAGACGGTCCGGGCCCTCGTCGCCGCGAGAACGCAGCGGCAGACGGTTCTTTCCAAAGGACAACGGACGATCCGCAGCTTCATGCTCGTCGAGAACGGGCCGGCCTGCTATTCCTGCCATGACGCCGGGCGGCGGATCAACGGTGTCCTCGACGTGGTGTTCGATTACCGTGAGGCCTCGAACCTGGTTTGGAAGAGCCAGTGGAAAGCGATCATCCCGGCCGTCCTCAGCCTCGGCCTGCTGATCTTCGTCCTCCTCAGGCTCTTCGAGAAGCTGGTCAACCGTCCGATCTCTCTCCTGAAGGACCACATGAAGAGGGTCCAGGACGGCGACTTGGCCGTCCGACTGGATCCGCGGAAGAACGACGAGATCGGCAGCCTGACCGCCAGCTTCAACGTCATGGTCGAAAAGCTCAAGGCGGCCAACCGGGAGATCGAGGCGCTCTATAACCAGCGGATCGACCGGGCCGAGCACCTGGCCGCGTTCGGCGAGCTGGCCGCCGGGCTGGCCCATGAAGTGAAGAACCCGCTGTCGGGCATCAAGGGGGCCCTCGAGATCATCAGCCAGAACATGGCCGCCTCCGATCCCCAAAAAGAGATCTTTCAGGAAATGCTCGTTCAGATCGACAAGACCATCTGCGTCATCCAGGATTTCCTGAGCTATGCCCGGCCCAAGCCGCCGCGTTTCAGCCGGACCGCCCCCCGTCTTTTCATCGAGGACGCCATCCGTCTGGCCAAGACCCAGCTCGGCGGCAAGGACATCAAGGTCCATTACCATCCCCCGGAACAGGACGTCCGGATCTGCCTGGACGCGGACCGCATGCAGGAAGTCATCCTGAACCTTCTCCTCAACAGCATCGCGGCCATCGAGGAGCGGGGGAACATCTTCATCATCCAGAGGGTCGTGCCGAACCGGGGCCTGTACATCTTCGTCGCCGACGACGGCCGCGGGATCAAGGCCCCGCAGCTCGCTCAGATCTTCCATCCGTTCTTCTCCACGCGGAAGGACGGGACCGGCCTGGGGCTTTCGATCTGCAAGAAGATCATCGACGCCCACCGGGGGCTTATCTCCGTCCAGAGCCGGGAGGGGAGGGGGACGACCTTCGTCCTCCGCCTGCCGCTCGACCTGCCGTGTGAATGACCATGGCTAAGAACAAGGTCCTGATCATCGACGACGAACGGCTGGTCCGCTGGTCGCTGGCCCAGAAGCTGAAGGGCTGGGGCTATGAGGTCGTCGAGGCCGAGACCGGGACGGCCGGTCTGCGCGCGCTGGCCGCCGAGGGACCGGACCTCCTCCTCCTGGACATGAAGCTGCCGGACGCCAAAGGGACCGATGTTCTGGAAGAGCTCCGGAAGAGCTGGCCCGACCTTCCCGTCATCATGATCACGGCCTTCGGCGTCATCGAGGACGCCGTGACGGCCATGCGCCGCGGCGCCTATGATTTCGTCACCAAGCCCGTCGACGACGCCAAGCTCCAGAGCACCATGGCCCACGCCCTGGAAGCGGCGACATTGAAGAAGAAGATCGCCGCCTACCGCGAGATCGAGAGGACGAAGTCCGCCAACGTGACGATCGTAGCCGAGACGCCGGTCATGCGCCAGCTCCTGGACGTGGTCAAACGGCTGGCCGAGAGCGAAGCCTCGATCATCCTCCTCCAGGGCGAGAGCGGGACCGGAAAGGACCTCCTGGCCCAGACGCTTCACCTCTGGAGCCGGCGGGGCGAGGCGCTCTTCCTGGCCATCAACTGCTCGGCGATACCGGCCAACCTGCTCGAATCGGAGCTCTTCGGCTACGAAAAGGGGGCCTTCACCGACGCCAAGCGGCAGAAAAAGGGCTTGGTCGAGCTGGCCGACGAAGGGACGCTCTTCCTCGACGAGATCAGCAGCCTGGACCCGGCCCTTCAGGCCAAGCTCCTCCGGTTCCTCGAGACCAACACCTTCAAGCGCGTGGGGGGATTGAGGGACATCGAGGTCGACCTCCGCGTCGTCGCCGCGACCAACCAGGACCTGGAAGCGCTCACCCGCCAGGAGAAATTCCGCAAGGACCTGTTCTACCGGCTGAACGTCTGTCCCGTCCATCTCCCGACGCTGGCCGAGCGGACGGGCGACATCCTGCCCCTGGCCCGGCACTTCATCGCCCTCTACAATCGGAAGTTCGGCAAGTCCATCCAAGGCCTGGAGCCGGCCGCCGAGAAGATGTTCCTTCAATACGCCTGGCCGGGCAACGTCCGGGAGCTTAAGAACGCGATCGAGCGGGCGATGATCTTCGAGGACGCCGCCTTCATCTCCCCCCAGCACGTTCCGATCCGCCTCGCCGCCGCCTCGCCCGAGGCGGGCGCGGACGCTCCCGGGCCGGCCGGGCCCGGCGAGCTGTCCCTCCCCGAAGCCGAAAAAAGGATGCTGCTCCAAGCGCTGGAACGCGCGGCGGGCAACAAATCGCTGGCGGCCCGGATGCTCGGCATCAGCCGCGACACGCTGCGCTACAAGCTTGCCAAGCTGAGCGAGGGAGCCTCCCGGAAATCCTGACGCGGGGGCCGGAGTTCATCCCGGGCCCGAAAGCGTGTATGATAATAGTGAGGAATATCTTCCGCGGGGAGCTGTATCACCTATGGGAGCTCCGACGAGACCGACCGAGCATCCGGAGGATGCCGTCCTCGTCAGGAAAGCCCAGCAGGGAGATATGGACGCTTTCGAGAGCCTGGTCAGGAAGCACCAGCACCGGGTGTATGCCCTGTGCCGGCGCCTGACCGGCGCGCACCAATCGGCCGACGACCTCGCCCAGGAAACATTCATCAAGGCCTATTTCGCTCTGGGCCGGTTCGACGCCGCCTGGCCCCTCTATCCTTGGCTCCGCAGGATCGCCCTCAACGCCGGGCTCAACTATCTCAAGGCCCGCGGCCGGGAGCGGTCGCTCGACGAGGGGTCGCTCGGGGACAGGAGCGCGCCGAGGTCGGCTCCCGCCGACGACCCGGAGGAACGGCTGGAGCGGGCCGAGTTCGAGGCCAGGTTCGAAGGGGCCGTGGAGTCGCTTCCGCCCGAACAAAAGAGCGTCTTCGTCCTGAGGTTCCATGAGGGCCTGAGCTACGAGGAGATCTCCCGGGCGCTCGATCTTCCGCTCGGCACCGTCATGTCCCGGCTCAACCGCGCCCGGCAGAAGCTGAAGGACCTCCTGGCGGACACCCTCGCGAGGGGAGCTTGAGATGAGACACCGAAAACTCCAGGAGCTCATCGGGGCCTACGCCGACGGCGAGCTGAGGCCGGCCGGCCGTTCCCGGGTGGAGAAGCATCTCAAGTCCTGTCCGGAATGCCGGCGGGACCTCGAGTTCCTCCGCAAGATCGACGGCCTTCCCCGGACCTCTCCCGCGGTCCCGCGCGAAGCGGACTACTGGGCCTCTTTCCCCGGACGCGTCCGGGCCGGGATCGCCCGCAAGCAAGCCGGAGCCCCCGCATCCCGCGTTGCGGAGGTCAAGATGTTCAAAGATTCGTTCTATCGTCCGGAAAGCCGGACGAGTGTCCGGGCGGCCGTTCTGCCCCTGTCCCTCGCGGCCCATGTCGCCGTGCTGCTCCTTCTCATCATCCTCCCCTTGATGAGGACGGGCGAGCTGCCGACGGTCGAGGTCTACAGCGCCTTCCTGGCGCCGCCGCCTCCGCCGCCTCCGCCTCCTCCGCCCCCGGCCAAGCGTAAGGCTTCGGCGGCGAGCGCCCGGATCAAGCGCGTCCAGGCCACGGCCCCGGTCGAGGCCGGCAAGCTCGTCGCTCCCGTCGAGATCCCCGAGCAGATCGCCGAAGAGACCCTCTCCGACATCGGCGTCGAAGGCGGCGTCGAGGGCGGCGTCGAGGGCGGTGTCGTCGGCGGCGTCCTCGGGGGTGTCGTCGGCGGGGTTCTTGGGAGTGTCGTCGGCGAGGTCGAGGCCCCGGTCCGGGCCGTCGGCGACGTCAAGCCGCCCAAGCTCGTCCGCTCGGTCGATCCGGCCTATCCGGAGATCGCCCGCCAGGCCCGCGTCGAAGGGGTCGTCATCGTCGAGGCGACGACGGACGTCTACGGACGGGTCAAGGGCGTCAAGGTCCTGCGGTCCATTCCGCTCCTCGACCAGGCGGCCATCGACGCCGTGCGCCAGTGGATCTACGAGCCGATGATCATCAACGGCCGGCCCCGTCCGGTCGTCTTCACCGTGACCGTCCGGTTCCAGCTCAAGTGACCCGTCCCCCGGGGAGCCTCCCCAGGGGGGCTCCCGCCCGGTTACCCTCCCGGGGTGATAACAATCCCCCCCCGATTCATCACGGGCGGGGATTGTCCCCCCGGTCCCGTCATCCGATGATGGGCTCTCGGGAGGATGGGAATGGCCACAACGAACCGTCCAAAGCCGGCCGCCGGCCGAGTCGCGGCGGCCGTCGTCTCCTGCCTCGTCCTGGCCGCTCTGGTCCTGCCGGTCCCCGTCCGGACCGAGATCATCGTCAAGCTCGAAGTCACGGCGGAGCGAGCCTCCGTCCATCTCGAGCCCCGGATCAACAGCCCCGTCCTCGAGACCCTCTCCCGCGGCGCCGTCATCAAGCTGTCGAGCGGGACGAAGTTCCGGACCAACTGGTTCTACGTCCAGTTCGCCTCCGCCCGGTCGGGCCGGATGCTGTCGGGTTACGTCCTGGACGCCGCCGTCCGCAAGCTCAACTCGACCCTCAAGGTCGTCGACCTGACCCCGGCCGCGACCGTCCTGTCAGATCCGAAGGAGTTCGACCTGACGGCCGGCCGGATGCCCGCGGTCGCGTGGGGCATGAGCGGGGACGGAGTCCTCAAGGCTGAAGGCCGCCCTGTCAGCCGCGAGCAGTCCGGGGACTACGAGTTCCTGCGCTACCGTCGCGACGTCTTCGGCAAGAGATGCCTCATCTTGTACGTCCTGGCCAACCGGCGCCTCGTCTCGGTCCGGGTCAGCCTCCTCGAGAACTACGCGGACAAAGACCGCTATGTCGCCGACTACAACATCATCCGGGAGTACCTGAACCGCAAGATCGGCGAGCCGCGCTATGACAACGTTGTTTGGAAGGACCGCGCTTACGCCGAGCGCGGGGAGACCCTCGGCATGGCCGTCACGTCGGGGAGCCTGAGCCTGTCCTCGGAGTGGGTGACCGGGGATACCGGCCTCCGGCTCAGCCTGACCGGGGAGCCGTCCGGGATCCTCTTCGCCGCGGAGATCAACGACATCAAGGCCAAGAATCCGGCCTCTTTCTGACCCTCCTTTCTGTTTTCGCCCCCTTTTCCGAACCCCCCGGGGAAGGGGGCCTTTTGCCTAGATCATATCTTTCTGGACGAAGCTCATGCTGACGCGGTTCTTGCCCAGCCACTTGCTGTGCATCATGAGCTGCTCGCTGCGCTTGATCAGGGACTCGACCGTGTCGTAGCGCAGGACGAGGCTGGCGCCCATGGACACCGTGGCGTTGAGCATCCCCGTTTCGGTCGTGATGTAGGACTCGGAGACGAGCAGGCGGAGCTTGTTGGCCACGATGTCGAGACGGCTGTCGTCGATGTTGAGGAGGACGACGAGGAACTCCTCGGTGCTCCACCGGCCGACGATGTCGAAGAAGCGGATGTTCTTGTGGAGGGTCCGGGCCACGGTCCGGACGATCTTGCCGGCGTTGAAGCGGCCGTGCTTCTCGAGGATCTTGCCGTAGTTGTCGACGTCGACGTAGATGAGGCCGAACGGAAGTCCGTATTTCTGGAACTCCTCGACGCGGGTGTTGAGGGTCATATCGAGGTACTGCTTGGAGGGGATGCCCGTCTCGGTCTCGACGAGGCCCATTTTCTCGAGCTCGGAGAGGTTGAGGGGCAAGGTCACCTTCGGGGCCGTGCTGGAGAAGGTCTCGACGGCGCCGATGATCTCGCCGTCGTCCTTGAACACAGGGATAATCCGCAGGGTCGCCGGCGTGCGGAACCCCTCTTTGTGCTGGAGATAGACGTCGAGGGTCCGGGGCGCGCCGTCCTTGAGGGTCATGGCCACGGGGCACTTGTCCCGGCAGACGTTGACGCCGCCGAAATCGATGAACAGACCGGGCTCCTCGAAGCACGATCTCCCCAGGACGGAGGCGGCCTCCCGGCCGGAGATCTGCTCGGCGGACTTGTTCCAGTATACGATCCGGCGGTCCTTGTCGAGCCAGACGACCGCGTCCTGGACCTGGTTGAGGACGGTGTTGCAGACGCTCTTGGTGGCGCCCTTGAAGATATCGAGGATGTTCTCTTCGGCCATGGATCGCCTCGTTTCTCTCTCATTCTAGGGTCCACTCGAGATTTGTCAATCGATTTTTTGGCTTTCGGCGCGATTGACACACCCCTAACCTCATGTTATCCTTACGCCAACGCTCAGGGGTGCGCCGTCATGGACAAGCTTCTCGGGACTAGACTCAAGAAGGCCCGCGAGGAGATCAACCTCAGTCAAGGCGCCTTCGCCAAGTCTCTGGGGCTGTCCTCGGAGTACATCTCGCTCCTCGAATCCGGCAAGAGGACGCCGAGCTTCGAAACCCTCGTCAAGGTCGCCGGCTTCCTGAACAAGAACGTCTCCTACTTCTTCGAGGACAAGCGGCCGGCGTTCGAGCGGCTGTTCGACCTCGCCGAGGCGGACGAACGCGTCCGCAAGGACCTCCTCAAGTTCCAGGCCACCTGCGGGAGATATCTCGATCTCGAGGACCGGACGGGCCGCCGCCTCGACCTCGCTCCCCAGTACTCCCGCGTCTCGGCGGAACGCCTGGCCGAGGAGGAGCGGCGGCGGCTCGGGCTCGGCAACGAGCCCATCCGGGATGTCCTGGCCCTGTGCGAGGTCAACGGCTGCCGCATCGTCCGCCAGACGCTCCCGGAGGAAGCCCGGATCGCCGGCATCTTCGTCTTCGACGAGGAACGGAAGGCGGCCTTCGCCCTGGTCAACGCCAACGAGCCGCCCGGGCTCCAGACGCTCATCGCCGCCCATCTTTACGGCCACTATCTCATGGACCGGGCCGACGGCCCGATCGTCGACAATCCCGACGTCGTCGTCGACGAGTATGTCTCGCTCTACCCGCCGCGCGAGCAGTTCGCCCAGACCTTCGCCTCCCGGTTCCTCATGCCGCCGGGGAAGCTCCGCGAGCTCGTCGAGAAGGACCAGCGCTCGAAGAGCCTGAGCTTCGACGACGTCCTCTTCCTCAAGCGCTATTTCGGGGTCAGCACCCGGGCTATGCTCCGGACCCTCCGCGGCCGGGGCATCCTGCAGGAGGCGAAGTTCGAGGAGTACTTCAAGCGGAATCCCGAGGACCGGGAACAGGAGGTCTTCGGGGGCCTCTCCGGGCAGGAGGAGCGCCGGTCGCGGACGCTCTTCCGGAAATCCCGGACCATCCCGTCCGACCGCTACCGGCTGCTGGCCGCCGAGGCCGCGGCCATGGACAAGGCCAGGGGCGAGCCCGCGCCGGCCCCGCCGAAAACAGGAGAGAGCGATGAGTAGGCCGATCCGCATCCTGGTCATCTTCCTTCTTATCGACGTCCTCGTCGTGGCGGTCTATTTCCTGGCCCGGGGATCGCGATCGCGCTCGGGCCAGGACTTGGCCAAGGGCCTCGAGTGGGTCACCATGGACGCCTATTACCAGCCGGCGTCCGAGCTCGAGGAGTTCATCAAGACCAGCTCCGAGGAGTCGGGCGTCCTCCCGCTCCAGTTCCGCAGCTTCGGGTCGAGCGCCGCCGCCCTGAAGAAGTTCCGGGGCTCGAAGCTCGTCGGGGCCGGCCGGTCCGTGCTGGAGATGACCTTCCAGGGCCTCGAAGATTGGGCCATCGTGGACCTTTGGATCAAGGGAGAGGAGGGACGGGAGATCCGCCGGACCGTCCTCTACGTCCTGACGGACAACGCCTGGAAGGTCGGCGACAGCGGCCGGCTGGCTGACTAGAGCGGGCGAGCCGGAGGCGCCATGGCCGTCCATTCGCTCAAAACGGACATCCTCATCGTCGGCGCGGGCCCGGCCGGACTGACCGCCGGGCTTTACGTCGCCCGGGCGGGGAAGAAGGCCCTCATCCTCGAGGGCCGCGGCCCGTCCCGCCTGGCCATCCCGTACACGATCGAGAACTATCCGGGCTTCCCTTCGATATCGAGCCAGGAGCTACTCGGGATCTTCAAACGACAGGCGGTCTCCTTCGGGGCCGAGGTCGTCGCCGGGGACGCCGTCGCCTTCATGCTCGACGGCAGCCCCAAGTACGTCACGACCAAGGAGGCCGTGATCGAGGCCGGCGCCGTCATCCTCGCGACGGGCAAGCCGGTCCCCAAGGAACGGATGATCCCCGGCGAGGACAGGCTCGTCGGTCAGGGCGTCAGCTACTGCGCCACGTGCGACGGGCCCCTCTTCCGGGGCGCGACGGTGGCCGCCGTCGGCCATGCCGAGGAGGCGGTCGAGGACGTCCAGGCCCTGTTGGCCATGGGCTGCAAGATCCTCTGGGTGCCGGGGAAGTCCGGCGGGGCGGCGGACGGACCCGAGGCGCTGGCCCTCGAAGGGAAGGGCGTCGTCGTGCGGCGCGAGGCCAAGGTCAAGGAGATCCGCGGCGACGAGAGGGTCGAAGGGATCGTCGTGGAGGCGCCGTCCGGGACCGAGGTCATCCCGGTCTCGGCGGTCTTCATCTTCCGCGAGATCCCGGCCGGGCCCCTCTTCGTCCGGGCCGGCCTCGCCCTCGATCACAAGCAGTGCGTCGCCGTCGACCGCTTCCAGCGGACCAATATTCCCGGGGTCTTTGCCGCCGGCGACATCACCTGCGGCGGACTTCAGGTCGTCGCGGCCGCGGGCGAAGGGTGCGTGGCGGCGATGCAGGCCCTCGTCCACCTCAGAAAATAGTTTCCGTCGTCGAAGGCCGGGCCTCGCTCTCGGCTTCGCTCGGGAATAGCCCCTAGCTCCCCGGCCCCCGGGAACCAGTCGTCCGGTTCCCCCCAGCGGGCCCCCCCTCCACGGACGGGGATCTTCGGGGCTATCTCCCTCGCCGCCGTGCGCTCGGCCGTCCAGACGGCGATGAGATCAAGAAATTCCTAGTTGCCGGTGGCGACGGTCAGGCGGGTTGGCCGTTGCGGGCCGCGCGCCGGTGGAGGCGGAAAGAGATCTTCTTAGAGCGGGAGATGGTCACCCGGCCGCCGATCGGCACGGCCATGAGGTTTCGCCGGATATCGTGGCCGAAGTTCGATACCGTCAGGATGGGCAACGGCGCGCCCTGACGCCGGCGGTCGCGGATGACGTCGGCGAGATAGCTCTGGATGAAACGGACCGCCTCGCGCTGCTGCTTCTTCGGGAACAGGCTCTTCCCCGGCGGGATGACCGACCCGATAACGATGCCCTTGATCCCGGCGAACACGTTGTGGCGCCGAAGGGCCGCGAGCAGGCGGTGGAGGTCCTCGACATCGACCTGGACGTCCTCGAAGAACAGGACGTGCCGTCTCCAGCTGAATTTGGGCGGCGTGCCGCGGTTGAGGAAATTGACGAAGGTCGACAGGTTGCCGCCGATGGGGATCCCCGAGAGCTTGCGCGGCGGGGGAGGGGTCAGCCAGGCCGAGCCTTTGTAGTGGATCTCCTCGCCTTTGATGAGGCCCAGCAGGTTCTGGAAATCGCCCTTGCCGACCTTGAGCGAGGGGAAATAGATGACCGGGACGCGGCAGGCGTGATAGATCTCGCTCAGGAGGAAGGTGAAGTCGGAGAACCCGACGAAGAGGGGACGCCGGTCGCGGATGACGCGGAGGTCCTTGGCGTCGATCTTGCGGACGAGGTCCTCGGCGCCCGTGCCTCCGGCGACCGAGACGATCAGGTCGAGCTCACGGATGGCCTCTTTGAGGACGGCGGCCCGGGCCTCGACGGGCGCGGTGACGTGGTCGATCTCGGCGTCGCTCGAGAAGAGGTGAGGGCTGAAGAAAACGTCCCGGGCGCCGAGGGCCTGCCGGAGGAGCCGGGCCGTCCGGTTGAGGACGGGCTTCTCCTTGACGGAGAGACAGGTCGA
>MEYC01000038.1:4177-11463 GCA_001775715.1 Candidatus Aminicenantes bacterium RBG_16_66_30 | reverse complement strand
AGGGGCCTAGCCTAGCAGAAAGGAGGGCGCCATTCAAACGCCCCGCCCGGAGGCGGATCAGAAGGATTTGAGCTTTTGGCCGGGAGCCGAGAGCTGGAGGGCCTTGAGGGCCTTGAGCTCGATCTGGCGGATCCTCTCCCGGGTCAGCTTGAAATGCTGGCCGACCTCTTCGAGCGTGTATTCCCGCCCGTCCCCGAGGCCGTAGCGCATCCGCAGGACCAGCGTCTCCCGCTCGGGCAGGGTCCGCAGGGCCGCCTCGATCTGTTCGCGCAGGTTGATGTGGATGACCGTGTCGGGAGGCGAGGGGAAGGCTTTGTCCTCGAGGAGGTCGCCGAGCGAGCCCTCGCCGTTGTCCCCGAGCGGCGTCTCGATCGATACGGGCTCCTGGGAGCTGTAGAGCATCTCCAGGACCTTGTTGACAGGCAGGTTCATCTTGCGGGCGAGCTCCTCGGGGCTGGGCATCTTCCCGTTCTCCTGGACCGTCGCTTGCGAGATCTTCTTGAGCCGGTGGATGGTCTCCGTCAGGTGGACGGGGATGCGGATCGTCCGGCCCTGGTCGGCGATGGCCCGGGTGATGGATTGCCGGATCCACCACGTCGCGTAGGTCGAGAACTTGTGGCCGCGCCGGTAGTCGAACTTCTCGGCGGCCCGCATCAGGCCGATGTTGCCTTCCTGGATGAGATCGAGGAGCTGGAGCCCCCGGCCCTGGTACTTCTTGGCGATGGAGACGACCAGCCTGAGGTTGGCCGAAACGAGGTCGCTCTTGGCCCTCTCCCGGGTCCGCCGTCCGGACTGGATGGCCTGGAGGATCGAGCGGAAGTCCTGGCGCGCCCTTTTGGACGCCTGCCGGAGGCTCTCCTTGAGCCTGAGCTGGACGGCCTGGACGATCCGGTCGTGATGCTCCGGCTTGAGCTCGAGCTGACGGGCCAGCTGGATGATCCGGACCACGAGCCGGCCGCGGCCGAAGCGGTTGCGAACGAGGGGGCGGATCTTGAGGAGCCGGGCGCTGAGGGCGCGGACCTTGCGGACCCGCTCGAGGACGTCCCGCCGACGGGCCTCGAGGCTGTCGTCGGAGAACTCGTCCTCGGACATATTGAAGTACTTGACGAAGGCCTCGGGCGTCCTCTTGAGCATCGCCTCGAGGGATTCGATCTCGTCGAGCGTGAACGGCGTCCTGGCCAGGGCCTTGGAGATGGCCCGTTCGCCGCGCTCCATTTTGCGGGCCAGGGCGATCTCCTGTTCCCGCGAGAGGAGCAGGATGCTGCCCATCTCCCGGAGGTAGATCTTGACGAGGTCGGCCGTCTGCTCGATGTCTTCCGGGGAGTGGAGACCCTTCCCGTTGCCGTTCCGGGGCTCGCCGAGCCGTCCGGTGAGTCGGCCGGGCTCGGCCGTGGCAAAGATCTCTTCCTCTTCAGAAAAGAGCCTGCCGCCCGGCGAGCCGGGGATGAGCTGGAGGAGCTCCTGGTCGCTTTTATATTTATATTGAGAAGCCATCTGGATTCTCCCTTGCGCTACCATAAATATAGGAATACTGTATTCCCCACCTTTTCGTTGCGATAGGCGTCATTCTCATCGCTTTTTAGCCCTTGACCTCGATGACTTAAACGGGGTTGAGGGCGGAAACGTTTCACCCCCGGGGGGTGGGACCTTCCGAGATGAAGCGCGGAGGATACAGCCTCCCCTCCCGTTTGTCAAGAAAAAACTTTACAATTTCGCTGGCCAGGCCGGCCGGCTCGGGCCGTTCCTGCCTGGAAACCGCCCTGATCCATGCCTGTTTCATTCTTTCCTCCTGGTCGTCCCGTATGACTACAAGATTCGTGCCAGAAGGCCCCCCCTAATAGATGATAAGTGGATGGCCGGCCCCGAGGGCGGAGTGTCTTAAATTGGGGACACCGCCGCCGTTCTGCCTAATAACAGACTATTCCGTGCTTCTCGAAGTACTTCTGGTGATATTCTTCAGCCCTGTAAAAAGCCGAGGCCGGGACGAGCTCCGTCGCCAGGCGCTTCTTGTATCGTCCCGATGCCTCCAGCTCGTCCATGATCTTGCGGGCTTCCGCTCTCTGGTCGTCGCCGTGGAAGAATATGGCCGACCTATACTGGGTGCCGTGGTCCGGTCCCTGCCTGTCGACCTGGGTCGGATCGTGGATCGAAAAGAAGTGACGGACGAGGTCGGCGTAGCTCACCCGCGCCGGATCGAAGGTCACCTGGACGGCCTCGGCGTGTCCCGTCCTGCCGGAGCAGACGTCCTCGTAGGACGGATTGACGGCGGTGCCTCCGGTGTAGCCGACGACCGTGGCCACGACGCCGGGGAGCTTTCCGAGCTTGTGTTCGACGCCCCAGAAGCATCCGGCGGCAAAGGTCGCCGACCCGGTCGACGCGCCGGCTTCCTTCGGCCCGCCCGCCGGGGCGGCGGCCTCCGGCTTGAAGTCCAGGGCCGCGGAATTGATGCAGTAATGGAGGTAGGTCGGCTCGGGTCCGTCGTCGAAGACGTGGCCCAAGTGGGCGCCGCAGACCGAGCAGCGGACCTCGACGCGCTTGGTCAGGAGCGAATGGTCGTCCTTATACTCGAGATGCGATTCGTCGGCGGGCGTCGTGAAGCTCGGCCAGCCCGTGCCGTGCTCGTATTTCGTCGCCGAGAGGAAGAGCGGCGTCCCGCATCCCGCGCAGACATAGACGCCGTCCTCCCAGAAGTCGTTGTACTTCCCGGTGAACGGCCGCTCCGTGCCGCATTTCCGCATGACCTCGTACTGCTCCGGCGTGAGCGCGGCCTTCCATTCCTTGTCGGATCGCTTGACCTTGTTCGTCATGTTCTGATCTCCCGCCAAAAGGCTCGTCCTCGTCGGCGCTTCCCGGTCGAGGAGGGCGTTGAGCCCCTTCCAGCCGCCTAGGGCTAGCAGGGTGGCCAGGGCGAAGATGGCTATCTTGACGCTAGGACGCATCGTTGTTTCCTTTTTCAATAAACCCTACAAAAATAGTATACATTATATTCCCGGATTATCAAAAAAATTTCCTAAACTGGACACTTTGAGATTGACAAGAGGGAAAACCAGGCCCTATAATGGGATCGCTGGCTGGAGAGGGATCCTCCTTAGCCCCGCTTCCTTTTCCTTTGAAACCTTGGCGCCTCGCCAGCCAGCCTTCTCATCTCCTCCGGGACAGGCTGGTTTCGGGCGCCGCTTTCTCAAAGACCGCATAACAGCGGCCGGCCTCAACTCCGTGTCAGCGCCTCGGAGCGCGCCGTTCCAGGCCGGACGCTATTTCTTCTCGGGTTCTTTCTTCTCCGGCTCTTTCTTCTCGACCTTTTCGGCCGGCTTCAGGTCCTTGGCCCGCTCCTTGAGATGGTCCTTGAGCTTGAGGTGCGAGACGCCCTCCGTGTACCATTCCGGGGCGGCCTTGCCCATGAGATGGTGGTCGAAGAATTCCTTCATCCGCACCGTGTAATCCTTCTGGTTCGCGGGCTTCTGCAGGCCGTGGTTCTCGCCGACGTACTGGAGCATGACGACCGGCTTCTTCAGCCGGCGCAGCGTATTGTAGTACTCGATGCCCTGGTTCCAATCGACGGCGCCGTCCTTGTCGTTGTGAAGGATGATGAGCGGCGTCTTCACCCGGTCGGCGTAGTAGACCGGCGAGTTGCGCTGATAGGCCTCGAGGTTGTCCCAGTAGCCGCCCTTGAACCGGCCCTGGCTCGATTCGAAGATGGGCTGGTTGGCCGAGCCGGAGTTGAAGTAGATGGAGCTGTACATGCTGATCATGTTGGTCAGGGGCGCCCCGGCCACGGCCGCGGCGAACTCGGCCTGGGTGATGAGGAAGGCCGTCTGGTAGCCGCCCCAGGAGTGGCCCTGGAGCCCGACCTTGGCCCGGTCGACGACCCCCGCGGCCACGGCCGCGTCGATCGCCGGCAGGACGCACCAGGCCGCCGACATGCCGGGATCGTTGACCTTGTAAGTGATGTCGGGCATGAGCACGGCGTAGCCGTTGCTCGTATAGACGGACTTGTTGAAGCCGTTGGCCGAGGGCTGGGCGTAGCGGTTGAGCTGCTGGGACATCTTCTCGTAATAGTAGACGAGGGTCGGGTAGCGCTTGCCCTTCTCGTAGTTGGCCGGGAGGAATAGGGCCGCCTGGAGCTTGTCGCCCTTGGCGCTCGCGTAGTCGAGGAGCATCGAGCCGCTCGACCAGAGGAAGGCCTTCTGCTGGGGATTGGCCTCGGTGATCCGCCGCCCGTTCTTGAGCAGGGCGTCGGTCGCGTAGTAATCGGGGTAGTCCTTGAAGGTGTCGCGGCTGTAGACGAAGACATCGGCCTTTTTCGCCTTGGCCAGTCCGCCGAAGCCGGCGTCGTCCCAGAGGAGCATCGTCGGCGCCGGCTTGCCCTTCTCGATCCGGGCTATGCCGGCCTTCTTCGTCCACTCGCCGTAGACGCTGAAGTACTGAGTCTGGCCGAGATCGACGGCCTTCTCCTCGGGATCGATCCGGAGGCGGCGGTAGCGGAGCTTCTCGCCGGCCCCGTTCACGGTCAGGTTCACGGCCTTGCCGGCGCCGCTGACCGGGACGCTCCAGATGTCCCAGCCGTCCGCGAGCAGGACGTTCAGGCCGTCCTTGGTCGAGCCGACGGGGTAGTCGGGCGGCTTGACCACGTTGTGGTCGTCGTCCTCGTTGACGAACGACGCGGGGACGTCCTTGGTGATGTTGACGGACTTGCCCGTCGCCATGTCGAACGCGTGGAAGTGGCCGTCGTCGTAATAGAGGAAGTGCCCGCCGTCGAAGAGCGCCGAGAACATGTAACGGCACTTGCTGAGGGCGAGGGTCCGCTTTCCGGTCCTCATGTCGATGACGTAGATGTCCGCGTAGCGCCGTCCGTCGAGGTTCCCGTCGAGCTCGTAGGCCCGGTCGTCCTCGCCGACGGCGAACCGCTGCTTGGGCGCCGGGACGACGTCGCGAAGCTCGTCGTCGGCCAAGCGGATGAACTTCTTCTCGGCGACGCGATATTCAGCCAGGTAGCTGAAGTTCTTGTCCATCTGCTCCTGGACCTGCTGCTGCGACTGGAGACGGCTGTCCTGGCCGTGCCAGATGACGAGGTCCGGGACGTCTTCGTCGGCCTCGGCGGCCGGTCCCGCGGGCGGGGCCGGCGGCGCGCCCGGGGCGTCCTTCTTGTCGGCGTCCTTCTTCTTCTTGACCTCGTGGATGCCGAACAGAATGGCGTCGAAGCTCTCGGTCCATACGGGGGCGCGGTTGGGGCTGACGGTCATCCCTTCGGGGAATGATGTGTCGCCGGCGGGATCGTAGACGACCTTCTGAGGCCCTTTGGGGCCGGCGAAGCCCGAGAAGCCGACGACGCTCCAGAGCTTGTCCTCGTAGGCCTTGTCCTCTTTACCCTTGAGGAGGGCCAGGGCCTCGCCTTTCTCCGTCCAAGCGAGGGACTTATAAGCGGCCTTGTCGTTCTCGAGCGCAACGACCGCGCCCGAGGCCATGTCCCGGAGCTGGAGGCCGTTCGCGGCCATGCCCTGGGCGTCGATGACGAGGGCCAGCCGCTTGCCGCTCTTGTCGAAGGCGAATTCCGCGACGTTCCCGATGTTGACCTCTTTCCCGGTCGCGAGCTCCCGGACGACGAGATCGGAGCCCGTCCACTTGTCCTTTTCCTTCTCCTGGCTCTCCGGGGTGTAGCGATGGAAGGCCAGGTATCCCGGATTCTCGCCCGAAAAGGCGAGAGCGCGGACCTTTTCGAATTCCGTCTTCTCGCCGGTGGCCAGATTGACCAGGACGGCCGTCGTCGTCACCCGCTTCTTCTCTTTCCGCAGGGCCTTCATGTCCTTCGAGCCCGGGTAGGCGAGGAAGGCGGCCCACCGGGAATCAGAGGAGAAGCCCGTTCGCGGCCCCCCGCCGAAACGGGGCGCTTCCCCGAGGGGGAAGCGGTGCTCCTTGTCGGTCCCGGTCTGCCGCAGGACGACCTCGCTTTCGCCCTCGAGAGGCGAGAGCCGGTGCATGAACCAGCTCCCGTCGGGCGAGAGCTCGGCCGCGCCGATGGACTTCCAGGCCAGGATGTCCAGGAGCGCGATCGGCCGGGGCGCGGCGGGAGCCGCCGGAGGGGCGGGCTTGTCCGCGGGCTTGTCTTGCGAGGCCGAGGGGCCGGCCGCCGCGATCAGGACGAGGGCGGCGGCGAGAACGACAGTCTTCGTTCGGATCATGGTCATGACGGATTCTCCTGCCTTTCTTTTTGGCGTTTCTGCTGGTACATGAGGAAATCGGCGTGGGCCAGGAAGTCGTCGAGCTGCTGGTATTTCTGGGGATCGATGTTGACGAGGCCCATGCTGACGGACAGCCGGAGGCGGGCATTTCCCTTGACGCGGAAAGCCCCGACGCCCTCCTCGATCCGGGACAGCAGGCTCCGTTCGCCTATCCCCTTGGAGCGCATGGCCAGGACGGCGAATTCGTCCCCGCCGATCCGGCCGATGACGTCGGATTCCCGGAGCGTGCTCCTGAGGATGGTCGCGACGCCCTGGAGGAGCAGGTCGCCGACGGCGTGGCCGTAGGCGTCGTTGACCTCCTTCAGGTTGTCGATGTCGAGGAAGACGAGATAGTTGTCCTCTTTGAGCCGCTTGGCGATCTTCATCTGCTGGAGACCGAACGAGAAGAACCCCCGGCGGTTGTTGAGGCCGGTGAGATGGTCGGACAGGGACTGGTTCTCGAGCTTTTCGTTGGTCACCTGGAGCTTGTGCAGGGTGAGCTCGAGCTTGCGCTCGGCCGTCTTCCGTTCGGTGATGTCGATGAGCACGCCGTCGTAGTGGAGCGCCCCGCCCCCGGGGGCCCTGACCCTCCGGCAGTAGTCGCGGACCCAGAATTTCCGGCCGTCGGACCGTCGGAGCTCGAACTCCGGGAAGACCGTCGGCTTCGAGGACAGCTTCTCGAGATGCCGGTCCCGGTCCTCGGGCTTGACGTAGAAGTCCTTGACGTTGCAGCGGAAGAGGTCCGAGGGCCTCCGGAAGCCGAGCATCCGGGCCAACACCGCGTTGGCCTCGACGAAGGTCCCGTCATGCGTCGTCCGGTAGACGCCGACCGGGAGCTGTTCGACAAGGGCCTTGTAGCGGTCCTCGCCGGCCCGGATGGCCGCGCGCCGTCCCCCGGGGTTTTCTTTCTCTTTCGTCCGCTCCGCGGCGCTCATATGCGTCAGAATTTAACAAAGACGCCCCGCATTGTCAAAATACGCTCGGAGGATAGCCTCCCCGACCGGGAGAGTTCTTCACGCCGGCCAGCGCATTGGACTCGGCGCCAAAACAACTCGCTCGGCGTACGCT
>MEYC01000038.1:0-4158 GCA_001775715.1 Candidatus Aminicenantes bacterium RBG_16_66_30 | reverse complement strand
GCCGTCCCCCGGGGTTTTCTTTCTCTTTCGTCCGCTCCGCGGCGCTCATATGCGTCAGAATTTAACAAAGACGCCCCGCATTGTCAAAAAGGGCTCGGGATGAGGTGACAGGGGGCGGCGGAAGGTGTCACAATAGACCCGGAGGGGCGGGGCCCCTAAACGCCCAGGAGGGCGGGGGCGTAATCTCGGGTGGAGAAGGGACAAGGCCTCCTGTGAACGAGCAAGAGATCATCGAAGGGTGCTTGCAGGGGGAATCCTCGTCCAACCGGGCGATGGTCGAGGCTTACGGGAATCTCGTCCTGTCCGTGGCCCTCAACGTCATCGGCAACAGGCAGGACGCCGAGGACATCTGCCAGGAGACCTTCCTCCAGGTCTTCCGCCGCCTCGACCGGTACGACCGGGCGCGGAGCTTCAAGACCTGGCTCCTGACCATCGCCTACAGGAGATCGCTCGACATGCTCAGGAAAAAGAGGCGTTTCTCGGAGTTCTCGGCCCGGGTCCGGTTCGAGCCGGCCGTGGTCGGGCGCGGGGGGAACCTCCGCCCGGCCGATCCCGAGCCGTTGCCGTCCGCCCTTCTGAAGCGGCTCTCTCCGCGCGAACGGACGGCCCTCTCGCTCTGGGCCAACGAGGGGTACACGGCCAGGGACATCTCCGAGGTCCTGGCCTGCTCGGCCTCGACGGCCCGGGTCTATCTTTTCAACGCCCGCCGGAAGATCAAAGCGCTGCTGGAGAACGACCATGGCCTTCTGCAAAATGGTTGACCTCGTCTATGCCGCCCTGCCTCTGCGGCCTCTGCGGGACTGGCTCATCCGGGTCCACATGGAGAGATGCCCGCGCTGCCAGGCGCGGCTCCTCAGCCGCGAGGAGGCGAGGGGCCTGCTCGTCGCCCCGGATCAAATGGGCGATCCCGCGGACCTCTGGCGCCGCATCGCCCCCCAGGTCGGACGCTCCGCCGGCCTTCCGGATACGCCGCCGGTCGCGGCCGGCGCGAGATGGCGATGGGCCGCCGCCGTGGCCACGGGACTGGTCGTCGCGGCGACCGGCTTCTGGCTTCTCCATGAGACCGGCGGGCCGGGGTACGGACCAAGCCTCGCGGGCCCGGCCGAACGCTTCGAGATCGCTTACGTCAACATCGGCGGCGCTCCCGCCCAGACATTCGTCTATCAGCCCCAGGGCTCGGACACTGTCTTCGTCTGGGCCCAGAAGACGCCGTGAGGAGGTCGAAATGAAAAACCGGACAGGACGTTGGTCCCTCGTGATCCTGCTTATTCTGTGTGTCGGCGCCGCATTCGCCTGCGCGAAGAAGTCCGAAGCGCCTGCGGTCGAAGAGAAGGCGGGGCTCGAAAAGGCGCCCGCGGAAGCGTCCGGGGAAGACGCAGGCTTGACGGCCTCGGCGTTCGAGCTGAAGATGCGCATCCTCGAGGGTGCACGGGAAAAGGCACCTGAGAATTGGAAGCCGGTCACATCTTCCTACCTGAAGTTCATGAACATTTCCAACTTTGACCTCGAGGAGGACGTACAGGCCGAGCAGCTGATCAGGAAGGTCTACGGTCTCAACGACCTCAGCCTGCTGACCGAAGCCAATCTCGTCTGGGAAAAAGGAAAAGCCGACAAGGCCTTTCACATGTTCCGGCTGAACGGCCAGGAGTACGCGGTCTTCGTCACGCCCGGCAAGGTCCCGGAGCGCAACCAGTTCCGGATCGAGGTCTATGAACAGAGCGAAGCCAAAAAAGCCAACTTGCTCGACACGGAGTTCTCGCTGCCCGACAAGAACGCGGCCGTCTTCGGCTTCGAGACGACCGGGCTCAAGCCCTACTTCATCACCTTGAGGGTCGCGCGCTGGGTCGGCGAACCGGCCGCGGCGGGGGGAGGGGAAGCGCGGCGGGGCACGGTCGGCGGGGTCGTCGGCGGCATTTTGACGGCCGGCGGCGGCGAGAAGGTCAAGCTGCCCAGGCTCATCAAGGAGGTCCGGCCGGTCTATCCGGAAATAGCCCGCCAGGCCGGGGTCGAGGGCATCGTCATCTTGGAAGCCACGACCGACGCCTATGGTCAGGTCACCTCGATCAATGTCCTCCGCGGCGTCCCGCTCCTCGACCAGGCCGCCATCGACGCCGTCAAGCAGTGGGTCTATGAGCCCACGGTCGTCGACGGCAAGCCCCAAGGGATCACGTTTACGGTGACCACAAGCTTCACGCTGGACGACAAGAAGACGCCGAAGGTCGAGGGCGCCGTCGAGGGCGGCGTAGCCGGGGGGGTCGAAGGGGGAGTCAAAGGGGGCGTCGTAGGAGGCGTGGTCGGCGGCGTCGTGGGCGCCAAGGACATCCGGCAGTTCGAAGGCGATGCCGTCCGGGCCGTCGGCGATGTCAAACCGCCCAGGCTCGTCAAGGAGGTCCCCCCGGTCTACCCGAAGATCGCCAGGCAAGCGCGGGTGGAGGGGATAGTCATTGTCGAGGCCAAGGCCGATGAACAGGGCAACATCGTCGACGTCAGGGTCCTCCGCTCCATCCCCCTCCTCGATCAGGCGGCCCTCGACGCCGTCAAGCAGTGGAAGTACGAGCCGATGGTCATCAACGGCAAGCCCCGCGGGATCGTTTTCACCGTCACCGTCCGCTTCCAGCTCAAGGACGGCAAGAAGCCGACGGCGCTCGAGAAGCTCGCCGCGGGAGCGGTCCGGGCCGAGGGCGAGATCAAGCCGCCGAAGCTCGTCAAGGAAGTCCTGCCCGTCTATCCCGAGGTCGCCCGCCAGGCCCGCGTCGAGGGCGTCGTCATCCTCGCCGTCAAGGCGGACGAAGCGGGCAAGGTCGTCGACTTGAGCGTCCTGCGCTCGATCCCGCTCCTTGACCAGGCGGCCATCGACGCCGTCCGGCAGTGGGTTTACGAGCCGCTGGTCGTCGACGGCAAGGCCGTGACCGCCGTCTTCACCGTGACGGTCCGCTTCCAGCTCAAGTAGGGGCGGCCGGCGCCAGCCCCGCGACCGAGGTCAGAACTTCCGGAAGATATTGAAGCCTATCCGGAAGTCGAAGTCGCCGAGACGATAGTCGCCGCCGGGAAGGACTTGGGCCGCGGTCAGCCCGAGGGCGTTGTTGATGAAGACCTGGAAGACGTGGCCGCCGATCTTCTTCTCGAAGCCCAATCCCCAGCCGCCCTCGACGTCCCCGTAGCCGGCCAGGACCGGGACCCATTCGGCGATGATCGAGAATTCCTTGAAGATCATGTACCGGGCCCCGAGCCCGACGGAGAAGGTGCTTTCGGGATTCAGGTCCCAATGGTTCGCGTTCGTTACGAAGGCCGGCACGACCAGGACCGAGAGCCTCCGGGTGAGCTGGCGCGAGAGGCTGACCATGGCGAAGACCTTGGCTTCATCGGGGCTCGCTTCCGTGACAAGATCGACCCCGCCGTGAAGGGCGATAGAAAACGGGAAGCCCGCGGTCTTGCCCTGCTCGGCCACGAGCCAATCGGCCGCGAGCTCGAACTCTCTGTCGAAACGGGCCCGGCCGATCGAGACCGCCAGGTTGTCCGTGATCCCGTATCCCACGCCGAGGAAGATATTGGCGTAGCTGTCGAGCCCGAGCAAGTCGTCAAAACCCTCCTCGACGCGGTCGGAGAAGCGGTGGGCGATGCGGACCAGAAAATCGCCTTTGTCCGGCGTCGTCGTCGTGGGCAGGTTGAGCAGCTGTGTCCCGAAGAAGGCCGGCGTGTCGAAGGCTCGGTCCGAGGCCGGCTTATCCTGTGCCGATAGCCCGGGCGCAAAGGTCCCGTTGGCCGGCTCGCCGACGGCCGAAACCGAGAGGGGAACCGGGAACCGCTTCAGCCCCAGGATCCAAGCTTCGAGAAGCTGAAGCTCCTTGTCGTCGAGGGCCTTGGGGGGGGGCATCGGCTTCCCCTTGATGTCGCTTTCCCTGTGGATCTTCTTGAGGATATAGCTCGCCTCGGGGGAGGCCGAATCGATGATCTTGAGCTCCGGCACCTCCCGGCTCGGCCGGTCGATGGCCTCGGCGATATGGGTCGGTTCCCAGCTCAGCCCCTGCGGCGGCGTCTTTCCCTTGTGGCAGACGGCGCACCTTTTCTGGAAAAGGGCGACGACGTCGCCGGGGACCTTGTCGGCGGACCAGGCCCCGCAAACGGCGATGAAGAGGAGACAAACGATCGCGGATACGG
>MEYC01000037.1 GCA_001775715.1 Candidatus Aminicenantes bacterium RBG_16_66_30 | reverse complement strand
GGCGACCTTCGCTCCCCGGACGGGATTGGTGGGGTGGACGATGATGGCCAGACCGTCGCGGGCGACGACGATCTCCATGAGGTCCCGCTCGTCGCCCTTGAGCTCGCGCGAGGACATGCCGATCTGGCAGGCCCCGCTCTTGCAGGCCTGGATACCCGCGCTCGACCCGCCCCCCTGGACGTTGACGCCGAGGCCGGGCCTCTTCTCCATGAAGACCTCGGCCCACTTATCGGCGAAGGGCTGGATGCTCGTCGAACCGGCCAGGGTCAGCTCGGTCGCGGAACGGTCTCTGCGGCAGGCCGGGGCTAAGGCGACGCCGAGGGCAAGGAGGGAGAGGAGGATGCGGCGGGGGCGCATGAGGGCAGATTATAACTTAAAAGAAGATGGGGTCAAATTCCCTTAACTGGCTCCCGTGGCCTCGTCCAGCTCTCTCATCTTCGCGTCGAAGCCGGCCTTTTTCGCCTCGTACTCTGCCGTTATCCTCTCCAGCTCCTCAAGCAGGCCGTCGATCGTCTTCTTCTCCCTGTGCATGGCCTTCGAGACCTCGACGACCTTCGCCCCCTGCCGCGCCTCCGAGGCCTTGACGAGGGCCGCGTTGAGATCGCGGAGGGAGGCGTCGTGGGCCTCGACGCTCTTCTCGACGGCGGCGATCCGCGTCTCGAGCGGGCGCAGGGCCCGCGACCGCTCGGCGATGACCTCCGAGCGCAGGCGGCGGAGCTCCTTGGGCGTCCACTTCGGACGCTCCTGCCCGGCCATCGACGGGGGCGGGGCCGCGGCGATCGATCCCTGCATGACCTCGTCCCGCCAGCCGACCTTGTCCAGGAACCTCTGGTAGCCGCCTTCATAGACGACGATGTCGTCGTTGTCGAAGACGACCAGGCGGTCGGCCAGGGCGTGGAGGAACATCTCGTTATGGGTGACCATGATCACCGCGCCGTCGAAGGCGTCGATGGCCTCGAGCAGGGCGTCGTTCGACTCGATGTCGAGATGGTTGGTCGGCTCGTCGAGAAGGAGGAGGTTGAGGGGCGTCGCGATGAGCTTGCCCAGGAGGACCCGGCTCTTCTCCCCGCCCGACAGGATGCGGATCCTCTTCAGGGCGTCGTCGCCCTCGAACATCATCCCGCCGGCGATGAACCGGGCCCGTTTGGGATCGCCCTCGGGATCGGCCGACGCGATCTCTTCGAGGACGGTGTTCCCTTCCGTGAGCGTCGAGATGTGGGTCTGCTCGAAATAGCCGGGGGCGACCGACTGGGGCGAGTCGATCCGGCCGGACTGCGGCGCGAGGTCCCCGGCCAGGAGCCGGAGGAGGGTCGTCTTGCCCCGTCCGTTCCGGCCGATGACGAAGACCCGGTCCTTGGCCCCGACGCTGATCGAGAGCCGCCGGATGAGCGGCCGGTCGGGCGTGTACGCGAAGGAGATGTCGCGGACGTCCAGGGCGTACTTGTGGAAGGCGGACTTCTCGGCGAAGGCGAATTCGAGCGACTTGATGGCTTCGAGCTTGTCCTTCTTCTCCATCTTCTCGAGGGACTTGATCCGGGACTGGACCAGGCCGCCGAGCCGGGCTTTGGCGCGGAAGCGGGTGATGAACAGGTCCATCTCCTTCATCTTCCGCTCGTCGTTGATCCGCGTCTTCTCGTAGATCTCCTCCTCGGCGGCGATCTGCTCGTAATACTTGCCCGTGTTTCCCTCGATCTTGCGGACCTTCCGGCGGTGGATGCCGAGGACGTGGGTGACGACGTTGTCCATGAAGCTGCGGTCGTGGGTGATGATCAGGAGCTCCCCGGGCCAGGCCGCGAGGAAGCGCTCCAGCCAGCGGATCGAGGTGATGTCGAGGTAGTTGCTCGGCTCGTCGAGGAGGAGCATCTGGTAGTCGCCCACCAGGACCTTGGCCAGGTTGAGGCGGACCTGGTAGCCGCCCGAGAGCTCGGACGGCCTCTTTTCCAGGTCGGCGGCCTCGAACCCGAGACCGCTGAGGACCTTCTCGACGCGCCAGATCTCATTGTGCGCGTCGGGGGCGAGGGACTTGGCCCCCTCGGCCAGGACGGTCGGCTCGGTGAACCTCGGCCTCTGCTCGACGTAGCCCATGCGGTACTTCCGCGGCTTGGTGATCGACCCCTCGTCCGGCTCCTCTTCCCCGGTGATCATCCGGAACAGGGTCGTCTTGCCGTGGCCGTTGCGGCCGACGACGCCGACGCGCTCGCGGCGGTTGACCTTGAAGCTGACGGCGTCGAAGAGCGCCTGCTTGCCGTAGCTCTTCGAGAGGTTGTCGACGACGATCATAGAGAAGATCCTGCCTGTCCGGAACGACTATTATAGCAGACCGATGCCGCCGGCTACTTCGCGGCCCCTCCGGTCACGACCTTGGTCTTGTGGGCCCCCTTGGTCACGTGGACGCGGTACCCGTCCTCGCCGGGGAACCAGACCTCGGAAAGGATATAGACGGTGACGTACTCCGTGTAGGAGGGAGCGAAGTCGCCGACCTCATCGAAGACGAGCCGCGCTTCGGCGACCGGCGGCGCCGGCTTGGGGATCCGCTCCAGCACCGTGAGGGGGATGTCCTTGCCGGTCGAGGCCTGCTTGAGGACCAAGGCGCCTTCGGCCGTCTTTGCGACGGCATAATCCCCCGCCGCCAGCTTCTTGCCGCCCGCCTGGAGGGGGAAGGGGACCTTGAAATCCGCCGCGGCCGCGGCGATCCCCGCGCCGAGGACGAGCGCCATGGCCGCGATCGTGAACATCGCCTGACGTTTCATCTCGCGCCTCCTTCAAACCGTGACGTCGGCCGGATAGGCCGGGACCGGGTCCGGCTCCTCGGGGATGCCTTCCTTCGCGGCCAGGGTCATGGCCTCGATGAAGGTGTCGATCTCCTCGAGCGTCGTATAGACGTTCGGGGAGATCCGGAGGGCCTGGTAATCGAAGACCGAGTTCGGCGGCGCGCCGCCGACGAGCGGGACGCAGATGATCCGGTAGTTCGTCCTCAGCCATCCGGCCAGCTGCCGGACGTCCTGGCCCTCGATGTTGACGGCCATGACGCCCCAAGCCTGGGCCGGCTCGCTCGTCTCCGTCAGGACCTTGATCTTTGGGTTAGGTTTAAGAGCGTTGACCCAGCGCATGTTCAGGTAGCGCAGCCGGGCCGCCTTCCGCTCGGCCCCGATGGCCTGATGGAAGGCCAGCGATTCGCCGAGGGCCGCCCGGATGGCCCAGGGGTGCGTCCCGATGGACTCGAACTTGCGGATATCGTCGTCCTGCTGCTCCGGGGCGGCCTGGAGCGGCCAGAACCGGGGGATCATCTCCTTGCGTACGTAGAGACAGCCGTTGCCGAGGGGGGCCAGGAGCCACTTGTGGAGGCTGACGCCGTAGGCGTCGCACTCGAGGTCCCTCAGCTTGAACGGAAAGTGGCCCAAGGCATGGGCGCCGTCGACGATGGTGACGATGCCCTTGGACCGGGCCAGCCGCGACAGCCGCTGGACCGGGAAGAGCTGGGCCGTCAGGTTGGTGATATGGGTGAAGTGGAAGACCTTCGTCCTCGGGGAGATCGCCTTCTCGAACATATTATAGAGGAAGTCCTGGGTCGCCGGCACCGGGAACTGCAGGCGCGTGATCTTGATGCCCTCGCGGCGCATCCGCTGGTCCCAGGTCGTCAGCATGCGCGGGTAGTCCTGCTCGGTCGTGATGACCTCGTCGCCGGCCTTGAGGTCGATCCCGTTCTGGGCGATCTGCAGGGCCTCGCTGGCGCCGCGCGTCAGGGCCATCTCCTCGATGCCGCAGCCGAACTCGTTGGCCATCCGGCGGCGGATCGTCTCGCTGTTGCCGGCGACCATGCCCTGGTAGTGGACGGGCAGCATGTTGATCATTTCCATGTAGCGGAAGGTGGAGTCCAGGGCCACCCGGGGCATCGGACAAGTGAAGCCGTTGTTGAGGTTGATGAGCGAGCGGTCGAGCTTGAACGCGAGCTGGATCTCGCGCCAGTAGAATTCGTCCGCGGCGATATCCTGGGCCGTCCGGCCGGCCACGGATTGCGACGCCGCCTCGATCCTCTCGAGGCCCCTCGGATCGAAGGCCACGGCGGCCGCTCCGAAAACCCCGGCGGTGCGCAGGAACGATCTTCGACTCCACCTCTTCGACGGCATGTCACTCCTCCTCGGATGCGGGCTCGTGTCCTCCGGCGCGGACACCGCCAGGATTGTAATGCAGGTCCCGACGGGAAAGCAAGGATGAGCGGCCGGCCCGGTCCGGGGGACTGTCCCCGAGGGGGACTGTCCCTCTTGGATCGCGCGGTCCCGTCAATACCGCGCCGCCGCGGGCTTGTCGGCGTAAGTGATCAGGTCGTCGATCCGGATCATGTCCCCCGCCCGGGGATCGAGCAGGCGGAGCTTCAGGATGTGCGGGCCCGTCGCGAGGCGGTAGCCCCAGGCGATCTCGAGCCGGCGGACGCGCTCGTCGACGGGCAAGGCGATAACTACGGGAGGCCGGTCGTCGAGCGCGATCTCGACCCGGTGGACGCGCGTGTCCGCGCCGGTCCCGTCCGTCTTCGACGGCCCTCCGGTCAGGACATAGCCCGTGCCTTCGAAGACGATCTCCGCGGTCGCTTCAAGCCGCATTCCGAGCCGCTTCCGCTCGACCGGGAAACAACCCTCGAAGCTCACTTCGAGCGGGACCGGCTCGATCTCCTCGACGGGCAGGCGGACCGTCTCGCCGTCGATCTCCCCGCCGTTCCGGCGGACCATCTCCAGGGCCTGTTCGAAACCTGTAGCGTAGACCCTGTTGAGCGACATCGTCGTATAGGCGAACGGCTTGTCCTCGATGGGCTTGACCGGGTCCCTCCAGACGGCCGGGATCCGGTTGTAGCCTAGCATGGTCCCCAGGATGCCCGCGGCGCTGGCCGGGTTGCAGTCGGAGTCCTGACCGCACCGCGTCGCGATCTGGAGCGTCCGGCCGAAATCGCCCCGGCCGTAGAGCAGGCCGATGACGACGTAGGCCCCGTTGACCCGGGCGTCGATGTTGCCGGGCCGGAAGACGAAATCGGGACAGCCGATGTCCTCGGCCCACTTGCGCTCGACCTCGAGCCAGGCCTTCTTCCAGTCGACCGGATCGGCGCGATAGCAGGCGATGACGTCCCGGACGCACCGGGCGAAGCTCGATCCCGCGGGCAGGACCTTCAGGGCCTCCTCGACGACGCGCCCGACGTCGTCGCTGACGAAGGCCAGGCTGTACATGGCCGCGATATAGACCCCGCCGTACCAGCCGTCTCCGTAGTTCATGATGTGGCCGACCCGGTCCGAGATCCCGGCCGCCGCGTTGACCATGCCCGGGCTCATCAGCCCAGCGAAGTCGGCCTCGATCTGGAAATCGATGTCATCGGCATGCGGCGAGTTCAGCCAATGGCCGGACTCGGGCGGCATCAGGCCATTGAGGACGTTGTACCTGGCCGCCTGGTTGGCGTGCCATAGAGGATAGCCGGCCCCGGCGAAGGCCCGGGCGTGGCTGGCGGCGGGCGCGTCGATACCCTCGCGGGCCATGACGTCGACGAACGTGAGGTCCATGTAGACGTCGTCGTAGAGCCCGGGGGACGTCTCGAAGAGCGCCGCGACGCGCCCGTCGTCCCAAGGGATGGCCTGATAATCCGGGATCATGGCCCCCGGGAAGCGGAATTCCGTGGGCCCGCCGAAAGTGCAGCCGATGACCTGGCCGGCCCAGCCGCCTTTGATCTTATCGAGGAGCTCGGCCCGGGTGAGCTCCGTCCGGAAGCCGGGCGTTTCCGCGGCTTTGCCGGCCGGGCGGCATCCCGGCGCTATCAGGACCGCCGCCAGGGCGACCGGGCCGAGGACGGCGAGGACACCCCTTCGTCTCGTCATTTCCCCGCCAGCCCCATCTCCCGGATGATGTGCGTCGCGCCGGAGAACTTATCGGTCACCCACAAGACGAAGCGGACGTCGACGCTGATCGAGCGCTGGAGCTCGGGGATGACGTAATAATCGCCGATGACGCTCTCATAGGTCATATCGAAGATGATGCCGACCTGCTCGCCCTTGGCGTTCAGGGTCGGCGAGCCGGAGTTGCCGCCGGTGACGTTGGTCGTGTTGAGGAAGCAGGCCGGGACGTCGCCCAGCTTGGCGTCGGCGTAGGGGCCGAAGTCCTTGGCCTTCCAAAGCTCTTTGATCCTGGCCGGCACCTTGAACGGGGTCTCGCCCGTCTCCTTCTCGACGACGCCCTTGACCGTGGTCTGGGGCAGGTACCAGACGGCGTCCCGGGGCGCGTAGCCCATGACCGGCCCGTAAGTGAAGCGGATGGTCCCGTTGGCGTCGGGGGCATAGGTCCCCTTCTTCATCTCCAGGATGGCCGCCTCGTAGGCCATCTTGATGTCGGCCCCTTCCCGGCCCATCCCCTTGCCCTCCTCGCGCAGGCCCTTGAGCTCCGATTCCATCGCCGCGGCGAGCTTGAGGAAGGGGTCGTCCACGGCCGCGAGCCGGGCGGGCTTGAGGCCGAGGAGCTCGAGCCTCTTCGCGGAGTCGCCCAGGGCCGTCTTGGCGTACATCGCGTCGACGCGGCCGGCGACCTCCTCGTCCGTGCCTGCCGCCAGTCCCTGCAGGGCGGCCGGCCACTTGGCCGCGTCCGGGTGGGCGGCCCGGAGCCGCTTCAGCGTCCACTTCAGGAGCTCCCGGTCGGTGGCGAAGACATAGCCGCGCTCGGCCAGCTGGATGCCCTGTTTGAGCCGGGGCAGGTTCCGCTCCTGGTAGGCCTGTTCACGGTCCTTGTCGGGCTTCTGAAGCTCGGGGACGGCACGGACGATGGTGTAGGCTTGGGAGAGGATGGTCGAGCCGCCGAGGACCCCGTTGAGGAGCTCCGACCTGGCGCCGAAAGCCTTCTGCCGGGCCAAGAAGGCCCCGAGGGCGGCCGGAGCCTCTCCGTACTTTTTCGCCCGGACCGGGTCGGCGCCGATCCAATCGAGGAGAGCCTTCTCCTGGGCGGATTTCTTGGCCACGAGGTCGTACTTGACGAAGCCCTCGAGCTTGCCCTGCATGTTCTTCAGGCCGTTGTAGAGCCCCTTGACCTGACCGGCATAGCGGATCTCGATCTCCTTGTCGCTCTGGCCGGCGGCCTCGTAGAAGCCGATGATATCCTGGATGTCCTTGATCCTCTTGGCCATGTTCTCCTGGTCGGCCTTGAGCTCGGCCAGGGCATAGTTGCGGTAGGTCCGGCCGGGATAGCCCATGACGAACGTGAAGTCGCCCTCCTTGAAGCCGTCAAGCGAGACCTTCAGCCAGACCTTGGGCTTGTAAGGAACGTTCGACGCGCTGAAGTCGGCGGCCGACCCGTCCGGGGCGACGTAGGCCCGGAGGAAGGAGAAGTCGCAGGTGTGCCGGGGCCACATCCAATTGTCCGTCTCGCCGCCGTAATTGCCCAGGTCCTGGGGCGGGGCGTAGACGAGCCGGACGTCGCGGATCTGCTTGAAAGTGTAAAGGTAATAGGCGTTGCCGCTGTACATCGCGGCCAGCGTGCAGCGGAGGTCCGGACCACCCTTTTCCCCCGCGGCGATGATCTCTTTCTGGGCCTTGTCGAAGGCGTCGTAGCGCTGGCGCGGCGTCATCTTCGGCTTGAAGGCGGCGTTGACCTTGGCCGTGATGTCCTCGTAGCCGAGCAGGACGCCGACCGTGTAGCCCTGGGCCGGGATCTCTTCAGCCCGGGCCCGGGCCAAAAAACCGTTGTTGATGTAGTCGTTCTCCTTGCTCGAGGCCCTCTGGATGGCGCCGTAGGCGACGTGATGGTTGGTCAGGACGAGGCCCTCGGCGCTGACGAACTCGCCCGTGCCGCCGCCGAGGTTGACCACGGCGCTCATCAGGCCGGTGCCGTCCGTCTTGTAGAGATCGCCGGGATCCATCCGCAAGCCCAGGGCCTTCAGGTCGAGGGCCTTCATCTGGTGCGGCATCCACATGCCGTCGTCCGCGCCGGCCGTGAAGACCAGGGCGAGGGCGACGACCGCGAAAGCGAGATATCGGGCGACGTTCTTCATGTGACCTCCTCGGACATGAACCGGGGACATGTCCCTGAGGTACGTGTCCCCATGCTCGGGTCCTTATCAGTAAAGTTCGTAGAACCGGAATTTCCGGTTGAGCGCTTTGACGAGCTCCATCGTCCAGAGCGGCAGGGTCGAGAAGACCATGATCATGCCCAGGTCGAGCAGGCTCAAGGCCTCCGTCTTGAAGACGGGCTGGAGGAACGGCGCGTAGATAACGGCCATTTGGAGCAGGAACGAGAGGCTGACGGCGCCGACGAGCTGGGGATTGGAGAAGATCCCGAGCTTGAACAGGGACTGCCGCATGCTCCGGCAGTTGAAGGCATGGAAAAGCTGGCTGCAGGCGAGCGTGGCCAGGGCGGCGGTCCGGGCCCGCCCGAGCCCTTCCTTCTCGTAGAGGAAGACGAAGAGGAACGCGCCCAGGCTGCAGGCCGCGATGAAGACCCCCTGGATCCCGATGAGCCAGCCCCTCGCCCCGGTGATGACAGGCTCATCCGGCTTGCGCGGCGGCCGCTCCATGATGTTCGGGTCGACGGGATCGACGCCGAGGGCCAGGGCGGGCAGGCCGTCGGTGACGAGGTTGACCCAGAGGATCTGGATGGGCAGGAGCGGCACGGGGAAGCCGAAAAGGGCCGCAGTGAACATGACCAGGATCTCGCCCAGGTTGCAGGACAGGAGGAAGTGGATGAACTTGCGGATGTTGTCGTAGATCCCCCGGCCTTCTTCGACCGCGGCCACGATCGAGGCGAAGTTGTCGTCGGTGATGACCATGTCCGAGACTTCCTTGGTCACGTCCGTCCCGGTGACGCCCATGGCGACGCCGATGTCGGCTTCCTTGACGGCGGGCGCGTCGTTGACGCCGTCGCCGGTCATGGCCACGATCTCGCCCCGCCGCTTCCAGGCCCGCACGGCCCGGAGCTTGTGCTCGGGGGAAACCCGGGCGTAAACGGCGACGCTCTCCACGGACGCGTCGAGCTCCCCGTCCGTCAGGCGGTCGACGTCCTCCCCGGTCAGGGCCCGCGAGTCCGGGCCGTAGAAGCCGAGCTCGCGGGCGATGGCCACGGCCGTGTTCCTGTGGTCGCCCGTGATCATGACCGTGCGGATGCCCGAGGTCCGGCACTTGGCCATGGCGTCGCGGACCTCGGGGCGGGGCGGGTCGATCATGGCCACGAGGCCGGC